>VBCG01000179.1 GCA_005881895.1 Betaproteobacteria bacterium
CGCTTTCGGCGACGTATGGCGGCGTCACGAAAACGACGACGTTTACCGTGACGCCGGCCGCGACGGCCCCGGCTCTAGCGACGCTCTCGCTCAATCGAACCACGATCGTCGGCGGCACGGCGGCCGTCGGGACCGTGACGCTGACAGCGGCCGCGGCCAGTGGCGGCGCAACGGTCGCGCTGACGAGCTCGCAACCTCCGCTGGCATCCGTCCCGGCGAACGTTGTTGTCGCCGCGGGCGCGACGGCGGCGACATTCGCCGTTTCGACCGCCGCAACGAAGAAGAACGGGGTCGCTACAATCTCGGCCAGCTACGCGGGCGTCACGAAAACAACGACGATCAAGATCACCGGGCGCTAAGTGGCCGCGCGAGGCGCGTTTTACGCGAGGTTTGCGGGCAAGGCGGAGGTCCCCGATAATGCGGCTCCCTGCCGCTACCCGTGTCACCCTTGGCCACTTCCCCGACCGTTCTTCGCGTCGAACAACTGAGCGTCGAATTCGCGACGGCGGATCGCGTCGTCACCGCCGTTCGCAACCTGTCGTTCGCGATCGACCGGGGTGAAACAGTCGCCGTCGTCGGCGAATCGGGATCCGGCAAATCGGTGAGTGCGTTGTCGATCATGCGACTCGTCGAGCACGGCGGCGGCCGAATCGTCGGCGGACGCCTCGAGTTCGCGCGTCCCGAACACGGAATGCTCGACCTTGCGCGCACCGACCCGAGAATGATGCGCAGCATCCGGGGCGCTGAGATCGCGATGATTTTCCAGGAGCCGATGACGTCGTTGAATCCGGTGTTCACCGTCGGCGATCAGATCGGCGAATCGATTCGACTGCACCAGGGCAAGGACGCGGCGGCGGCACGCGCCGAAGCGTTGCGGATGCTCGAGCAGGTGCGCATCCCGGAAGCCAAACAAGTGCTGACACGCTATCCACATCAGCTATCCGGCGGCATGCGCCAGCGCGTGATGATCGCGATGGCACTGTCCTGCCGCCCGGCGCTGTTGATCGCAGACGAGCCGACGACCGCACTCGACGTGACGATTCAAGCGCAAATCCTGACGTTGATCCGGCTCCTGCAGGACGAGATGCACATGGCGGTGATGTTCATCACGCACGACATGGGCGTCGTGGCGGAAGTCGCCGATCGCGTCGTCGTGATGTTCCGGGGCGAAAAGGTCGAAGAGGGCGCAACCGAAAAGATCTTCGCGACGCCGTCGCAGCGGTACACGAAGGCTTTGCTTTCGGCGGTCCCGCGGCTGGGTTCGCTCAAGGACGAAGACCTTCCGCGCAAGTTTCCGCTGGTGACCATGAATGGAATGGCTTCCTCCAATGTGGAAACCACCGCGTCATCGCGTCCGCCGCGCGCGGGTGAACCGCTCCTCAAGGTGCGCGATCTCACGACACGTTTCGATGTCAAGTCCGGATTCTTCGGCCACGTCCGCAGGCGCGTGCACGCGGTCGAAGGCGTGAGCTTCGATCTCGCTCCCGGTGAAACGCTCGCGCTCGTCGGCGAATCCGGCTGCGGCAAATCGACGACGGGTCGGTCGCTGCTGCGGCTGGTCGATATCGCAGGCGGCAGCATGGAGCTCGAAGGCAAGGACATCGCAAAGATGCAAAGCAGCGAGTTGCGCCCGCTGCGCCGCGACATCCAGATGATCTTCCAGGATCCATTCGCGTCGCTCGATCCGCGGCTCACCGTCGGGTTCTCGATTGCGGAACCGCTTTATGTGCACGGTGTCGTGAGCGGCCGCGAAGCGGAAGATCGGGTCACCTGGCTGTTGCGTCACGTCGGCCTCGATCCCGATCACGCGGCGCGTTATCCACACGAATTTTCCGGCGGGCAGCGGCAGCGCATTGCGATCGCGCGCGCGCTGGCACTCAATCCGAAAATCATCGTCGCCGACGAAGCGGTATCGGCGCTCGATGTGTCGATCCAGGCGCAGATCGTCAACTTGCTGCTCGATCTGCAGACGGAATTCGGCTTGTCGTATCTGTTCATTTCGCATGACATGGCCGTCGTCGAGCGCGTGAGCCACCGTGTTGCGGTGATGTATCTCGGGCAGATCGTGGAAATCGGGCCGCGGCGGGCTGTGTTCGACGATCCGCGCCATCCGTACACGCGCAAGCTGATGAGCGCGGTGCCCGTTGCAGACCCGAGGCGCCGGCGGCGCAAAAGGGAGCTATCATCGGAGGAAACGATGATCCGATCGTCGCTCCGCTCGCTGAAGTTGGACCGGACCATTTTGTCGCCACGCATCATGTCGGCGGCGCTTATTGAGATCGCGATACCGTTACTCATTCAAAAAAGTTAGGAGTCCATCATGAAATCGCCGCTTCGCTCCTTGGTCACTGCCGCGCTGGGGGTTTTCTCGCTCGTTGCCGCCCCGGCCTTCGCCGCGAAGGACGTCGTGTTCGCCGTGGCGTCGACGTTCACGACGACGGACCCGTACGACGCGAACGACACGTTGTCGCAGGCAATGGCTAAATCGTTCTACGAAGGCTTGTTCGGCTTCGACAAAGACATGAAGATGATTCCGGTTCTCGCCGAAGGTTACGAGGTGAGCAAGGACGGGCTCGTCTATACGATCAAGCTCAAGAAGGGCATCAAGTTCCATGACGGCACCGATTTCAAGGCCGATGCGGTGAAGGCGAACCTCGATCGCGTGACGAATCCCGAAAACAAGCTCAAGCGGTACGGCCTCTACAACAACAACATCGCCAAAACCGAGGCTGTCGACGACTACACGGCGCGCATCACGCTGAAAACGCCGTTCTCGCCGTTCATCGCGCAACTCGCGCATCCGTCGACGGTGATGATCAGCCCCGCAGCGCTCAAGCAATGGGGCAGCAAGGACATCGCGTTTCATCCGGTGGGCACGGGTCCGTTCAAGTTCGTCGAATGGAAGGCGACCGATTATTTGAAAGTTGCCAGATTCGACGGCTATTGGCGCAAGGGTTATCCGAAGGTCGACACGATCACGTGGAAGCCCGTCGTCGACAACAACTCGCGCGCCGCGCTGATGCAGACGGGCGAAGCGCATTTCACCTATCCCGTTCCATATGAGGTCGCCGACGTGCTGAAGGCGAAGCCCGACCTCGAGCTCGTCGCGGCGCCGTCGATCGTACTGCGCTACCTGTCGATGAACACGCAGCAGAAGCCGTTCGACAATCCCAAGGTGCGCCAGGCAATCGCCTACGCGATCAACAAGGATGCGCTCGCCAAGGTGGCCTTCAATGGATATGCGACGCCCGCCGAAGGCGTCGCGCCGCAGGGCGTGGAATACGCGGTGAAGATTGGACCGTGGCCCTACGACGTCGCGAAGGCGAAACAATTGATAGCCGAGGCTGGTTATCCGAATGGCTTCGAGACCGAACTGTGGTCGGCGTATAACCACACGACCGCGCAGAAGATCACGCAGTTCATCCAGCAGCAACTACAGCAGATTGGCATCCGAACCAAGATCACGCTGCTCGAGGCCGGACAGCGCATCGAGAGAGTCGATACCTGGCAGGATCCGGCGACCGCGCCGGTGCGCCTGTATTACGTCGGCTGGTCGACGTCGACCGGCGAGGCCGATTGGGCGCTCCGTCCGCTGCTTTATGGCGAATCGTGGCCACCGAAGCTGTCCAATACCGCGTATTACAAAAACCCGAAGTTCGACGCCGACATCAAGAATGCGCAGCTGACGACCGATTCGGCCGAGAAGGCGAAGCTGTACAAGGACGCGCAGGAAACCGCCTGGAACGATGCCCCATGGGCGCCGCTCGTCGTAGAGAAACTTCTCTCGGCGCACAACAAGAAGCTGTCCGGCGTGTACGTGATTCCGGATGCGTCGTTCAATTTTACTGAAGTCGATATCAAGTGACGTGATGATTTTTGTCATCCCGAGCGTCAGCGAGGGACCTGCTTTTGCTTGTTAACTCCGACCGGCAGGTCCTTCGCTTGGCTCAGGATGACAACCATTCGCCTCGATGACAGACGACGATGCTCCAATACATCGTCAAGCGGCTGTTGGGCGTGCTGCCCACGCTGCTGATCGTCG
The DNA here is from genome assembly GCA_005881895.1 of Betaproteobacteria bacterium. GTDB lineage: Bacteria > Pseudomonadota > Gammaproteobacteria > Burkholderiales > Casimicrobiaceae > VBCG01. Next base: position 4,043 of record VBCG01000179.1, read on the forward strand.
CGCTGTTCGTTTTCCTGTTCGTTCACTTGCTGCCCGGCGATCCGGCGCGCCTTGCCGCCGGCGTCGATGCGACGCCCGAGACGGTTGAGCTCGTACGCAAGGATCTCGGTCTCGACAAGCCGTTGCCGCAGCAATTCGTCCGCTTTCTGAGTGGCGTCATCCACTGGGATTTCGGCACGTCGCTGCGGACGAAGCGTCCCGTTGCCCAAGAGATCGGCGATCGCTTCATGCCGACGTTCTGGCTGACCGTGTGGAGCATGGTGTGGTCGGTGATCATCGGGATGGCGATCGGCATCGTTTCCGCGGTCTTCAGAAATCGGTCTCCGGACCGCATCGGCATGACGCTCGCGGTATCGGGCATTTCGTTTCCGGCCTTTGCGCTCGGCATGGTGCTGATGCAGATATTCTCGGTGCAGCTCGGATGGCTACCCACGGTTGGCGCCGATACCTGGAAGCACTACATTCTTCCGTCATTGACGCTCGGCGCCGCGGTCGCCGCGATCATGGCTCGCTTCACGCGCTCGTCGTTCGTCGAAATCCTGGGCGAGGATTACATTCGCACCGCGCGCGCCAAAGGACTCGACGAAACGCATGTCGTCATCAAGCATGGCATGCGCAACGCGCTGATTCCGGTCGTCACGATGATGGGACTGCAGTTCGGCTTTCTGCTCGGCGGATCGATCGTGGTCGAGAAAGTCTTCAACTGGCCCGGCCTCGGCCGGTTGCTGGTCGACGCCGTCGACATGCGCGATTACAAGGTGATCCAGGCGCTCGTGCTGTTGTTCTCGCTCGAGTTCATCCTGATCAACCTGATCGTCGACGTGCTCTACGGCATCATCAATCCGACAATTCGTTATCGATGACGATGGAAGCTGACACTGATCTCGTCGTCAGCGCGCCGGCAGCCACGGTCAGCGAGGCGGTGCGGACGCCATGGACGGAATTCTGGCGCAAGTTCCGCAAGCAGAAGGTCGCGCTCATTGCAGGTGCATTCGTCGCGCTGCTCGTGCTGATTGCGATTGCGGCGACGTGGATCGTTCCGTACGACGCGGAAAACTTCTTCGATTACGACTGCTTGAACGCGCCGCCGTCATTGCGGCACTGGTTTGGCGTCGATGCGCTCGGCCGCGACATTTTCAGCCGGATTCTGATGGGTGCGCGAATTTCGCTGGCGGCCGGATTCGTGTCGGTTGCCGCGGGCGCGCTGATCGGAACCCTGCTCGGCCTCGTCGCCGGCTATTACGAAGGATGGTGGGACCGCACGATCATGCGCATCTGCGACGTGTTGTTCGCGTTTCCAGGGATCCTCCTCGCGATCGGGATCGTCGCGATTCTGGGCGGCGGCATGACGAACGTCGTCGTCGCCGTCGCCGTATTTAGCGTTCCGACATTCGCGCGTCTGGTGCGCGGCAACACGCTCGCGCTCAAGCATCTGACGTTCATCGAGGCGGCGCGCAGCATCGGCGCATCCGATTGGACGATCATCGCGCGCCATATTTTTCCGGGCACAATCTCCGCGGTGGTCGTTTATTTTTCATTGCGCATCGGCACGTCAATCATTACTGCTGCGTCCCTGTCGTTCCTGGGAATGGGTGCGCAACCGCCCACGCCGGAATGGGGCGCGATGCTGGACGCGGCGCGCTCCGACATGCTGACCGCGCCACACGAAGCGATCTTCCCCGCGCTCGCCATTTTTTTCACCGTGCTCGCATTCAACCTGCTCGGCGACGGCTTGCGCGACGCGCTCGACCCGAAGATCGAGCGGCGATAACGTTCAGCGCTCGGGACTGATGATTCCCAGCTGCTGATACGTCGAGCGGAGCGCGCCTCGGATCGTCGGCAAATACCGCCAGAACCATCCTGCCGCCAGTGTCGCAATGGCACCGTTGATCGCGAACGCAGCCGGCGCCGATAGTCGCTCGGCAACGGCCCCCGCCGCCAGATTGCCGAGCGGTGCAATTCCCAGGAACGCCAGCGTGTAGAAACCGGCGACGCGACCACGCAATGAATCGTCGACGATCGTTTGCAGAATCGTGTTCGCCGATGCCGCAGCGAGAATCACACCGCCGCCGACGGCGACCATCAGCACGAGGGCAATCGCAAACACACTCATGTACGCGAACGCTGCAAGCGCCACGCCGCAGATCGTCGCAGACACCGCGATGACGCGCCCCAGGCCGCGAATGTTTTCCCGGCTCGCGAGATACGCCGTCGAAATCAACGCGCCGCTTCCCGCGGCCGCCAATAGAAATCCCAGCGTATGGGGACCGCCGCCATAAACGTCCTTCGCGAAAATCGGCATCAGCGAAGAATACGGCGCGATCGTCCACGCCAGCACGGCGACGAGTAGCAGCAAAGCTCGCGCAGGCGCGAACTGCGATACATACCGGAACCCTTCGATCCAGCTCGACCACCAGCCGATCGCGCGCGCAGCCGGCCCCGGCTCACGCGGAAAGTGCATCCGCGCCACAGCGAAGATAACGGCGACAAACGAGAGTGCATTGAGCGCGAAGCAAACGGCTTCGCTGACCACGGCAAGGAGTAGCCCGGCAAGCGCAGGTCCGACCACGCGCGCCGCATTGACCATAAACGAATTCAGCGCGATCGCATTGGGCAAGTCCGCGCGGTCATCGACCAGATAGACGTACAGTGATTGCCGCACCGGTATATCGAACGCGCTGACAGTGCCAAGCCATAGTGCAAGCGCGATCAGATGCCATACCTGCACTTGATCGAGCGCCGTGAGCACAGTCAGCACGATCGCCTGTGCCAGCATCAGCGATTGCGTTAGATACAGTGCGCGACGACGACGGACGCGGTCCGCCAAAACGCCCGCCCACGTGCCGAAGAGGAGGATGCCGATGTTCGCGCAGAACGCGACAACGCCGAGGAGCCACGCGGAGCCGGTCAGCCGATACGTGAGCCAGCCCATCGCAACCTGTTGCAGCCAGGTTCCCATCATCGAGAGACCCTGGCCGATAAAGAACAGCCGGAAATTGCGGTGTTTGAGCGCGCGAAACGTGCGCAGGAGCGAGATCGCCAACTGCGCGTTCAACCCGAGAGTCGGGCGCGTTGGGCGTCTAATTTCTGTAGCGTCGCTTCGAATCCTGCGAGACGGGCGCGCTCCTGCTCGACGACGTGCGCAGGCGCTCGCGCCACGAAGCCTTCGTTCGCGAGTTTCGCCTTGGCTTTGGCGACCTCACCGTTCACGCGAGCGCGTTCCTTGTCAATTCGCTCGCGTTCGGCATCGGCATCGACCTCGATGTGCAGCATCATCCGATAGTCGCCGACGATTTCGGTCGGTGCATCGGTTGCAGGCAGCTCTGCAACGATCTCGACTTTCGATAGCCTGGCGAGCGCGCTCAAATAGGGTGCGAATTCGGCGAGCGTCGACGCATCGCCCATCGCGAACAACGGCACTTTTTGCGCCGGCGAAAGTTCCATTTCGCCGCGTAGTGTGCGACAGGCGTTGACCAGGTCCTTCAGGAGCGCCATCCGCGCATCGGCGGCCGCATCAACACGCTCGGGATTCGCGCGCGGGAACGGCTGCAACGAAATCGTCTCGCCTTTCTTGCCCGCAAGCGGCGCGACCGTCTGCCACAGCTCTTCGGTGATGAACGGCATCATCGGGTGCGCGAGGCGCAGCGTCGCCTCGAGCTCGCGGACGAGCATCGACCGTGTGCCGCGGGCCGCGGGTTCGTCGCCGTTCGCTTCCGCGCGTTGTAACTGTACCTTCGCGAGCTCGACGTACCAATCGCAATACTCGTCCCAGACGAACTCGTAGAGCGCGCGTGCGGCGAGGTCGAAGCGGTAGTT
>VBCG01000039.1 GCA_005881895.1 Betaproteobacteria bacterium
CAAGGCACAGGCTTTTCTTCGTGCGCACCTCGACCACGTCGCGATTCACAAGCTCCGCATGAACAAGGCGTTGACAGCGGCGGACTTGGGCGAGCTTGAGCGCATGCTCACGGAGAGCGGCGTGGGCAACCGCAACGACATTGAACGCGCGAAAGAAGAGTCCCACGGCCTAGGATTGTTCGTTCGCTCGCTCGTCGGCATGGATCGCGAGGCGGCCAAGGTCGTGCTTGCCGATTTTTTGACCGACAAGACGCTCGGCGCGAACCAGATCGAGTTCGTCAATCTGATCGTCGATCACCTTACCGAGCGCGGCGTCCTCCTTCCCGCCGTTCTCTACGAATCGCCGTTTACCGACGTTTCACCGACCGGGCCGGATGCGATTTTCGAGTTCGCCCAGGTCGAAAAACTTTTCGACGCATTGCACGCCGTCACGGCTTCCGCCGCGGCTGCGTGACCCAAACGAACGCTCGAGCTCAATCTTCCAGCGTGAAGCCCACTTTTATCGTCACCTGCCAGTGCGCGATCTTGCCGCCGTCGATATGTCCGCGCGTTTCCATGACTTCGAACCAATGCATGTTGCGAACGGTTTTCGCCGCTTTGGCGAGCGCAGTTGCAACCGCATCTTCGATTCCGGTCGTCGACGAACCGGTCAACTCAAGCTTCTTGTAGACGTGTTCACTCATCGAAAACCTCCAGTCAAACCCATTGATGGAATCTTCCGCGGCGCGATAACGCGCACGGTCTTCGCGCGGGACGTCTCGCCGCGCAATAGAAGTACATTACGTCGCGGTACGCCGAACAGATCAGCCAGGAAGCGAATCAATTCATCGTTCGCCTTGCCTTCGATCGGCGGCGCCGCCAGCCGCAGTTTCAATGCATCGCCGTACATGCCGGCGAATTCGGATCGCGCTGCGCCCGGTTGTACATGGAGCATAAGAACAACGGCACCGTCGCGATCACGGCGCCATGCGCTGCTGTTCATCCGATAAACGCCCGTGTAAGCGATGATTCCAGCCATGTGACGGGCAGCAGCAACGCGAGCTGCGCGAGAACGATCACGATCAAGGGTGAGAGGTCGAGCGTGCCGCCAATCGGTGGGACGATTCTACGCACCGGCCGCAAGAACGGAAACGTCAGCGCGTTCAACAGCCCCGCGAGCGGGCCGTCGGGCGCGAACCACGACAGAATTGCCTGGATGAAGACGACGATGATCAATAGCCATAGCGCGGCGCGAATGAGCGCGATGATTGCCGCAACGAGCAGAAACAATGCTCCGCTGCCCGCGAGCGAATAGCCGCCGCCGAACGCGAAATAGTAGGCAAGAAGCCACAGCAACTGAAACAGATACGTTGCGAAAAGCGATGCCCAATCGATCCCTTTGAACCCGGGCAGAATCTTGCGCAACGGCTTGACGATCCAATCGGTGAGCGCGATGACCGCCTGTCCCGCGGGATTTCGAAAAGGCGCGCGCAAAACCTGCATGACGAAGCGCAACAGCAGCGTATATGTCAAGATCCCGAACAGGACGTCGATGATCAGTTTGAGTGCGGGCTCGAGCATTCATTCTTCCTTTCCGAATTCGTCGCCGAGCTCTCGTGCGCGTTGCGCGGCATCCTTCACGGCGTTGATGATGCTCGCCTTCACATCATTCGCTTCGAGCGTCGCGAGCGCGCGCTCGGTGGTACCGCCTTTCGACGTGACCTGTGCGCGTAGCGTTGCCGCGTCGGCGTCGCTTTTTTGCGCCAGCATCATCGCGCCGGACACCGTCGCGTAAGCAAGACGACGCGCGTCGGCCGGCGAAAAGCCCAGCTCTCGCGCAGCTTGCTCGAGCGCCTCGAGAAAATAGAACACGTACGCCGGACCGCTGCCCGAAACGCCGGTGACCCCGTCGAGCATCGCCTCGTCGTTGCACCAGACGATGTCGCCCGCGGCGCGAAGAATCGCGGCAGCCGCGTCGCGGGCCTTCGCGTCGACATCAGCCGCCGCATAAACGCCGCTGATGCCGGCGCCTACCAACGCCGGCGTGTTCGGCATCGCGCGGACGATGCGACGATAACCACCTAACCAGCGCGACAGGTCCGGCGTCCGAATACCCGCCGCGATCGTCAGTACGACGGGAACATCGCGAACGTGCGGCGCGAGCGCCATCGCCGCGTCTTGCATCTGTTGCGGCTTGACGGCGAGCACGACGACGCTCGTCCCGGCGATCACCTCAGCGGCAGCTTTGGCAGAGACGTGAATGCCGGAAAAACGCGCGCGCAGTGCATCGCGTTGCGAGGACAAAGGTTCGACGACGCCGAAGTCGCTGGCTTTCGCGCCCGCCGCGATCCGCCCACCAATCAGAGCGGACGCCATGTTGCCGCCGCCGATGAACACTGTCGAGCGTTGCGTCACGTGATCAGTCCTTCGATTTCTCGCGCGGACCGAAAATCGCTGTCCCCAGACGCACCTCGGTCGCGCCCTCCGCTATCGCTGCTTCGACGTCGGCCGACATGCCCATCGACAAGGTGTCCACCGGCAGGCCAGCCGCCCAACACGCATCGAAGCAGTCGCGCAGGATCCCAAATTGCTGCCGCTGGCGGCCGACGTCGTCGGTCGCTTCGGGGATGCCCATGATGCCGCGCAACGTCAGCCGCGGCAGCCGATGCACGTCTCGCGCCAGCGCCAGCGTGTCCGCGGGTGGAGCGCCGCTCTTCGTCGGCTCGACGCTTGCGTTCACCTGGATCAGCACATTGAGCGGCGCGCGGTCGGACGGTCGCGCCGCAGACAGGCGCTCGGCGATCTTCAGGCGATCGATCGTCTCGACCCAGTCGAATGCCTCCGCGGCGAGCCGCGCCTTGTTGCTTTGCAGGGGACCGATCAGATGCCATTCGATATCGCGCAAGCCAGCGAGCGCACGTTGCTTTTCGATTGCTTCCTGCACGTAGTTTTCACCGAAAGCCCGCTGTCCCAGCGCGTAGACCGACCGCACCGCTTCCGGCGGAAACGTTTTGGACACCGCCAGCAACTTCACGCTGTTGCGATCGCGGCCCGCTGCCTGCGCCGCGTCGGCGATTCGCAGGTGCGCAGCTTGCCACGCCTTCTCGTAGTGGCTCATAATCGGTCGGCCCCTGCCGGCGTCGATTCTGGCACGCGAATTGCGTTGCACTTGCCTGTTGTGCTGCTACGGTGCGGCCGCCGCTCCAGAACTGCGGGAATTATAGATGGACATCACTGAGCTCCTCGCCTTCGCGGTCAAGAACAAGGCTTCCGACCTCCACCTCTCGGCCGGTTTGCCGCCGCTGATCCGCGTCCACGGCGACATGCGCCGGATCAACCTGCCGCCGATGGAGCACGAAGACGTGCATGCCATGGTGTACGACATCATGAGCGACCATCAGCGCAAGATGTATGAAGAAACGCTCGAGTGCGATTTCAGCTTTGCGGTTCCCAATCTCGCGCGATTTCGCGTCAACGCGTTCAACCAGCAGCGCGGCGCCGCCGCCGCGTTTCGCACGATTCCGTCGAAAGTGCTGTCGCTCGAAGAGCTCGGTGCGCCGAAAGCGTTTGCGCCCCTGACCGAACGTCCGCGCGGCTTGATCCTCGTCACCGGGCCCACCGGCTCCGGCAAGTCGACAACGCTGGCCGCGATGGTCAATCATGTGAACGAAAACGAATACGGTCACATCCTCACCATCGAGGATCCGATCGAATTCCTGCACGAGTCGAAGAAGTGCCTGATCAATCAACGCGAGCTCGGACCGCACACGCTGTCGTTTCCGAATGCGCTTCGCGCCGCACTTCGTGAAGACCCCGATTACATTCTGGTCGGGGAAATGCGCGATCTGGAAACGATCCGCCTTGCGCTGACCGCCGCAGAAACCGGGCACCTCGTGTTTGCGACATTGCATACGAGCTCGGCCGCCAAGACGATCGACCGCATAATCGACGTGTTCCCCGCGGCCGAAAAGGACATGGTGCGGTCGATGTTGTCGGAGTCGCTGGTGGCCGTGATCTCGCAGACGCTGCTCAAGACGAAAGATGGACAGGGCCGGATGGCGGCGCATGAGATCATGGTCGGCACTCCGGCGATTCGCAATCTCATCCGTGAGAACAAGGTCGCGCAAATGTACTCGTCGATCCAGACCAGCCAATCGGTCGGCATGCAAACGCTCGATCAATGCCTGGTCGAGCTCGTACGCCGCAACCTCGTCATGCCTTCGGAAGCGCGCCAGCGCGCAGTGAACAAGGACTTGTTCGGCGGCGGATAGAATCGGCCGCGGGAGATTCACAATGGAACAAGAGCGCGCAACCAAATTCATCCACGACCTGCTCGACCTGCTCGTCAAGCAGAAGGGCTCCGACCTTTTCATCACCGCGGGCTTCCCGCCGGCGATCAAGGTCGACGGCAAGATCACACCCGTGTCGAAATCGGCGCTGTCCCCACAGCACACGATCGAGCTGGTGCGAAGCGTGATGAACGACAAGCAGGCCGCCGAGTTCGAGAGCACGAAGGAGTGCAACTTCGCGATCAGCCCGCCCGGCGTCGGCCGCTTCCGCGTCAATGCATTCGTTCAGCAGGGCCGGATCGGGATGGTGCTACGGACGATTACCACCGACATTCCGAAGTTCGAGGAGCTGGGCCTGCCGCCGGTGCTGCGGGACATCATCATGTCCAAACGCGGCATCATGTTGTTCATCGGCGCCACGGGCGCGGGCAAGTCGACGTCGATGGCGTCGCTGCTCGGCTACCGGAACGAGAACAGCTATGGCCACATCATCACGATCGAAGATCCGATCGAGTTCGTGCACGACCACAAAAATTGCATCCTGACGCAGCGCGAAGTTGGCGTCGACACCGATAACTGGTCGATCGCGCTCAAGAACTCGCTTCGCGCCGCGCCCGACGTCATCCTGATCGGCGAAATCCGCGACCGCGAAACGATGGACTACGCGGTGTCGTTCGCCGAAACGGGCCACCTGTGTCTCGCGACGCTGCACGCGAACAGCACGAACCAGGCGCTCGACCGCATCATCAACTTCTTCCCCGAAGAGCGGCGCGCACAGCTATTGATGGACCTGTCGCTCAACGTGCGCGCATTCGTCGCGCAGCGGCTGATTCCCCGGCGCGATGGTCGCGGCCGTGTACCGGCCGTTGAAGTGATGTTGAATTCGCCGCTTATTTCCGACCTGATCTTCAAGGGCGACGTCTCCGGCATCAAGGAGATCATGAAGAAGTCGCGTGAGCTCGGCATGCAAACGTTCGATCAATCGCTGTTCGACCTGTTCGAAGCCAACCTGATCAGCTACGAGGACGCATTGCGCAACGCCGATTCGCTGAACGACCTGCGACTCGAGATCAAGCTGCACGGCAAGGAAGCGAAAAACCGCAACGTCTTCTCAGGTATCGGCAACCTCGACATCGTCCCCGACGCGACGACGCAAAACACGTTTTAGCCTCGTCGTCCACCTGCCCCAAGCTGCGCCTGCGCCCTCGCCATCAAACGCACGGTGAGGTGTGCGATGTGCTAGTCTTTTGCTTTCAGCGCGCAAAGTCATGGGCGGTCTCGACGCCAACACCCCGCTGCCGACGGAAATCAAGCTGCATCAGGCATCGCGCGTCCTCGAGCTGGTGTTCGCCGATGGCCGTAGCTTTCGCCTTCCGTATGAATTCCTGCGCGTTTATTCGCCGTCCGCCGAAGTTCGCGGCCACGGACCCGGTCAAGAGACGTTGCAGATCGGCAAGCGTGACGTCACGATCACCGACGTCGAGCCCGTAGGCCACTACGCGCTTCGTCCCACGTTCTCCGACGGCCACGAGTCCGGCATTTACTCGTGGGATTATCTCTACGACCTCGGCTTGCGCCAGGACGAGCTCTGGCAGCGCTACATCGAGCGTCTCGCCAAAGCCGGCGCAAGCAGGGAACCGGCGTGACCGCCAGACGATCATGACCGAGCCCACGCATTTCGGTTACGAGCGCGTGACGCCCGACGAGAAGACGCGGCGAGTGCGCGGCGTCTTCGATTCGGTCTCCGGCAAATACGATTTGATGAACGACCTAATGTCGGCGGGCCTGCATCGGATGTGGAAGCGTTTCACCGTGGAGCTGTCGGGCGTTCGTGCCGGCTCGAAAGTGCTCGATCTCGCCGGCGGTACCGGCGATCTCGCGCGCCTTTTCCATGCGCGGGTCGGTAAAACCGGCACCGTCGTCCATACCGACATCAACGGTGCGATGCTTGCGGCGGGCCGCGACAAGCTGCTGAACGTCGGCATTGCGCTTCCGACGGTGCAATGCAACGCCGAAGCGCTGCCGTTCAAGTCCGGGACGTTCGATTGCGTGTCGATCGCCTTCGGGCTTCGCAACGTGACGCAAAAGGAGGCGGCGCTCGTCGAGATGCGACGCGTGCTCAGACCGGGCGGCATCGCGCTCGTGCTCGAGTTTTCGCGCGTCTGGGCGCCACTCGCCCCGGCGTATGATTGGTACAGCTTCAATGTGCTGCCGCGCCTGGGCAAACGGATCGCGAACGACGAGGCAAGTTACCGTTACCTCGCGGAGTCGATTCGTGTTCATCCCGACCAGCACGCACTGAAGGCGACGATGATGGAAACCGGTTTCGATCGCGTCGATTACCACAACCTTGCGGCGGGCATTGTCGCCCTCCATATTGGACGCGTGTATTAGAAATTCTGCAGGCGCATCACCAGGAGATCTCATGAAATCATTGTTCGTGCTCGCGATTGGCGCCATGACCGCGGTGGCGCTCCTTTCCGCCGACGTTGCCGATGCCAAGCGGTTGGGCGCGGGACGGAGCTTAGGCATGCAGCGCCAAAACGTTGCGCCCAGTCAACCGGCGCCAAGCGCCGCGCCACGACCCGGCGCGGCGTCCGATCCGGTGATGCCGGCGCAACCGGCTGCTGCGGCTGCGCGAGCCGCCTCGCCTGCGGCGCCTGCGCCATCGGGCATGTCGCGCTGGCTGGGTCCGATCGCCGGCATTGCAGCGGGACTCGGCCTCGCCGCGCTGATGTCGCACCTCGGGCTTTCCGAATCGTTCGGCAGCCTGCTGCTCGTCGGATTGCTCGTGATCGGCGCGATCATGCTGGTGCGCCGATTTTTCATGCCGCGTTCGATGGCCGAGCCGGCCGCCGCCGGTCGCGTCCCGGTGGCGGAATTCACGCCCGCACCGCGCACAACGCGTGTCGAGCCGACACTCAATAGTGGCGCCCCTCCGTCGATACGATCGCTGCCGCCGGGATTCGATGCCGAGCCCTTCCTGCAGCAGGCGAAGTTGCAGTTTCGCCGACTGCAGGCCGCCTATGACAAGGCCGACCTCGCGGTCCTGTCCGACGTCATGACGCCGGCGTTGTTTGTCGAAGTGTCGCGGGAGATCGACGAACGCGGCGCTCATGTGCCGACCGAAGTCGTCGCGTTGAACGCCGAGATTCTCGAGGTCGTCACCGAAGGCCCGCAGCATGTTGCGAGCGTTCGATTCAATGGACTCGTCCGCGAGGATGGCGCCTCGCAGGCAAAGCCTTTTGTAGAAATCTGGAATCTGAGCAAGCCAGTCGACGGCGCGTCCGGATGGCTGCTCGCCGGCGTTCAGCAAGCCGAAGAGCCGCTGGCGCTGCAATAAATTCGTTCGAATGATGCTGGACCCCGCGACGATCCCGAGCGAGCTCGCCAATCGAATGCTGCAACGCGAAACGTGGGCGCGGGACAAGCTCGCGTTGCATGCCGGTTCTACGTTCGCGGTCACCGTCGGGCCCGCAGCGGCGGCTTTTCGGATCGGATCGGATGGAACACTCGAAAATGCGCCGCTGGCCGGCCTCACGCCGGAACTTTCTCTGGCGATTTCCCCGCTCAATCTCCCATCGTTCCTCGCCGATCCACGCCAATGGAATCAATATGTGCGCGAGGATGGCGATGCCGCACTGGGAGGAACGTTGAAGGAGCTGGCGCAGACGCTGCCTTGGTTCGTCGAGCAAGCATTTGCGCGCGCATTGGGCCCGATCATCGGCCAGCGCGTAGCGGATGCGGGCCGTCAGCTGCTTGCCTTTCCGGCTTACGCTGCCGAGCGTGTCGCCGAGAGCGTCATTCGTTACGCGCGTGACGAGGCGCAGCTGATGGCGCGCGGCGAAGAGCTTCGTCGCCTCCACGAACAAACCAACGATATCGTGTCGCGCGTCGACGCGCTTGCGGGCCGCGTCGCGGCATTGTCGGATCGAATGGCCGGCGCACGCCTGGTTTAGCAACGCCATGTCGAAGTCACGAGCTGTGCCGGCGGCGCCGGTTACGCTTGCCAAGTTCAGCCGTCCGCGCCTCTATAACGTCCTGAAGCGCGAGCGGCTGTTCGCACGGATCGACGCGCTGCGCGCGCATCCGATCCTCTGGATTGCCGGCCCGCCGGGTGCGGGCAAATCGACGCTGGTCGGTAGTTATGTCGCGACGCGCAAGCAGAACGGCATCTGGTTCCAGACCGACGCCGGCGATGCCGATCCGGGCACGTTCTTTCATTACCTCACGCTCGCAGCCGCTGATCTCTCAGGCGCGCGCGCGAAGCGGTTGGCCGTGTTGCCGCGCTTCGGCCCCGAATATCTGTCGGATCTGACGACGTTCACACGGCGCTTTATGCGTGCGTTTTTCGCGCTGTTTCCGGCGGAATCGCTGCTCGTCGTCGACAACTTTCACGAGGCACCGGCAAATCCTGCGTGGCGCTTTGCATTCAGCGAGGGGATTCGCGAGCTGCCGCCGGGCCTCAACATCTTGTTCATTTCGCGCATGCCGCCGCCGCCCGAGATTGCGCGCCTCGCGGCTGATCAATCGATCACGCAGATCGACTGGGAAGAGCTTCGATTTACGGCGGCCGAGGCCGAAGCGATCACCGCGGGTGCCGGTTTACCGCCGTCGACGCGGGAAGCGATCCATCGCGCCAGTGAAGGGTGGGCTGCGGGCATCGTGCTCATGCGCGAGCACCTGTCGCGCCATGTCGATGCGCGCGATGAAACGCGGCTGCCCGAGGGAAAGGACGCGGTGTTCGCCTATTTCACCGGCGAGATATTCGGCCGCGCGCGGCCCGAGAATCAGCGGACGTTGATGTTGGCGGCATTGCTGCCGACGGTCGGTGCGAGCGACGCGGAAGCGATCACCGGCGATCCTGAAGCGCCGCGTGTGCTGGACTATCTTTATCGGCATCACCTGTTCATCGACCGGCGCCGCAACGGGCCGGACTTCGTCTACCAGTTTCACGCGCTGTTTCGCGAATTTCTCCTGGTGGAAGGCCGCAAGCGATTGACGCCGGATGAGCGTCATGCCGCGCTCGACCGCGCCGCCGGCCAGCTCGTCGGTCGCGGCGATTTCGATGCTGCGGTCACGCTTTATCGTGAAGCCAGCGCGTGGGAAGCGCTGACCGGGCTCTCGTTGCACGCGGGTGCGCTGCTGCTCGCCGAGGGGCGCGGCAATACGCTGGCCGACTGGATCGACGCGTTGCCGCGCGCGTACCGCGACCGCGAACCGCGACTCGCGCTCTACCTCGGCGTCGCGCTTCTCTACGCCGACCCGCCGCGCGCCAAGGCGCTCTTGAGCGCGGCCTACGATGGTTTCGAAGCTTGCGGCGATTTGCGGCGCATGCTGATGACCGCCGCGCACGCCGTTGATTGTCACTATTTCGAATGGGCGGATTTCGCGCCGCTCGACCGCTGGATCGGTGTCTTCGACAGGCATCTCGGCGCGGCGCCACCGTTCAACGCGCCGTACGATGCGTTGCGCGTTTATTCGGCGTACCTGATCGCGCTGTTGTTCCGCCAGCCTGGGCATCCGCGTATCGCCGCGGTTGCCGCCGAAGTCGAGCGCTTGATCGCTTCCGATTCGGCGCTCGACGTACCGATCAACTTTCGCGTCAACGCCGCGTCGATCCTGTTCAACTACTACAATTGGACGACGAAGGGCGACATCGCCGATCAACTGATTGCGCGCGCGACGCCCTGGGTCGCGGATCCACATTTGAGCCCTTTGAACCGCGTCTGGTGGCGCGTGCATCTCGCGTTCAATCATCAGATTCGCGGCCGCTACGCACAAGCGAAGCGCACGATCGACGAAGCGGAAGCGATCGCACGCGACAATGGCTTGAAGTCGGTGCTGTTCGAGATTTACCACACCGAGCTGACACCCGCCGTGGTGTCCCGCGACATACCGGGCGCGCTCGCCGCATTCGAGAAGTTGCGCAGCGTGCTGAACCCCGCACGGCGGATGGACGTCGCGTATTTTCGTTTTCAGGAATCCTACGTCCACGCGTTGCAAGGCCGCGCACGCGAGGCGATTGCTGCGGCAGGCAACGCCGTGGCGATTGGTCGCGAAGTCGGCTTGCCTGAGATGCAGATTCCGCATTTCATCGTGCGCCATGCGATCACTTATCTCGACGCCGGCGAGGTCGCGCCTGCGCTCGCGCGCTATGACGAGGCCGTCGAGTTGGCGAGCGGCGCCGATCGACGCAACTTCGAGCTGCAGCGGAGCTTTGTGCAGGCGTATGCGGCGCTGCGCGACGATCGTGTCGACGATGTCACCCGTCTTCTGCGCAACGCGCTCGCCGCGGCGCGCGAACATCGGTATCGCGCCGTTTTGCGGCAACTACCGCAAGTGATGGCGCCGCTGTTCGCAGCGGCACTCGAACACGGAATCGAGCGCGAATTCGTATGCGACCTGATCCGCGAACGGCAACTGCCGGCGCCGTCGCCCGACACGCCGCAATGGCCGTGGCCGGTAGCGATTTGCGCGCTGGGCGAATTCATCATTCGTCGCTACGGCGAGCCGCTGGTTTCGAAGGGCAAGGCGCAAAAGAAGCCGCTGGAGCTCCTGAAGGCGTTGATCGCGCACGGCGGGCGCAACGTCGACGCCGCAATGTTGACCGCGCTGCTGTGGCCCGACGCCGAAGGCGATGTCGCGAAAACATCTTTCGACAGCAATTTGTATCGTCTGCGTAAGTTGCTCGACGTCGATAATGCGCTCGTGCTCGCCGAGGGGAAGCTATCGTTCAATCCCACGGCCGTATGGCTCGACACTTGGGCATTCGAGAGCGCACTCGACGCGGATCCGCCTCGCGTGAACGCCGGGCTCTCGCTCTACCGCGGACATTTCTTGAGCCTCGAATCGGCGATGACCTGGGCGCTGCCGCTGCGCGATCGGCTGCAGGCGAAATTGGCGCGCTGCGTCCTCGCCGAAGGGCAGCGTCTCGAGGAGCGCGGCGACTTCGCGGCCGCACGCGCCCTGTACGAACGCGCGCTCGAGCTTAACAACCTCGCGGAAGCAATCTATCGCCGGTTGATGGTGTGCCAGCGCGAGCTCGGCGACCCGGCGGGCGCACTGACAACGTATCGGCGCTGCCGCGACTTGCTGTCCATCGTGCTGAACCGCAAGCCGGCAGCGGAGACCGAAGCGTTGCGGGCGAGCCTGACTTAAGGGTCAGACTCCACTTTTACGCACGATTGGGACGATTCGTCCGGCAATCATAAAAGTGGAGTCTGACCCCTAATCCGTAAGTCATCTGCAAGTCGCGCCGCGCGACGATGCGAGCCGTGCGGGAACGCCGCTCTGCCCCACGGCGGCCGGCACCTGCGCAGAGGAGATCACTATGTGGATCCAGAGGATCATGCGTGCCGCCATCGGCATCGCTCTCGCCGTGCTAGCCGCCATCGGCTTTGCGGCCGAGATCGTGCCTACATTGGGGCTTGCGCACTACACCACCGCAACGTATTGCGCTTCGAAGGAGATATTGCAATGGGCGTCAGGCTATTAAAGATCGCATCTGTTTACTTGTTCGTCGGTGTGTCGCGCTGGCGAAATGAACGAAAATCGTAAGAAGCGCAGCGACGCGGCGATCGATCGACGAGCCGCTTCGTCGCCAGCTGCCCGCCCGCCACAACTGTCTTCCGGCGGCGAAAACCGAGCGTCATCGGACAAGCCAAAGACGCTGCGCAAACGGCGCCAGCGGTTCGTCCTCTAGCCGCAGTCCGACACCAACCCTCCCGTACAATCGCGGGCATGCGCATCACGCGCCTTGCCCGCATCGTCACGGTCGCGCTGAAGCACGGCCTGGACGAGTTCGCGCTGGGACACGAACGTACGCGCGCGTTGCGGCCATTCGTCAACGCGTTCTTCTTTTGGCGCGATCTTTCATCGCCGCGTGCGGTCCGCTTGCGTCAAGCGCTCGAAGATCTCGGACCGATCTTCGTCAAGTTCGGCCAGATGCTGTCGACGCGCCGCGATTTGCTGCCAACCGACATCGCCGACGAGCTCGCCAAGCTGCAAGACCGCGTTCCGCCGTTTCCGTCAGACCAAGTCGTAGCGACGCTGACGCGCATCTACAAGAAGCCGCTCGATCAGGTCTTCAAGTCATTCGATCCCGTCCCCGTTGCGAGCGCATCGGTGGCGCAAGTTCATTTCGCGCAATTGCCCGACGCCATCGGCGCGAAATCCGGCGCGCAGGTTGCCGTCAAAGTGCTGCGCCCGAACATCGTTCAAGTTATCGAGCACGATCTGACATTGATGCACACGGCCGCGATGCTCGTCGAGCGGCTGTGGAAGGAAGGCAAGCGGTTGAAGGCGCGCGCAGTTGTCGTGGAATTCGAAAAGACGATACGCGACGAGCTCGACCTCACCCGCGAAGCGGCCAACTGTTCGCAGCTGCGCCGCAATTTCAAGCATTCGCCGCTCTTGCTCGTTCCGGAAGTCCATTGGGATTGGACCGACACCGACGTGTTCGTCATGGAGCGTATGGCCGGCATTCCGATCGGCCGCACCGAGGAGCTGCCGCGGGCCGGCATCGACCTCAAGCGATTGGGGCGTGCCGGCGTCGAGATCTTCTTTACGCAGGTGTTTCGTGACGGCTTCTTTCACGCCGACATGCATCCGGGCAATATCTTTGTCGCAGTCGATCCGACCAATCACGGCAAATACATCTCGCTCGACTTCGGCATCATGGGTACGCTGTCGGAGCGCGACAAGAGTTACTTGGCGCAAAACTTTCTGGCGTTCTTCCGCCGTGATTACCACCGCGTCGCGACCGCGCACATCGAATCGGGCTGGGTGCCGCCCGACACGCGCGTCGATGAGCTGGAGAGTGAAATCCGCGTCGTCTGCGAGCCGATTTTTGATCGGCCGTTGAAGGAGATCTCGCTTGCGAAGGTACTGGTGCAGCTGTTCCGGGCATCGCGACGCTTCAACGTGGAGATTCAGCCTCAGCTCGTGCTGCTGCAGAAGACGCTGTTGAACGTCGAGGGATTGGGCCGACAGCTCGACCCTGATCTCGATCTTTGGGTGACGGCCAAGCCGTTTCTCGAACGGTGGATGGAAGATCAGATCGGCTTGCGTGCGCTCGAGCGACGCCTGATCGCCGAAGCGCCGTACATCGTGAGCGCGCTGCCCGAGCTGCCGCGGCTATTGCATCAGCGGTTGCTGGCAGCGCCCGTTGCGTCAGACATGGCGATCAAGGAATTCGTCGCTGCGCAAAGGGCGCGCAATCGCTGGCTCGCGGTGGTGGCGCTGCTACTCGCGATCGTCATCGCCCTGTTGTCGCGGCATCTGCTCCCCTAGCGTATTGGCGATGAATGTCGTGCTCGGATCGGACCTGAAACCGCATTGTTGGGTCGTTGGCGTCGCGGTCTGCCTAACCGCATGCGGCGCGCCGTCGCCGCGCGTCGAAGGTCCCGCCGATGCTGGACTCAAGTCTGCATGGGTTGAGATTGGTCCTGACGGCGTAGCGATTGCGCGCGCGATCACCTCGGCGGATGCGTGTCCATCGATCGTGCTGGATGGCAAGGCGCAACCGATGGCGATCCGCGCGCTGCCTGGAACCGCACCGCTTCGTCCGACCGTCAGCACGCCGGCCGATTCGAAACCATCGGCGTTTCCGATCACCGTCTGCGAGCAGACTGTACCAATTGGAACGGTGCGCGCCACGATCGGCGTGCGGGCGCTTCCGTTGCCGAAAGCCAAGCCCGAGCGAATCGTCGTGTTGGGCGACTCAGGTTGCCGGTTGTATGCATCGTTCAGCGTATGGCAGGGCTGCGACGACTCAGCCGCGTGGCCGTTCGCGAGCGTCGCGGCGACGGCAGCGCGCTTTGCACCGGATCTCGTCATCCACGCCGGTGACTATCATGACTATCACTATCGCGAAAATGCATGCCCCGCATCGATGGCGGATTGCCGCGGAAGTCCGTGGGGGTATGGCTGGGATGCGTGGCAAGCGGACTTCTTCGAGCCCGCGGGACCGCTTCTCGCGGCGGCCGCATGGGTAGTGATGCGCGGCAATCACGAGGAATGCGCGCGTGCCGGTCAGGGGTGGTTTCGCTTTCTCGATCCGCGTCCGTTCGAGGCGAAGCGTTCCTGTGACGATCCCGCCAACGACGTCGACGCGAATTACTCACCTTCGTACGCCGTCCCCATCGGGGCCGACGCGCAGCTCATCGTGTTCGACTCGGCGAAGGCGGGCTACACGCCACTTGCAGAATCGGATCCACAATTTCGTGCGTACCGCGATCAGTTCGATCAAGCACGCGTGCTGGCCAGCCGCGTCGGCGTGACGAGCGTGTTCGCATCGCATCATCCTTTGCTCGGCTTCGTTCCGCAGCGAGGTACGCCGCCGCTTCCCGGCAACGCGGCACTGCTCTCGGTCGCGCGCACATTATTTGGAACGCGATACTTTCCGGACAGCGTCGAGCTGGCCCTGCATGGCCACATCCACGATCTTCAGGCGATTGGCTTCGCAAGTGGTCAACCCGCAACGCTCATCGCGGGTATCGGCGGCGACTATCTCGATGTCGAGCTTCCCGATCCCTTTCCGCCCGCGCTGACGCCGGCGTCGTCGTCGACACGATCGCGCACAGCGCCCGCTTCGGGTTCGTCTTGCTGGAACGGCAAGCAAAAGCCCGGCGCATCGAAGCCTACACGCGCGACGGTCGCGCGCTGACGCGGTGCATGTTGTCGGGGTCCGCAGTTCACGTGTGACAGAACAGGGCAAGTCGCCACCTACAGGACGCGGCGGCGAACCCGGGGCCTTCGCGTGGGTCCCTTTGTTACCATACGGCGAACAAGAGGGAGCCACCGACCGCGATGGCGCTGCTCGAGATCCAAGGCGTCACCCGCCGTTTCGGCGATTTCACTGCCGTCGACAACGTCGGCCTTGCGATCGAGGCCGGCGAATTCTTTACATTGCTCGGGCCGTCGGGCTGCGGCAAGACAACGCTCTTGCGGATGATTGCGGGGTTCGATCCTGCCGATGGCGGCCGAATCCTTCTGAATGGCGAAGACCTCGCCGGCAAGCCGCCGGAGGCACGGCCGGTGCGCACGGTATTTCAAAGCTACGCGCTCTTTCCGCACATGACGGTGGAGGGCAACGTCGCGTTTCCGCTCCGCATGGCGAAGACACCCGAGCGCGAGATCGCACCGAAGATCGCTGCGGCGCTCGAAGACGTGCGACTCGTCGGTTTTGGCAAACGGATGCCGCAGGAATTGTCGGGCGGGCAGAAGCAGCGCGTGGCGATCGCGCGCGCGTTGGTCACGCATCCGACGGTGCTGCTGCTCGATGAGCCGCTCGCCGCGCTCGACGCCAAGCTCCGCGAGGAAATGCAGATCGAGCTGATCGACTTGCAAAAAGAAGTTGGCATCACGTTCATCTATGTCACGCACGATCAAACCGAAGCGCTCGCGTTGTCGCGACGGATCGCCGTCATGAATCAGGGCCGCGTTGAACAGATGGACGCGCCGTCGAACATCTACAACTTTCCACGGACGCGCTTCGTCGCCGACTTCATCGGCCACTGCAATCTGCTCTCCGGACCCGTCATCGCCAACGTAAGAGGCGTCGTCACGCTCGACGTCAAGGGTCTGGGGCCGGTCGACGTCGCGACCGGTTCGAAAATTGCGCGTGGCAGCTCTGGATCAATCGCCCTGCGGCCGGAAAAGATTCGCATCGAAGCGCCATCATCGACTCCGCCCAATCATCATTATCGCGGCACGGTCGCCGAGCTGCTGTACATGGGCGATGTGACCGTCTACAAGGTGGCGACGCAAAACGGTACGCGCGTCGAGGCGCTGCGCGCAAACTCGGAAAGCGGACGCGCCCAATTCTTCGACGTGGGCGATGTCGTCGAGATGAGCTGGCCCGTCGACGCGGGCCATTTCATCGCCGAATGAGCGCTCCGGCGAGGCAAAGCCGAGCAAGGCCCGAAGGGCGCGTCGGAGCGCGATTGAGTGAGGCCGACGACGCGACGCTACATTTGACACGAGAGACGCAGGGAGGCCGAGAATGAGCGTGGCGCCGATCGGACATAGAATCGGAAGGTGGCTGGTGAGCGGCCCGCCCCTCCTGTATCTCGTCGTATTCTTTGCGGCGCCGACGCTCATCATGGTGCTCGCGTCGTTTCGCACGCCGGGTGAATTCGGTGGACTTGCGCCGTTAATCGATGAATCCGGCAAGCTCGACCTCAACGTCGAAGCCTATACGCGCTTCCTAACCGAGCCGATCTACTTCGAGATTTTTCTCAAGTCCGTCTGGTACGCGCTGGTGACGACACTCATCTGCCTGCTGCTTGCCTATCCGCTTGCGGTATTGATCGCCAAGAGCCCGAAGAAATATCGCGATCTATTGCTCCTGCTCGTGATCCTCCCATTTTGGAGCAACTTTCTGATTCGCATCTACGCGTGGATGATCATTCTCGGTCCGAACGCCGCGCTCGCGCGAGCGGTCAACAGCGTTCTCGGATGGTGGGGCGCAGAGCCCGTTCCGCTGTTGTTCAGCTCGTTCGCCGTGCTGGTGTGCCTTGTGTACGTGCATTTGCCGTTCATGGTGCTGCCGCTCTACGCCAACCTGGAAAAGCATGATCAGGCGTTGCTCGATGCGGCGCAGGACTTAGGCGCCAATGCCTGGCATCGCTTCTGGCGGATCACGTTTCCTTTGTCATTGCCGGGCGTATACGCGGGAGCCGCGCTGGTCTTCATTCCCGCGCTGGGCATTTTCGCGATCCCGGATATTCTCGGCGGGCCGAACGACAGCTTGATCGGCAACTTGATCAAACAGCAGTTTCTCGAGACGCGTGATTGGCCGTTCGGCAGCGTGCTGTCGATCGTGCTCACGCTGGCGGCGTTGGCTCTGGCGGGATTCGCCGCATGGGTCGGCCGCCGCAATGGCGGCTTTGGAGGACCGGAGCGTGCGTAAACGTTCGCTCGGTTTGTGGATGACGGCGCTCGCGGCATACGCGTTCCTTTACGTGCCGCTCATCATCGTCGTCGTCTACTCGTTCAACAATTCGCGGCTCAACGCAGAGTGGGTCGGCTTTACATTCGACTGGTACCGGCAGCTCGCGGAAGACGAGAACATGCTGACCGCGGCCGGCAACTCGTTGCTGATCGGCATCAGCGCCAGCCTCGTGTCGACGGTGCTCGGCACGATGGCCGGCGTGGCGATGTATCGCTACCGGCAGCGCCTTCTGCCGGTGCTGGTTCTGGCGCCGATCGCGATTCCCGAAATTCTGATGGGCGTGAGTCTGCTGATCTTTTTCGTGCTATTGAATCTCACGCTGGGCCTCGTGTCCGTGGCGCTTGCCCATATCGCATTTTGCATCGGCTTCGTAGCGATCGTCGTACGCGCGCGGCTCGCCGGCATGGACGAGGCGCTTACCGAAGCCGCACGCGATTGCGGCGCGTCGCCGTTGCAGGCGTTTCGCTACATCACGCTGCCGCTCATCATGCCCGGCGTCATCGCCGGCGCGCTGATGGCTTTCACGCTGTCGATCGATGATTTCGTCATCACGTTTTTCACGGCCGGCGCCGGCACGGTGACGCTGCCGCTGCAGATCTATTCGATGATCAAGATCGCCGTCACGCCCGAGGTCAACGCGGTGTCAACGTTGCTGATGTTGCTGACGTTGATGCTGATCGTCATCGCGTCGAAGCTTTCCCCCAACCTCCTTCGCTCCGACTAGGACTCCATCATGAAGAAGACCACCGCTGCTTTCGCCGCCGTCCTGGCCCTCGCGCTGACGGCCGCGCCCGCGTCTGCCGCGGATCAGCTCCACCTCTACAACTGGAACAACTACATCGCGCCGGAAACGATCAAGCGCTTCGAGCAGCAATGCAAGTGCGAGGTCGTGCAAACGTACTACTCGGACAACGAGGAGCTTTTGGCCAAGCTCGCCGCCGGCGCCAAGGGCTACGACATCCTCGTGCCGACGTCCAACGCCGTGCAGGCGCTGATTCGCGGAGGACAGCTGAAGCCGATCGACAAGGCGCAGCTTCCCAACTTGAAGAATATTGATCCGACCTATCTCAATACGCCGTTCGATCCGGGTAACCAGTATTCGGTGCCGTACGCGATGTCGACAACGATCATCGGCTACAACGACGAGAAGATGAAGGAGCTTGGCCTGCCCACCGATACGTGGGCGGTGATATTCGATCCGAAGTATCTCGAGAAAGTGAAGGGACGCGTCACCGTGCTCGACAGCTCGAGCGAGCTGTTTGCCGCCGCGCTCAAGTACCTCGGTTATTCGGCGAACGACACCGATCCGAAGCACTGGGACGAAGCAACCGCGCTCATCAAGAAAGCGAAGCCTTATTGGGCGGCGTTCAACGCATCGTCGTACATCAAGGAGCTCACCGTCGGCAACATCTGGCTCGTTCACGGCTATTCGAACGACATCTTCCAGGCGAACCTCGACGCGCAGGCCGCCGGTCGCAAGTTCCACATCCTGCAAGGCATGCCGAAAGAGGGTGCGGTGCTGGCGCTCGACAACATGGTGATCCACAAGAGCGCGCCGCGGCCGGATCTCTCGCTCAAGTTCATGAACTTCATGCTCGAAGGCAAGAACTCCGCGGAGCTCACGAATCTGATCGGCTCGGGCAATCCGAACAAGGACGCGCTGCAGTACATCAAGCCGGAGATCAAGACGCTGCCGGCGGTGTTTCCGCCGAAGGAGCTGCAGGGAAAACTCGAGCAGTTGAAGGACCTCACCGTCGCGCAGCGACGTCTGCGCAACAAGCAATGGACCGAGATCAAGGCGTCGCGATAGAAACTGGTCATCAGATGTCCGATGCGCCGCTCACGCTGCGGCTGCTATCCGGCAAAGCAGACGAGATGGCCGCGCTTCAAGCCGTATTGGAGGCAGCGCCGACTTATTTCCACACAGCAACGGGTCTGCCGCCGGGACCGGCCGAGGCGCAAAGCACGTTCACCGCGTTACCTGCGGGCAAAATTTACGACGACAAGCGCGTGTGGGGTCTTTATGGTTATCCGGTGCACGACAAAGCGGTCATTGGGTTGCTGCTCCTCGCCGAAGCGTGGCAGCGCCGCGGTATCGGCCGAGCTTTCGCGCTGTTGGTCGAACAGGCGATCGCCGTTTGGCCCGAAATTGTGACGCTCCGCATCGGTGTCGTCGAGCAGAACGTGGGCGCACAAGCCTTCTGGCGCAAGCTCGGTTACGTCGAAACCGGAGAAGTGAAGCATGCCGAGGTGCGGGACGTCTTCGTGATGGAAAAGCCGCTGGCTCGCAATTGATGGACCATCGAACGCGCCTGCCGCACGCGCTCGCGACGCTGTACGCATTGGCGATCGTTTACGCTTCGCTGCAGCCGTTCGGCGACTGGGTCGAGCCTGCGCCCGGCACGCCGTTCTTCCTGTTCGCGAGCTGGCCGAATCGATGGTTGCGCTACGACTTGTTGCTCAACATCATCGCGTATTTCCCGTTCGGCTTCTTCGTCGCGTGGCTTCCGACGCGTGCGTCTCCGCTCGTGCGTATCGCGCTCGGAACGATCGCCGGTGCGGCCCTTTCGTTTTCGATGGAATCGTTGCAGATGTTTCTTCCGCAACGCGTTGCAAGCACGTCCGACCTTCTATCAAACACCCTTGGCGCGTTGTTGGGGGCTGCCGTCGCAGCGGCGCTCGCTCGCTCGCAACCTATCAAGCGCACGATCTCGACCGCACGCGCGCGACTTTTTCTCGACGGCCACCTGGGCGACGTGGGGCTTGCGCTTCTCATGCTATGGATCATCGCGCAAATCAATCCTGGGATACCGCTCTTCGCGGTGACGTTCGATCCGGAGCCCGGCCGACTGCTCGCGGGTTCAACCACGCCGCCGGAAAGCGCGGCACTGCTGATCGAGGCCGCCGAGAGCGCGTTTCAGATGCTGGGCGTCGGATTGTTCCTTGCGCTGTTGCTGCGCGAGCGGCGCTTCATCGGCGGTGCGGTGCTGGTGCTGATCGGCGCCGCGCTGATACTGAAAGGTCTCGCGGCGGCGCTGGTCATCAAGCCTGCGGTGTGGGATTCGTGGCAACGACCCGGCGTCATGATGGGCATCGCCGCCGGTGCGCTGTTGATACTCGCCGCCGTCAATCTTCGCCGTCCGGTCATGGTCGCAGTGTGCGGAGTGGCATTGCTGTCGTCGGTAGGTGTGCCGCTGCTTGCGCCGGACCTATTGTCTGCGCGCGCACCGCTGACGCTCTTCAATTGGCGCTACGGACAGCTGCTGAACTACAACGGATTGACGCGAACGATCTTGCTCGTGTGGCCGCTGCTGGCCGCCGTTTGGTTGTTCGCACTGGCGGGACGGCCGGCATGGGGCCATCCGGACACGCGCGTGAATTCTCCTGCACCGCGCTGGTCGAAGAAGAGATGACGCGCAGCGGCGACGCGACGCTCTGACGCCGTTCCGGGGCTGCCCTCCGCTATAATCGATTGCCATTTATCGCGATCCGATGAGCTATTACCGCCGCCACGTTTTCTTTTGTTGCAACAAGCGCGACCCTCCCGAACGGTGCTGCGCCGCCTCGGGCGCCGTCGAGATGCAGAAATATGCGAAGGAACGGATCAAGGCGCTCGGACTTGCGGGCAAAGGCGAAGTCCGCATCAACAAAGCCGGCTGTCTAGACCGCTGCGAAGAGGGGCCGGTGGTCGTCGTTTACCCCGACGCGATCTGGTATACGTACGTCGACCGGCACGATATCGACGAAATCATCGACTTGCACGTCGTTGGCGGCAAAGTTGTCGAGAGGCTTCTCATTTGACGCCCAAGACGACCGAGCGTGAAGTTATCGACGGTGCTGCGGGCGCGCTCGAAGTTGTCGTCAACGCGCCCCTCACGACGCTTTCCGGTATCGCGCTCATTGCGCATCCGCTTCCTCTCGAAGGCGGTACGCTCGACAACAAGGTCGTCTATACGCTCGCAAAAACATTTTTCGCGCTGGGATACGCCGCCGTACGCTTCAATTTCCGAGGTGTCGGTGCGTCCGCGGGCGTTTTCGACGAAGGCAACGGCGAGACGGACGATGCGCTTGCGGCGCTTGCTCATGGTCGTCAGCGCTACGGCAATGCGTTGCCGATCGTACTCGCGGGCTTCTCGTTCGGTTCGTTCGTGCAAACGCGCGTCGCGCACCGCGTCAACGCCGAGCGGATGGTGTTGATTGCGCCCGCGGTCAATCGCTTTCCCACCGAGCGGGTGCCGCCCGATACGATCGTCGTCCACGGCGAGCAAGACGATGTCGTGCCGCTTGCCGACGTGTTTGCGTGGGCGCGACCGCAGGAGCTGCCGATCATCGTGTTTCCCGGATGTGGCCATTTTTTTCATGGACGCCTGCCGCAGCTGCAGCGCGCCATCACCGGTGAGTGGCAGCCTCGCCGCGTCGCGACGGCGAGCGCATAGCGCATTGCAACGGCGTCGTATACTCGTACGCCGTTTCAAATAACGGCCGGATCACCCAGGAGGAAACGATGAAGCGCACTTTCGGGTTCGCGCTCGCTTTCATGGCGAGTGCATTGATGAGCATCGTTTCGCCGCTGTTCGCGCAAGACAAGATCGACCGCCCGGTCAAGATCCTCGTTGGATTTCCCGCCGGCGGTACTGCCGATGTGATGGCGCGCGTCGTCGCCGATAAGATGAAAGACACACTCGGTCAACCCGTCATCGTCGAAAATCGTCCCGGCGCGATCGGACGCATTGCCGCCGACGCGGTGAAAGCCGCTGCCCCCGACGGCACAACGATCATGGTGATGCCGATTGGACCGATGGCCGTGGTTCCGCATACGTACAAGACACTCTCCTACGATCCGATCAAGGACTTCACACCCATCGGGATGGGTTCGACGTTCCAATTCGCAATCGCCGCAGGTCCGCAGTCGGGCGCGAAAACGTGGACCGAGTACGTCGCATGGGCAAAAGCGAATCCGGGCAAGTCGTCTTACGCAACGTCGGGTGCGGGAAGCCTGCCGCATTTTTTCGGCGTCCTCGTGGGGCGTGAAGCAGGCATCGAAATGCTGCACGTGCCGTACAAGGGTTCTGCCGCTTACATGAACGAATTGATCGGCGGCAACGTTCCGACCGCAGTCGATGCGATCGCCGATCTGACCGAACAACATCGCGCGGGCAAGGTGAAGATTCTCGCGAGCTCGGGTGCGAAGCGTTCGTCCGCCGTACCCGACGTTCCCACGTTTGCAGAGCTGGGCGTCAAGGGTGTCGAAGCCGAAGGCTGGTTCGGTTTTTTTGCGCCGGCGAAGACGCCGAAGCCGATCGTCGATCTGTTGAACCGAAGTCTCAATCAAGCGTTGAAGTCGCCCGATGTCGCCGAGCGGCTGACCAAGCTCGGCATGGACCCGGCGCCGACATCACCGGAAGAATTCGGCCGCGTTCTCGCCGCCGACTATGCGAAGTGGGGACCGGTCGTCAAAGCATCGGGCTTCACCGCTGAATGAATGAAACAGCGCAGATCGAATCGGCGGTCTCGCGTCGCGCAGACCGCGCCGATGAAAGCGATGTGGTGTTGCGCGTCGACGGGTTGCGCAAAAGCTATGGCGACAGCGAAGTCGTTTGCGGTTTGTCGTTCGAGATTCGCCGTGGCGAGTGTTTCGGTCTGCTCGGACCCAATGGTGCAGGTAAAACGACGACGCTTCGCTGCTGCCTCGGGCTGATCGATCCGGACGGCGGCACGATTGAAATGGTCGGCGAACCCGTGCCCAAAGCGGCGCGGGAAGCGCGCGTGCGCGTCGGGGTCGTACCGCAGATCGACAATCTCGATCCGGATTTCACTGTCACCGAAAACCTGCGCATTTACGGCGGCTACTTCAAGATTGACCGCGCGACGCTCAACGTGCGCATTCCGCGGCTACTCGAATTCGCGGGCCTCGCAGGCCGCGCCCAGTCGCAAATACGCGCACTGTCGGGTGGCATGAAGCGCCGGCTGACGCTCGCGCGCGCGCTTGTCAACGATCCCGAGTTGCTGATCCTCGACGAACCCACGACCGGGCTCGATCCGCAGGCGCGGCATTTGATCTGGGATGGCCTCCGCCAACTGCTCTCGCAAGGCAAGACGATTTTGCTCACGACGCATTTCATGGATGAAGCTGAGCGTATCGCTACGAGGCTCGCCGTGATCGATCATGGCCGCTTGATCGCATCAGACACGCCGCGCGCGCTCATCGCAGCGCACGTTGAACCTGAAGTCGTCGAGGTCTACGGCGACGACGCGAAGGCGTGGGCGGCCATTCATGGACGGCGGCTTGCGCACCGCCTCGAGCTTACGGGAGAAACAGCGTTTTGCTACGCGCCGGATGCAAAGCCGTTGCTCGCCGACCTCGCGACGCGCGCGGGCGTCCGCTATCTGCACCGGCCGGCGAATCTCGAGGACCTGTTCATCAAGCTGACGGGGCGCGAGCTGCGCGACTAGCGGAAAGTCGTAAAAGTTTGTTGCGGCGAGCACCCAAAATCGATCGCGGCCGAACCGGCTCTGCGCGTACGCTGTCAAATTCGCGCTTTTCATGCCCGGAGGCCGGGTAGTCGGGTGTGCGACGCATCCGGCCGATTCGAATCCCTATGACGAGGTTTCCCATGATCCGCGCGTACTTGAGCGGCGTGCTCACTATTCTTTCGTCCTGGGCTGCCGCGCAAATCGTCGCGGTGCCCCCGGCATCGAATCCGGATCAACCAACGCCGAAAGCGGCCCCCGCGATGTTGTTGCCAAGCGGTTCGCCAGCGCGGCAGATCACCCTCGGCCCGCTCACGCCCACGGAAAATGCCCAGGCAAAAGCCGCCGCTGCGCGTCGCACTGAAAAGCCCGGCTCGCCGTTGCAAATCGGCATTGCACGATC
>VBCG01000176.1 GCA_005881895.1 Betaproteobacteria bacterium
CGTATTTCTTCGACAACACCAGCGTCATCGCCGCCGTCAGCGTCGTCTTGCCGTGATCCACGTGCCCAATCGTCCCCACGTTCACGTGCGGCTTGTTCCGCTGAAATTTGCCCTTTGCCATCGTTGTCTCCGACTATCCCTTCTTGTTGATGACCGCCTCGGCGACCGATTTCGGCGCCTCGGTGTAATGCTTGAATTCCATCGTGTACGTCGCGCGTCCTTGCGATAGCGAGCGCAGCGTCGTCGAATAGCCGAACATCTCGGCAAGCGGTACTTCCGCCTTGATCACCTTGCCGCTGGGATTGTCGTCCATCCCCTGGATCATTCCGCGGCGCGACGACAGGTCGCCCACGACGTTGCCCATGAAATCTTCCGGCGTCTCGACCTCGACCGCCATCATCGGCTCGAGCAGCGTTGGATTCGCTTTGCGCATGCCATCCTTGAACGCCATCGACGCAGCCATCTTGAACGCGTTCTCGTTCGAGTCGACGTCGTGCGAGCTGCCGTCGAACAGCGTGACCTTGACGTCGACGACGGGAAAACCCGCGAGCACGCCATTCGGCAGCGTCTCGATCAAGCCCTTTTGCACCGCCGGAATGAATTCGCGCGGCACGGAGCCGCCCTTGACGGCGTCGATGAATTCGTAACCTTTGCCCGCTTCGTTGGGCTCCATCTTGAGCCACACGTGGCCATACTGGCCGCGGCCCCCCGATTGCTTGATGAACTTGCCTTCGACTTCGACCGGCTTTTTGATCGCTTCGCGATAAGCGACCTGCGGCGCGCCGACGTTCGCATCGACGCCGAACTCGCGCTTCATTCGATCGACGAGGATTTCGAGATGCAATTCGCCCATCCCGGAGATGATCGTCTGTCCCGACTCTTCGTCCGAACGGACGCGAAACGATGGGTCTTCCTGCGCCAATCGATTGAGCGCGATGCCCATCTTCTCCTGGTCGGCCTTGGTCTTCGGCTCGACGGCGACGTGGATCACCGGCTCGGGAAACACCATCTTCTCGAGCGTGATCACCTTCTGCGGGTCGGAGAGCGTGTCGCCGGTCGTCGCTTCTCTAAGTCCTACCGCCGCTGCGATGTCACCCGCGCGCACTTCCTTGATGTCCTCGCGCTGATTCGCGTGCATCTGCAGGATTCGACCGATGCGTTCCTTGCGTCCCTTGACCGGGTTGTACACGGTCTCACCCGAATTGATGACGCCCGAATACACACGGAAGAACACGAGCTGCCCGACGAATGGATCGGTCATGATCTTGAACGCGAGGGCCGAGAATGGCTCATCGTCAGCGGCGCTGCGCGCACCTTCTTTGCCGTTCTCGAGCTCACCCGTTACCGGCGGAATGTCCGTCGGTGCGGGCAAGTAGTCAATCACAGCGTCGAGCATTGCCTGCACACCCTTGTTCTTGAAGGCAGAGCCGCACAGCATTGGAACGATCTCGCCGGCGATTGTGCGCATCCGCAGACCACGCTTGATCTCCTCGGTCGAGAGCTCGCCCGATTCGAGGTACCTGTTCATCAATTCTTCATTCGCTTCGGCAGCGCTCTCGACCATCTTTTCGCGCCATTCCTTGGCTAGATCGAGAAGGTCGGCCGGGACATCGCGCGTTTCGTAACGCGTTCCCTGGGTGGAATCGTCCCAGACCAAGGCCTTCATCTTCACGAGGTCGACCACACCTTCAAACTTGTCCTCAGCGCCAATCGGCACCTGGATCGGCACCGGGTTTGCCTTGAGGCGCGTCTTCATCTGCTCAAAGACCTTGAAGAAATTCGCGCCGACGCGGTCCATCTTGTTGACGAAGGCGAGCCGAGGCACCTTGTACTTGTTCGCTTGCCGCCAAACGGTTTCGGATTGCGGCTGTACGCCGCCGACCGAGTCGTACACCATGCACGCGCCGTCGAGTACGCGCATCGATCGCTCGACCTCGATCGTGAAGTCGACGTGCCCCGGCGTATCGATGATGTTGATCCGGTGCTCGGGATAGCTCCCGTCCATCCCCTTCCAGAAACAGGTCGTTGCCGCGGACGTGATCGTGATGCCGCGCTCGCGCTCCTGCTCCATCCAATCCATCACGGCGGCGCCGTCGTGCACCTCGCCCATCTTGTGCGACACGCCGGTGTAGAAAAGTATGCGTTCGGTGGTCGTGGTCTTACCGGCATCAATGTGCGCACTGATGCCGATGTTGCGATACCTTTCGATGGGCGTAGTTCGGGGCATTGTGTTTTTGGTGTTCGAGCAATGGAAAGCGGTTAGCCATTGCTCGTTGAAATCGCTTCTCCGTGTTTTTCGTAGGTTTTGGTTTTGTTAAAACCTGAAATGCGAAAAGGCCTTGTTGGCTTCGGCCATCCGGTGCACTTCCTCGCGCTTCTTCACCGCGCCGCCGCGGCCTTCCGCGGCCTCCATCAATTCCGCCGCGAGACGCTGTCCCATCGACTTCTCGCCGCGCTTGCGGGCCGCCTCGCGCAGCCAACGCATCGCGAGCGCCATGCGCCGGATCGGACGCACTTCGACCGGAACCTGGAAATTCGCTCCGCCGACACGTCGACTCTTCACTTCGACCATCGGCCGGGAATTCGACAGCGCCTGGTTGAACACTTCCAGAGGATCCTTGCCGCCCTTCTTCGAAATCTGCTCGAACGCGCCGTAAACGATGCGCTCGGCGACCGATTTCTTGCCGCGTGACATCAGCACGTTGATGAACTTCGCGACGTCGGTGTTCACGTATTTCGGATCCGGCAGAATCTCGCGCTTGGGAATTTCTCTACGTCGTGGCATGGGTGTACTCGAAATGGGTGCGAACGAGATCAGGCGGCCTTCGGCTTCTTGGCGCCGTACTTGGAGCGCGCCTGCTTGCGGTCCTTGACGCCGGCGGTATCGAGGGCACCCCGCACCATGTGATAGCGGACGCCCGGCAAGTCCTTGACGCGGCCGCCGCGGATCAGCACGACCGAGTGCTCCTGCAGATTGTGGCCTTCGCCGCCGATGTAGCTGATGACCTCAAAGCCGTTTGTCAAGCGCACCTTCGCGACCTTGCGGAGCGCGGAGTTCGGCTTCTTCGGCGTCGTCGTATACACACGCGTACAAACGCCGCGCTTCTGCGGGCTCTGCTGCAGCGCCGGTACCTTGCTTTTTGAGACGGGAGGCGTACGGCCCTTCCGCACGAGCTGACTGATGGTTGGCATCGAAAATTCTTCCGCTCTGGTTTTCCTGAGTATGCGTCGCGCGAGAATGAACGTTGCCTCGCTCGATCCGCATGCCGCAGGGCTCACTGGCAGTCCCGACCAAAGGACCGCCGGCATCTTCCACTTAGTTTGCAAAACTAGCTTGCAAACTCAGTTGGCCTCAGTTCGCATTTCCCAAATCAAAGTGGCCCGAGCGAGCGTTGCGCGATTCGCAAACGCAACCGCCTCTGGGCCACCTTTTTGCGCCACGACCGGCCGCCTCGGTCTTGATTACTCAGTTTGCTTACTGCTTACTGCGGCGGGTCGGGTACGCGAGCCCCGTACAGCACATCGGGACGCGGATGTTAGGCGTCCAGGGGGCGAAAAGAGCGTAATTATAGGCTGGAATTGGCTTTAGGGTCAACGGCTAAGGACCGCTAGCTCGGAAGCGCGCTACCCCGCTCGACGGTTTCGGCGGCTACGTGTGCAAAGCGTCAGTGATCGACCGCCGACTCGATCGATACGACGCGCCAGCGCCCCTCGATTTTCTCCGCCACCACCGCCAGTGTGTCGTAAGGCGCATGGCGAAATTTCGCGACGGCGATCGCTCTTGGATTCTTGCCCTTTGCCGCCGGTTGCATGCTCACGAAGAAGGGCAGCAAGGGCGACGCTTTCGGCCCACGCGGCAAGAGCGGGAAAAGGCCGTCGGCCGGCGAGTCGTAGCGCGCATAAGCGTTGGGCATCTTGCCGATCTCGGCCAGCATCGCGCGTTGACTTGCGGTCAGCGGTTGCAGTGCGTGCGCGATTTCCGCAACGCGGCCGTGATCGCGGATGCGCCAGGCGCGCAAACGTCCCGCGAGCTCCGCGCGGCCCAGGCGGGACGGTGATGGGTTCCGTTTACCCGGCTTGCTCGTGTCTGCGCCAAAGTCGGCAGCGAGCGCTTCGAAGTCCGTCATCGAAAGCCATCGCCCCAGCAATCGGCTGTAGAACGTCAGAGCGTCAGCCGGGACATCCCGCTGCCGCGATTGGAGCGTCTTGAGCGGCGCCAGCTTGCGACCGGGCCACTTGAGATCGAGTGGTTGAGGCCCGTCGGGCAGGCTGATGCCTTCGAGGAACGACACATCGCTTAATCCCTCCGCCACAAACCAGTTTTTCTTTTCCGCTTTCGTGGACGCAGCGACAAAACGAGAGAGTGCTGGGCGAATGTCGTCCCAGCTTCGCGGTGCGCGTTTGAAACCTTCGAGCTCCGGATATTGCGTCAGGATGTCGTAAGTGGCCTTGGCCATCGATACCGTGTCGGTAGGCCAATACATCGTCAGATCGGCCTTATGCGAATTCCAACCGCCCCGCGCTTTCGGATGGCCCCACGCGCGCGCCGGATCGCAAATGAAAAATGGCTCCGCTGGCTGCGGGATATCGGGAACTCCCTGATGCGCCCACGAATCCTGCAGGATATGAAGCGCCTCGCCGAGCTGATAGAGCCGATAGCGCGCTTGCTCCGGCGGAAACTTCGCGGCCCCCTGCGCAAATTTGCGTGCGGCCTCACCGCCGGGCGTCACGATCCTGAGCTCAGGTGGTCCGGGCAGACGGCCCGATGACGGATAGTGATAGGCGCCGGCTCTTCGCGCGCCCACGTCGTCCTTAACCAAGCACCCGTACATCAAACCCAAATCGACGTACTGCATGTCGCCGGAGTCGACGCGTTGATTGCCCGTCGCGATGATCGTCGCAGCTTGCGCATCGAAACCTGCTTGGAGGGCGAGCCACTGCGTCAACCCGAAATGGACGTCGCTCTCGAATCCGGCCGAATGCGAGCTCGTCATGAGAAGCGCAATGAGCAACAGCCAGCGAAACATGCTAATCCGTCATTCAGCGGTAATCGCGCGGACTCTGCCGGGCGCTCAACGCAGATCGAATCCTTTGGGCGTTCCCCCCGCTGCTGCGTTCGCAACCATTTGCGCGTATGCGCGCTCGAGGTTCCGAACGAACCGCGGCGCATCGAACAGTCGCGGCGTCTCCGACAGGTGCTGAAGCTTGTCGCGCAAAGCGTCGCGGTGCGCAGAATCGCGAGCGAGATCGATCAAAAGTTCCTCGTATTGCGACGGAGAGGCCGCGCTCAGCTCCGCGAGACCGACGTTGGCAACGAGGCTGGTCGCAATCCTCGACGCGAATGTATCGCCAGCGAGCGTTGCAAGCGGGCAGCCCATCCACAGCGCATCGCGGGCCACGGTATTGGACGTGCAGGGGAAAGTGTCGATCGCGAGATCAGCGCAGCAATAGCGAGCGAGCTGCT
>VBCG01000186.1 GCA_005881895.1 Betaproteobacteria bacterium
CAAGGCGTGCCGGATGAGATCAAGCGCAGGCAGATTGCGTTGTTCGCCAAATGCGATCTCGCCTACGGTGCTGGCGATGGCCAAGGCGGTGAATCTCGACCTGCCCGGCGATGATCGACTCAAAGGCACCAGTGCAACGGACGAGCCTGAAGAAACATCGACCGCAAACTGAGCATTAGAGTCAACATGCCGAGCGAGCGAATCGGCCATGGCTTCGGATAAACACGCGCACGCTCGCAAACCGACCAGTCATCGGCCCAAACACGACCATAGCGTTTTGGTGCTACGGGGTGGCGGCGCGCTCGGCGCCTACCAAGCAGGCGTGTATCAAGGCATGGCCCAGCAGGGATTCGCGCCTGATTGGGTTACCGGTGTATCGATTGGCGCGATCAATGCATCGCTCATCGCGGGCAACTTGCCGATGCGCGTCGGGACCATGACCGCCGCCTTGCGCCAAGACCAGCTCGCGCAGGCGCTCAAGCGCAGCATCCTCGCCTATCGGCTGTTGATCATTGATGGCCACCAGCCGCTCGCAACTCGACCGCGTGTTAGATCCGAGCAACGTTTCTATTCAGTTGGATACGCTCATTAAAGCAGCGCGTGCCTCGCTAAGGAGGTCGAGATCAAGATCAAACGCGCCGCGAAGAAGGAGGTGGTGAGAATAAGCAATCTCGGCGAAGGACGAATATCGTGCGCGACTTTTTGAACGCTCTTGGGCACGGAACAAACTACAGCGCGGAGCCGCGACTCTTGTTGACTCCGACAGGACTCTATACTCTCGACACACTCGGCGCCGCAAGGGGACCATACATACTTGCCGCGCGCATCCGCGGCGGGCGCCGATCACGAAGGAGACTGCGATGTCCTTCTACGCATTGCAAGCGAGCGATGGCTTTGACGATGCATTTCAGCCTTGCGAGTTGCGTCACCAGCCAGCTTGTCTGAGCGACCGCTAATCGCGCCGAACTCGGACCATCACGCTGTATCGCTGGCGCGCAACTCGGCCAAACAAAATCAGCCCCACTCGGCGCGACCGAAGTTTCGAAACAAGCCACGACTGCGCGTAGTCGGTGCCCGCAATACGCTCGAATCCGGTCAGCGTGAACGCCTGCGGACTCATGGCCATTAGGCGAACGTCGAGCAACTCGGGCAGTGTCCGCGAATAGATGGCACTTTCAGCGTCGAACAAGCGCGCCGTCCGCACGTATCGGTGCAGCTCGCGATCTAGCGATTCGTCGATCCGAAGATCACCAAGGTCCGGGTGTCTTGCTAACCCGAACTACGTCGGAAGATGGCCTATAGCGCGTGAAAGCCATTGGAGTGCTAATAACGCTAGCGGACCACGATCCCTCATACGTCGCCTATCTGCGCGAAGTATTTCAGTTGCCGCAGCCGAAGACGGAAGAGCGCGAGCCGGCGCAACGCGACCCGCGTGGTCCCTATTTCAGCCGTTAGTAACGCCGGCGAGGTTCCGGATACGAACGAGGTTCCGGATACGACTGCGGCCGATCATAACGGGTGCCTCCGCCGACTTCGAATTCGCCGGCGCAGCCCTTATCGACCCAGATCCCGCGGTCGTCGTAACCCCACGTCTGCCCGCGAATGCACGGCGCTTGCGATTGCTGCGAGAGCAGTCTGGCGTAGCCGTCGGTATCGGTCTCACAGCGGTTATACCGGTACTCGCGACTTTCGCACGAAATGTTGGAGCGCGCTTGCGCCGACGCGGCAAACGCGGCGAGTAGCGCCGCGGCGATGAAAACGAGAGACAGCCGATGTTTCGTCATGATCTTCTCCGATGCGTGTCGAATTCCATGTCGCTCGAGTCTCGTCGCTATACGCGCGCCAGACGGGCCCGACCCTGTGGATCACGAACTGCGCCGACAGCCGGCAAGCGCCGTCGACGCCGCCGCCACCGAGCAGCGATGTGTTGGCCGCGTTGACGATCGCGTCGACCGTCGAGCTTCGTGGTGTCCGTGTCGATCGCGACGGTTCGAGCTTGGTGGCCCATCGTGGATGAATCTGCGCCGCCTGTCGCATTTTGACAAGCGGCGAGCATGCAGTGTCGGTGTCGGCCGGAGCCCTACATCGCGGCCGGTGTAAAGGTGGCCGCAGGCACTCAAACGCAAATGTCGAGTGGAAGTCGATACGAGCTTTTCCTGCAGTGTCATGGCCGTTCCTCGCTGGGTTGGTTGCGGTCAATCAATAATCGCCACGGCACTCGGCGCCGAGAAGGCGGCCGCCGGTGATACGACCTATTCCGCCCGCGAATGAGCCGTGCACCTTCGGCGCCGGAATAGCTGCTATCACCTCAGCAGCGTTGCCTCGTACGGCCGCGTCGGCCACCATGGCGATGCCGGTCGAATCGCCACCCTTGAAGGAGCACGCCCCCTATGTTCGACGACTACCGCGACAAATACGAGAACGTGAGGATGAAGCGCGAGAACGGCATCCTGGAGGTCGCCTTGCACACGCGAGGCGGGCCGCTGGTATTCAACGGCCACGTGCACGAGGCGCTGGTCCGCGCATTCCGCGACATCGGCGACGACGCCGAGAATCACGTCGTCATCCTGACCGGCACGGGCAACGAATTCTGTGCGCAGATCACCGCGGATGGATTCGACTTCTTCACGCCCACGGGCTACGACAAGATCCTGCGCGAGGGAACGAAGGTCCTCGAAAA
This sequence comes from Betaproteobacteria bacterium, assembly GCA_005881895.1. Classification (GTDB taxonomy): domain Bacteria; phylum Pseudomonadota; class Gammaproteobacteria; order Burkholderiales; family Casimicrobiaceae; genus VBCG01. The sequence continues at coordinate 2,681 of VBCG01000186.1, forward strand.
CATCCTCGATATCCAGGTGCCGATGATCGCCGCGATCAATGGTCCCTTCACCGTTCATTCGGAATATGCGCTGCTTTGCGACATCGTCATCGCGACCGAAGATGCGTATTTCGAGGACGCGCCGCATCCCGCCTTTGGCATCGTGCCGGGTGACGGTCTGCACATCGTGTGGCCCGAGGTGATCGGCGAGATCCGCGGTCGCTATTTCCTGCTGAGCGGCCAAAAGCTGAGTGCCGCAGAAGCGAAGGCGTACGGCGCGGTGAACGAGGTTGTTGCACGCGACGCTCTGCTGCCGCGAGCGTGGGAAATCGCGCGTCACATGAAGAAGCAGAACCCGCTCACGTTGCGCTACACGCGAATGGCGCTTTCGAATCGCTTCCGCCGCAGGCTCCAAGAAGGACTGTCGTACGGGCTCGCGCTCGAAGGCATCTCCGCGGCGCAGGTCGCGCTTGTGAATGCGCGAAGGTCATAGCGCTGTGACCGAGCACACGATGCATCATCATCAGCACGACGCGCGTTTGGACGACGCCGGCCAAGCCGCAGCGATCGGCACGGACGTTCTCGACACCCATTCGCACGATGGGCATCGCGACCATGCCGCGTTGCCGGGCGCCGTCGTGCACGAAGACCACGCGCACGACCGGCATGCCGGTCACAGCGCGGCGATGTTTCGTCGGAAGTTCTGGATTTCGCTCGCGCTGACGATCCCCATCCTGATCTGGGGACACATGCTGGCGGCGCTGATCGGATACGCGCCGCCCGCGCTGCCGGGCTCGATGTGGATCGCCCCGATCTTCGGCACCGCAGTGTTCGCATATGGCGGCTGGCCGTTCGTAACCGGCGCGATGGGCGAGCTTCGCGATCGACTGCCCGGAATGATGACGCTGATCGCGCTCGCGATCGGTGTTGCGTTCCTCTTCAGCGCCGCGGTGACGTTCGGTTATCCGGGCAAGCCGTTGTGGGAGGAGCTTGCGACACTCGTGACCGTCATGCTGCTCGGTCATTGGCTCGAAATGAGCTCCGTCTCGCAGGCGCGGGGCGCGCTTGGCGAGCTTGCCAAACTGCTGCCCGACAAGGCGTCGCGGATTCGGGGCGAAGGCGCCGACGAGCGAATCGACGAAGTGCCGGTTTCCGAGCTGCGCGAGGGCGACCTGGTGCTCGTGCGCCCCGGTGTGCGCGTACCGGCCGACGGCGTCGTGCGCAGCGGCGAAAGCGACGTCGACGAGTCGGTCATCACGGGAGAGTCCGTCCCCGTGAAGAAGGCACCGGGCGACAAGGTGATCGCGGGCAGCGTGAATGCGACGGGATCGCTTCGCGTCGAAGTCACCGGTGTCGGCGAGCGCACCGCACTCGCGGGCATCATGAGCCTGGTCGCGAAAGCGCAGAGCTCACGCTCGCGCGTCCAGGCGCTCGCCGACCGCGCCGCGTTCTGGCTCACATGCATCGCGCTCGGCGTGGGCGCCGCGACGTTCGTCGCCTGGCTGCTGGCCGGGGCGGGTGCGTCGGCCGCGATCGAACATCTCGTGACCGTGCTGGTGATCGCCTGCCCGCATGCGCTCGGCCTCGCCGTGCCGCTGGTGATCGCGATCTCGACGACGCTCGGCGCACGATCCGGTCTTCTCGTCCGCGACCGGCGCGGTCTCGAGGATGCGCGCAACATCGACACTGTGGTGTTCGACAAAACCGGAACACTTACGCTCGGCGAGTTCCGCGTGCTTGCGATGCGCACCGTCGACGGCGTTTCCGACAATGATGCGCTGCGGCTTGCTGCGGCGGTGGAGCGCGATGCGGAGCATCCCATCGCGCGTGCGATCGTGGCGACGGCCGCCGACCGGGGAATTACCGTCCCTGCAGCGCAGGCGTTCGAGGTGAATCCCGGCCGCGGCGCACGTGCGACCGTCGACGGCCGCCGATTCGCAGTCGGCGGACCGAACCTGCTCGCGGCGGCGGGCGTTTCGCCATCCGTCGAGTTCGAACGCTTCGCCGACGAGGCGGCGACGCATGCACAAAGCATCGTGTATCTCGTCGAACGCGACCGTGTGCTCGCCGCCTTTGCCGTCGCGGATGCCGTGCGAGCGGAGTCGGCCGACGCGGTGCGGCAATTGCAACAGAGCGGCATCGAGGTCGTGATGATGACCGGCGATGCACGCAGCGTTGCCGATGCGGTCGCGCACGCGCTCGGGATCGACACGGTGCTCGCGCAAGTGCTGCCGCAGGACAAGGCCGCCAACATCGAGCGACTGCAGCAACAGGGCAGGCGAGTGGCGATGGTCGGCGACGGCGTGAACGACGCGCCGGCGCTCGCCACCGCGGATGTCGGCATTGCGATCGGCGCCGGAACCGACGTGGCGGTCGAAGCGGGCGACATCGTTCTCGTGCGCAGCGATCCGCGCGATGTGCCGCGGATCGTGGAGCTTTCGCGCGCGAGCTATCGCAAAATGGTTCAGAACCTCTGGTGGGCAACCGGCTACAACGTCGTCGCGATTCCGGTCGCTGCGGGCGTGCTCGCGCCGTGGGGCGTGCTGCTCTCTCCCGCGGTCGGCGCGATGCTGATGTCGATCAGCACGCTCGTCGTCGCGATCAATGCGCAGCTTCTGCGGCGCGCGAAACTCTAGCGCGGGTCATCGCCTGGCGCGAGGATGCCTTCAATGAACGCGACGAACGCGCGCGCCTTCGCGCTCACGCGACGTCCGCTCGGGAAGACTGCCCACAGGTCGATCGACGGCAGTGTCCATTCCTGCAGTACCGCGCGCACGACGCCGCGCTCGAGCTCGGGCGCGAACATCCACTGCGATGCGATCGCCAGTCCGAGATCGGCGAGCACCGCCTCGCGTACGCCCTCGGCGGCCGTGATGCGCAGTCGACCATCGGCGACGACCGACGTTTCGGTGCTGCCCTTCGTGAATGTCCACGCCGTTCCGCCGCCGAGCACGTCGTAAACGATCGCGTCGTGCGCGCTCAAATCCGCCGGAATCTTCGGCTCGCCATGTCGTTCGAAGTAAGCGGGCGTGCCGACCACTTTGCGCGGGCTCTGTCGGTCAGTCCCGAGTCCTCGAGCGAACCCATCCGCAGCGCGACGTCGATGCCCGACTGGACGAGATCGATGTTCTGGTCGTCGAGAACGAGCGTCACCCGCAGTGCCGGGTGCTCGCCGAGAAACGCCGGTAGCCGCGGCACGATGTGCAATCGGGAAAACGTGACGGCGGCGCTTATGCGCAGCTCGCCGGACAGACTCGCGCTGGCACCTCGGGCGGCGAGCTCCGCCTCGTCGGCTTCCTCGATCGCGCGCTTCGCCCGCTCGTAGAAATTCTGGCCCGCCTCGGTGGGCATGAGCCCGCGCGTGGAACGAAGCAGCAAGCGCGCGCCGACTCGCTCCTCGAGCTGCGCGACGGTCTTCGACACCGCCGGCTGCCCGACGCGGAGGTGACGGGCGGCGGCCGAGAACGATCCTGTCTCGACGACACGTACGAAGACCTCCATCGCGGCGAGTCGATCCATCGCATTCCCTCCCGGAATAGAGGATATCGCGGCGACCGCACTACCGTAACCGGCCGTAAAGAGCGACGCTCGGGCGGTCGAACCATTCACGGCACTTGATTGCAACGGAGGCCTGGCGTATGACGGTCAATCGACGCGAATTCATGAAGCTCACCGGTCTTGTGGGGGGCGGCGTCGCGTTCGCGGGCGCTCGCGATGCGATCGCCGCCGATGCGGAGCACAAGGCGTTGCCACGCGTATCGATAACGGTTGTCGTCAACGAGCAGGCTCGCGGCATGACCGTCGAGCCGCGCGCGACGCTGCTCGACGCACTGCGCGAGGAATTGCACCTCACGGGCACCAAGAAAGCGTGCGATCGCGGCGAATGCGGTGCCTGCACGGTGCTCGTCGACGGTCGCCGCGTTCTTTCGTGCATGTCGCTTGCCGTGATGCAGGACGGCAAGCGCATCACGACGATCGAAGGGCTCGAACGCGACGGCATGCTGCATCCGCTTCAGGCCGCGTTCGTCGAGCACGACGGCTTCCAGTGCGGTTTCTGCACGTCGGGACAGATTATGTCCGCGGTGGCGATGATCGAAGAGGCGCGCGCCGGCTGGCCGAGCGCGGCGACGCCCGACGTGACGAAGCCGTTCACGATCGCCGATCTGTCGGGTGCGGAGATCCGCGAACGCATGAGCGGCAATCTGTGTCGCTGCGCATGCTATCCCAACATCGTCGCCGCGATACGCGCAGCGACCGCAGAGATTTGAACGATGCACCCGTTCACGCTGTCGAGACCCGCCGATGCGCGCGACGCGATCGCGGCGCATGGCGGCGATCCGCAGTCGGCGTTCATCGCGGGCGGCACGGACCTCATCGGTCTGATGAAGGACAGGGCCACGCTTCCCGCGCATTTGCTCGACATCAACGGGTTGCCCGGGATGGCGAGCATCGACGCGCGTCGGGACGGCAGCCTGCGAATAGGCGCGCTTGCTCGGATGAGCGATGTGGCGGCGCATCCGGCCGTGCGCGAGCGTTGCCCCGTCATCGCCGAGAGTCTGCTGTTCGCGGCGTCCGGTCAGCTGCGCAACATGGCGTCGATCGGCGGCAACATCATGCAACGCACGCGCTGCGCGTACTTCAGGGATTACGACGGTCTTCCGTGCAACAAGCGAGCACCGGGATCCGGCTGCTCGGCGCTGCATGGGCTCAATCGCACTCACGCGATCCTCGGCTGGTCCGAGTCGTGCGTGGCGACGCATCCGTCCGATCTCGCCGTGGCGCTTGCGGCGCTCGACGCCATCGTTCACGTGCGCAACGCAGTTGGTGATCGCGCGATCCCGTTCGCCGACTTTCATCGGCTGCCGGGTGATACTCCGCAACGGGACAGCGTGCTCGAACGCGGCGAGCTCATCGTCGCGATCGAAGTGCCGGCGCGCGCCGAAAGCCGAGCGTCGCATTATCTGAAAGTGCGCGATCGGCAGGCGTACGAATTCGCGCTCGTGTCGACCGCTGCGGCCGTTGCAATGGACGGTAGAACGATCCGATCGGCGAGGCTCGCGATGGGCGGCGTCGCACACCGGCCGTGGCGGCTTGCCGCAACCGAAGCGGCGCTGCGCGGCCTGTCGCTCGACGATGACGCGCGCCTCAAGTCGGCGATCGGCGAGTCGTTCAAGGGTGCGCGGCCTCTTGCACACAACGCGTTCAAGATCGAACTCGCTCAGCGCTGTGCATTGAGAGCGCTGCAGACCGCAGGAGCACGCGCAT
>VBCG01000187.1 GCA_005881895.1 Betaproteobacteria bacterium
GTTGTTGGTCGTGAATCCCTCGGTCGCGGCGACGACGGTCCCGGAGCTGATCGCGCTGGCGCGTGCGCAACCCGGCAAGCTGAGTTACGGCTCGGCCGGCGTCGGCACGACGAGCCACCTGGCCGGCGAAATGTTCAAGTCGATGACCAAGGTCGACATCGTCCACGTCCCTTACAAAGGCAACGTGCCCGCGATCAGCGATTTGCTGGGGGGACAGACGTCAATGATCTTTGCGACGATGCCGACCGTACTTCCGCACGTGCGCGCCGGAAAGCTGCGCGCATTGGCGGTGCTCGGGACCGCGCGCACATCGGCGTTGCCGGATGTGCCCACCGTGGCGGAATCGGTTCCCGGATTTGAAGTGAGCAACTGGATCGGGCTCTTCGGACCCGCCGGCATGCCGGCGGCGATCGTCGCGCGCCTCAATACCGAGATCCAGAAAATCATGCGTTCGCCGGAAATTCAGAAGCGGCTGGAGACCGAGGGCGCCAAATTCATCCCGATGACGCCCGAGCAATTCGCGGCCTTTCAGAAGTCCGAGCTCACCAAGTGGGCGAAGACGGTCAAGGACGCCGATATCAAGGTGGACTGACGCGCTTTTTGGTACGCTCCGACGCGATGAGCGCCGATCAGTCTTCGTATCGCATCTCCGTCGCCGACTTGCGCGCGCTCGTCGCCGCGGTGTTTCGCGCCACGGGGTCAGCGAACGGCGAAGCGCGGCTCGTCGCCGATCACCTGGTCGACGCAAATCTTGCCGGACACGAATCGCATGGCGTCATTCGCGTGTCCAAGTACGTCGATTGGCACGCGAAGGGCATGGTAATCGCCAACCAGCATGCGATGGTCGTCCGTGAAAGTCCGTGCAATGCCGTCATCGACGGGCAGTTCGGCTATGGTCAGGTGATCGGTCGCGAAGCGATGGACCTCGCGATTGCCAAAGCGCGGCAATCCGGCCTGTGTGCCGTGGCGATCCGCAATGCGGGACATCTCGGTCGCATCGGTGCGTGGGCTGAGCAAGTAGCGCACGCAGGATTGGCATCCATCCATTTCGTCAACACGTCCGGTTTTGGGATTCTGGTAGCACCGCATGGAGGAACGGACCGCCGTCTTTCGGCGAATCCGATCGCCGCGGGAGCACCCGGACCCAACGGCGCGCCGCTGGTGCTCGACATGTCGACTTCAGCGATCGCCGAAGGCAAGATCCAGGTCGCGAAAAATCGTGGCGAACTGTTGCCCCCGGGATGCACGATCGACGGCGAAGGGCGACCCAACCGCGACCCTGCGGTGTTCTATGGGCCGCCGGTGGGTGCGCTGTTGCCGTTCGGTGGACACAAAGGTTACGGACTCTCGATCTTCTGCGAAATTTTCGCGGGCGCGCTTTCCGGCGGGCAGACGACCCATCCGCAAAATGCAACCGCGGGGCGACTCGTCAACAACATGCTGTCGCTCGTCTTTGATGCTGAATCGTTCTGCGGCGCGGACGCATTCAAGGCAGAGATCGGGCGCCTCGCGGCGTGGGTCAAGGCCTCTCCGTCGGCCGTGCCGGGCGAAGAAGTCCTGCTGCCCGGCGAAATCGAGCGTCAGACCCGCGCGCGGCTCGAGCGCGACGGCATTCCGCTTGACGTCGTGACGCGCCGGCAAATGGCGGATAGCGTACGCGCACTCAACGTCATATTCCCGCTCGGGTTCGCGGCATGAACGATCAAGTCCCATCGATGCGCGTCAACCCGGTCCGCGAACGGTTGCGCGGAGGCGGCACTGCTTTCGGCGTGATGGCGTTCGAATTCTTCACGCCCGGCCTGGCCCCAACGCTCGCGGCTGCGGGTGCGGAATTTGTGATTCTCGACATGGAGCACAGCGGCGTCTCGATCGAGACGATCAAAGCGCAGATCGCCTACGCGCACGGTGCCGGCATCGTGCCGATGGTTCGCGTGACGGCGTGTGTCCATCACTTGATCGCACCGGTGCTCGACGCCGGCGCGCTCGGCCTCATGGCGCCGCTGATCGAAACACGCGAGCAGGGCGAAACATTGGTCGCGGCGTGCCGTTATCGACCGCAGGGGCGGCGCGGCCTGGGATTCAGCGTCTCGCACGATCGCTACACCGGTGGTTCAGCGCGCGCAAAGATGCAAACGGCCAACGAAGCGATCCTCACCATCGCGCTCATTGAATCGGCGCGCGGCGTGGAGAATGCGGAAGCGATCCTGACAACGGAGGGACTCGATATGGGATGGCTCGGCCATTACGATCTCTCCGACAGTCTCGGATGTGCAGAGCGCTTCACCGACCCGCGTTTTCTTGCCGCCGAGCGACGATTGCTCGACGTGGCTGCGGCCGCCAACAAACCGATGGGCTTTGTGGCACCGAACGGCGACGCGGCACAGCTCGCGCTGCAACGCGGCTTTCGATGCATTTGTATCGGCCACGAGGTCGCCGTGCTGAGAAATGCGCTCACGCAGGAATTCGCCAAGGCGCGAAAGGGCGGCCCGGACACGCCCTGAACATTCGGCCGGGAAACGTGCGACATCACGATAGATCGAACGAACCCAAGGGAGGAAACACGATGAAACGCAGAGAAATGCTGATAGGTGCCGCCACCGGCGCAGCAGGCATCGCGACGCTCGCCGCCGTGACGCAATCGATGCAAGCGTTGGCGCAGGCTGCGGCATTGCCCGGCGGGGTGCTGGATCGAATCATCAAGGAGAAGAAGATCCGCATTACGGCGGAAGTCACGTCACCGCCGTTCGGCATTCTTGATCGCAACAATCAACCCGACGGTTCCGAGATTGAGACTGCGCGACAGCTTGCCAAGGATCTCGGCGTCGAGCTCGAGCTCGTGCAGGTCACAGCTCCGCAACGCATCCCGGCGCTACTCGCGGGTCGCGCCGACGTCGCGATCTCGTCGCTTTCAATCACCTTCGATCGGGCGAAGACGGTGATGTTCGCGCCGCCGCACGGCGCGCTGTCGATCGTTATCGCCGGCCCGAAAAAGGTCCAGATCCGCAGCGCCGCTGACATGGCCGGCAAGAAAATCGGCTTGACGCGCGCAACGCTCGAGGAAGCGACCGTTCCCCCGAGTGCGCCGCCCACGGCGCAGATGGTGTTCTTCGACGACATTGCCGCGACGATGCAGGCGATGATCTCGGGTCAGGTCGACGCTGCCGGCATGTCCGCATTCGCGGCGAAATCGGTCAGCGACCGCAATCCCAAGGCGGAGATCGAGAACAAGTTCACGGTCCGGACCGCCTACTATGCGCCGGCCGTGCGGCCCGGTGATTTCGATCTGCTGCAGTTTTTGAGAACGTGGGTGTTCTTGAATAAGCACAACGGCGTGCTCGCGAATATCTATAAGAAGTACACCGAAGTCGCACTGATCGATCTGCCCGCGATGTGACGGCCGAGCGCGCGCCGGCCCAACCGCACGCGGTCGGGCCGTGAAGTACGTTTTCCAGTTCGGGATCGTCTGGGACCATCTGCCGCAGCTGCTGCATGGTGCGTGGCTCACGATTCGCCTGTCGACGGGCGCGTTCGCGCTGGGATTCGTTATCGCGATGTTGCTGGCGTTCCTGCGCACCGCAGGGCCGCGGCCCTTGCGCGCGGGCATTGCGGCCTATGTCGAGTTCATCCGCAATACGCCGTTCCTGGTTCAGCTTTTCATCATCTACTTCTCATTGCCGGCGATCGGTCTTCGCATGGAGGCGGTCACCGCGGCGCTCGTCGGCATGAGCCTCAACTTCTCGGGTTACGCGACCGAGATCATCCGGTCCGGCATCGAGGCGGTTCCGCGAAGCCAGATCGAGGCCGGCTATTCGCTGGGATTCACGCGCTTGCAGATCTTCCGGCACGTCATCGTGTTTCCCGCGCTGCGCACCGTGTATCCGGCGCTCGCCAGCCAGTTCGTGCTGCTGATGCTCGGCTCGTCGGTCGTTGCGGCGATTTCTGCCGAGGAATTGACGGCGATCACCAATACGCTGCAGTCGACCACGTTCCGCGCGTTCGAGTTCTACTTCGTCGCGACCGGACTCTATCTCTTGATGACAATCGGCATGCGACTGCTGCTGCATGCGATCTACTGGGCGATCTTCGAGCGCTCGCGTCCCGCCGAACGGGCCTGGTCGCGATGAGCCGCGACTTCGAGTGGCCGGAGTTCCTGTTCCTGCTCGGCGCGCTGCGCTGGACGATCGTGCTGTCGTTGATCGCCTTCGTCGGCGGCGGCGTCGGCGGTCTCGTGCTCGCCATCGCGCGCACGTCATCGCATGCGATCCTGCGCTGGCTCGCCGCGACATACATCGGCGTGATGCAGGGGACGCCGGTGCTGATGCAGCTTTTTCTGGCGTATTACGGTCTCGCGGTGCTCACTGGAATACGTATCGACCCGTGGCCCGCGGTCACGCTGGCCTTCACGATGTATGCCGCCGCGTTCCTGGGCGAGATCTGGCGCGGCGCCATTCTGGCGATACCGCGACAACAATGGGAGGCGGCGGCGGCGATTCCGCTCGCACCGGCGGCGCAACTCCGCTATGTAATCCTGCCGCAGGCGTTTCGCATCGCAATTCCGCCGACTGTGGGATTCCTCGTGCAGTTGATCAAGGGAACGTCGATCGCGTCGATCATCGGCTTTGTCGAGCTGACTCGTGCGGGACAGCTGATCGTCAATGTCACGTTTCAGCCGATGGTGGTTTATCCGCTGATTGCGGTCCTCTACTTCGCGTTGTGCTGGCCGATATCGCTTGCAGCGCTACGGCTCGAAAGGAGGATCGATGCCGCTCTTGGCATTAAGCAACATCCGTAAGCGCTATGGCTCGAACGTTGTGCTCGACGACGTATCGCTCGACGTCGAGCCAGGCGAGGTCGTGGCGGTCATCGGCCGCTCGGGATCGGGCAAGACGACGCTGCTTCGCTGCATCAACGGGCTCGAAAAGATCGATGACGGCTCGATCGTGTTCGACGGCAAACCGCTGCCGCTCGGCGGCCCGCAGTTGCGTGAAGCGCGGCGGCACATTGGCATCGTCTTCCAGAGCCTCAACCTGTTTCCTCATCATTCGGTCGAGCGCAACATCACGCTGGGGCCGACGATCACGAACGAAATGCCGCTCGCCGAGGCAAAGCGCATTGCGCTTGACGTTCTGCGCGAGGTGGATCTCGAAGACAAGCTGCACGCGTATCCGACGCAATTGTCGGGCGGCCAGCAGCAGCGGGTCGCGATCGCGCGCGCACTCGCGATGCGACCACGCCTGATGCTGTTCGATGAGATCACGTCGGCGCTCGACCCTGAGCTCGTCGGCGAAGTCGTCAAGGTGCTCGAACGGCTCGCCACATCGGGGATGACGATGGTTCTCGTCACGCACGAAATGGGTTTCGCCCGGCGCACGGCCGATAC
>VBCG01000040.1 GCA_005881895.1 Betaproteobacteria bacterium
GCGTCAGCCTTTGTTCGCTGCGTATTTTTCGGCCAGCAGGCTCTCGATAAGCTCCACCAGCTTCGGTGAATCCGGCGTCACATCGCTCGCGAAGGTGGCGACCGGCGCGCCATTGCGGTCGACGACGTATTTGTGGAAATTCCACTTCGGCGCCTCGCCAGTCTTCGCCGCCAGCGCCACATAGAGCGGATTGGCAGCGAGTTTGGCGACGGACGACTTCTCGAACATCGGAAACTGCACACCGTAAGTGGTACGGCAGAACTCGGCGATCTCCTTGTTGCTGCCCGGTTCTTGGCTGCCGAAGTCATTGGAAGGAAAGCCGACGACGACGAGTCCGCGATCCTTGTACTTCCGATACATCGCTTCCAGCCCTTCATACTGCTTGGTGTAAGTGCAATAGCTCGCCGTGTTGACGATCAACAGCACCTTGCCCTGGAACTGGCACAGCGATTGGGCGTCGCCGGTTTGCAGCTTTTTGAACGTGAATTGGAGCAACGGCGGGCAATCGGCCGATTCCGGCGCGGGCAGCGCGGCAATCGGCGACAATCCTGCCGCGAGGAAATTTCGGGTAAGCAAATCGTCAACATCCAAGCGCGACGAAGACAGCGGCGATGACAGCGTCTTCTCCGGCTCCAGCGCGTTCGCCTCAGGATGGGATTCGCCAACGTCACCGGCATCGTCCGCCTCGGATAACGAAGCGATCGGCGACAGTCCGGTTGCCGTTGCGCTTCGATCGAGCCGGGCGGCGGCGTCGCCATGGGCGATCGGAGGACCGAGGTCGGAGGGCGGCGGAGCGAGAGCGGTCGGCGATTGCGCGTAATCGGCTTTCTTGCACGAGAGATTTGCGATCGGGCCGAGCGCGGCGATAACGCGTTCGTCGTCGAGCGGCGCGGGAACGGGCAGATAACGCTCTGCTTCGGCCGCCGGCGTTGACGCATCTCCAGCGCCGTCATCTTGTGCAACGTCGGAGAAGACGCGAAGCGGCCCGAGTGCATCGCCGATTGAGTCGGGTGAAAAGTGCCACACAGCCGCCGCGCCAAGCGCAGTCGCGACGATCGCCGCGGCCATTACCCGTTGCCGCCCGCTCCGGACAATATTCATTACTGTCCTAGACAAAATACGTGTTGTCGATTTACGATAAGCTCGATCACTTTCCGCGTCAACAGTTCCTCGACGCGAATATTCGTCCAAGACAATGAACAAGGCTGCCGAGACGCACGAGCTGGTGCTCAACATCAGCGCCGCCGAGCGCGAAACAGGGCTTTCCAAAGATGTGCTCCGCATGTGGGAGCGGCGTTACGCGTTCCCCAAGCCGAGCCGTGACGAGAACGGCGAACGCCAATATTCGATTGGCGACGTGGGCAAGCTCCGCGCGATCAAGCGGCTGATGGACGTCGGGATGCGTCCCGGCAAGATCATCGCGCTCTCGAACGAGGAGCTGAACGCGATGGCGTTGGCCCGTGCGGGCAAGGGCCGTGACATTGCGACGCCGGCGCTCGAGGGCGATGTTCTGATGCTGCTCAAAACGCATGATGTCACCGGTTTGCAGCATGCGCTCGCCACGTTGTTGATGCGCGAGGGACTGCAGAATTTCGTACGCGAGACGATCACGCCGCTAAATCGCGCTATCGGCGACGCTTGGATGCGCGGGGAGCTGCAGGTATTCGAGGAGCATTTGTACACTGAGCAACTGCAAGCGGCGCTGCGGACCGCGATTAACACATTTCCACGCCAGGCCGGCATTCCGCGCATGTTGTTGACGACGCTGCCGAGCGAGCAGCATGGCCTCGGCCTGCTGCTGGTCGAAGCGTTGCTCGTGCCGGAAGGCGTGCAATGCATTTCGCTCGGTCCGCAGACACCGCTCGATGACATTCGCCGCGCGGCGCTCGCGCACAAGGCGCACATTGTCGCGTTATCGTTTTCCGCGGCTTTTCCGCTGCGCCAGGCAACCGACGGCCTGTCGACGCTGCGGCGGCAACTGCCGGCGTCGATTCACGTTTGGGCGGGTGGGGAAATGACGCGTCGCGTACGCAAGACGCTGCCCGGCGTTGTTCTGATTCCGGATCTTGGCGCATCGGTGAACGCACTGCGCAGTTGGCGTGCGCACTGGACGCCGCCCGCGGGCTGACTGCAATGTGGAGCGCTTGGGCGTTGACATGTCTGATCGGCGGTGGCCTGGCGCTCTATGCCGGATGGGCGCTCCAACTCTCCGCGCACGGTATGCCGTTGTGGTTGTTGGTCGCGGGAGCGCCACTCATCTACTGCGCGCTGATCCTGATTTTCATGACGCTCTATTTCGCGGTAGCCTGGATCCATCGCGCAGAGCGGCCGCCGCAAGCGCGCATCGGCATCGGCGCGACGTTGCGTCTTGTCGCGAACGAATATCGGGCGTTGGTCGGCGCCGCACCGCGGATGATCCTCTACAAGCTGTTGCTGCACGATCCGGTTCCCGCGCCCGCCGACGCACCGGTGCTGCTGCTACATGGCGTGCTGTGCAACGCAGGGCAATGGGCGCCGTTCGCGCGCGGTCTCGCTGCACGGAATGTGCACCCCATCTACACGATGTCGTACGGACCGCCGCTCGCGTCGATCGACGTGTTCGCGGATCAAGTGGCGCAAAAGATCGATGCCATTCTTGCTGAGACCGGCGCGGTCGACGTCGTCGTCGTCGCGCACAGCATGGGCGGTTTGGTTGCGCTCGCCTATTGCAGGAAATACGGACCGGAAAAGATTCGCCGTCTCATCTCGCTTGCAACGCCGTACCACGGCAGCATGCACGCGTGGTTCTTCCACGGCGCGTGCTTGACCGAGCTGCGGTGCAAGAGCGCGTGGCTTGAGGAGCTCTACCGGACACCGTTCGAAATGCCGCCTGTGTCCTCGATCTGGTCATGGCACGATTCGATGGTCGCGCCGCAGACGTCGTCGCGGCTCGACGGCGCGCAAAACATTTCGCTGATCGGCGTCGGGCACAACGCGATATTGGCTGATCCGGGCGCGCAAAGCCGCGTCGTCGCATTGATTCGCAGCGAGCAGGCGCTGGCGACGACCGAAGCATCTACCAGTGAATCCCTTGCGTCAGTTGCGCAAATGCCATCTGCTCGGGCGTAAGCGGCTGCGGCTCGCCATCCTTCTTTCCTTGCGCCGCGGCGGAATCCGGGAACATGTGGAACGCGGTGTTCAGCAGCACCTGCGTTACCTTGGGCGCGAGTGCATGGCAGACGGCGCCGAAGATGCCAAGCCGCGTTGCGATCCGTACCGGCCGATAAACGATAGCCTCGACGACGAGCCCGGCTGCCTCATCCGGCGAAAGCGTCGGAACGTTCTCGTACATCTTCGTCGGCGCGATCATCGGCGTGCGCACGAGCGGCATGTTGATGTTGGTGAAATGAACGCCTTTGTCGATAATTTCGGAGGCGGCACATTCGGCGAACGCGTCGAGCGCCGACTTCGATGCGACGTACGCGGAGAACCGCGGCGCGCGCGACAAGACGCCGATGGAGCTGATGTTGATGATGTGGCCGCGCCGCTGCTCGACCATCTTCGGGAGGAAAGCGAGGATCAACCGCACGGCGCCGAAATAATTGAGCTGCATCGTGCGCTCGAAGTCGTGGAAGCGATCAAGCGAATTGATAACGGCGCGGCGGATCGAACGCCCCGCGTTGTTCACGAGAAATTCGACGGCCGCATGCTCGGCGAGGATTTTTTTGGCGATCGCGTCGATTGCATTCATGTCGGACAAGTCGCAGGAGTAGGCGAAGCAGCGTCCACCGGTCTCGGCGATCTCCTTGCGCGTCGCTTCAAGCTTGTCCGGATCGCGCGCGATGATGACGACCGTCGCGCCGGCGCCGGCCAGCTTCCGCGCCGTCGCCTGACCGATGCCCGATGAGCCGCCGGTGACGACGACGACCTTATCGCGAACGCGGCCGGCAAGGCTGCGGTCGACGAAGAGATCCGGATCGAGGTTGCGCTCCCAGTAGTCCCAGATTTTGGCCGCGTACGACTCGACATCCGGCACTTCGATGCCGGAGCCTTTGAGCGCCTTCGCCGCCTCGCGATTGTCGTAGCGCGTCGGCCAGTTGACGAACTGGAACACGTCGCGTGGAATGCCGAGGTCGGTCAGCACCACTTTGATCGCACGCTTCACCGGTGACAGCGAGCCTAGCCCGTACAGGATCGGCGCGGGAATGAAGCCGAACATCTTGGCGTTGATCCGCATCGTCATCTGCGGCGCGTGCCCTGCCTTGGCGAAGATGTTCAGTACTTCGCCGACGCGATGCGGCGCGGGATCGGTCAAATGGAAACACTTGCCGTCGAGCCCCTTCTTGTGCGCGAGATAGTCAAGCGCGTCGGCGACGAAATCAACCGGTACGATGTTGATGCGCCCGCCTTCAATGCCGATCGTCGGCACCCACGGCGGTAACAGTTCGCGCATCTTCTGGATCGCCTTGAAGAAATAATAGGGGCCGTCGATCTTGTCGATGTAACCGGTCTTCGAATCCCCCACGACGAAGCCCGGGCGGTAGATGCGGTAGGGCCGCTTGCATTCGCGCCTTACGATCGCTTCGGCGTCGTGCTTCGTCTTGAAGTAGGGATGGTCGAGATCTTCGGCTTCCTCGAACATGTCTTCGCGAAACACGCCATCGTAGAGTCCCGCCGCCGCGATCGAGCTCACGTGGTGGAAACAACCGGCGGCAACCGACTTCGCGAACTGGACCGCATTGCGCGTTCCATCGACGTTCGCTTGCTGCTGCGCCTCGGCGGACGCTTTGAGGTCGTAGATCGCGGCCAGATGAAAAAAATGCTCGATCTTGCCGGCGAGTTTCTTGACATCCGCTTCGGCAACGCCGAGATTCTTCTTGGCGAGGTCGCCGATGATGGCGATGACCTGCGCGTCAGTGGCGCCCCAGTGCGACCGCAGCTCAGCAAGTTTTTTCTGCGAGCTCTTGCGAACGAGCACGTAGACCGGTTTTCCGCGCTTCAACAGATTGGCGACGAGAAAGCGGCCGATGAATCCGGTGGCGCCGGTGACGAAGTAGGCCATGCGGTCCTCCTTGAGCTCGGGAATTCGGCTTATTGTTGTCGCGCGCAATCGGCGCTGTCGTGCGGATGCCGTGCTCGGCGATTGTAACCCGGCGGTACCCCGTCCTATGGAGGCCGGCGTGACGCCAACGGCACTCAATTAGTGTGCATGCTCTAAACTTGCGCGCCTAGAATCTAAAGTCGCGGTTCAATTGCGCCGACCAACACGAAAGGACACGAACGATGCTGAAGAAAATGAAAGCGGCTGCGGAAGACCCACCCGTCGGAGCGTCGAAAGATCTTTCCAAGTCGGTGCTGGAGTCGTCGCGTCAGATCTGGCTTGCCGGTCTGGGCGCGTTCTCGCGCGCGCAGCAGGAAGGCCGGAAGGTCTTCGACACGCTCGTCAAGCAAGGCGAAGTGCTGGAATCGAAGACCAAGCGAACGGCGATTGATACCGCCGCGGCGGCTGGAACGGTCGCCAAGGCGAAGGCAAAGGAAGTTCAAGCGATGGCCGGTGGAACGTGGGACAAGTTGGAACAGGTTTTCGAAGCGCGGGTGGCGCGCGCATTGTCCAAGTTGGGCGTCCATACGCAGAACGACGTGCAACGGCTCACCGAAAGAGTCGACGCGCTTGCGGACGCGGTGAACGATCTCATCAAGGCCACCGGTGCGAAGCCCAAAGCGCGGGGTCGCGCAGCGAGCAGCGGAAAGGCGAGGAAGTCGCCAAAGCGTGCGTCGTCTTAAGCTCTTTATCGCGACGAGTCTCGACGGCTACATCGCAGGGCGCGACGGCGACACGTCGTGGCGGTTTCGCGATGGCGACTACGGCTACGAAGCGTTCCTCGCCGGTGTCGATACGGCGTTGTTGGGCCGAAGGACGTACGAGACAGCGCTATCGTTCGCGCAATGGCCTTACCCCGGCCGCAAAGTCGTCGTGTTCACACGCAGCAACGCGCTACGCGTCATCTCGCCGAATACCGTCGCGACGTCGCGGGCTCCTGCCGATATCATCGCGGAGCTTCGCGCGCGAGACGGCAAGGACCTCTGGCTCGTGGGCGGCGGTGGTCTCGTTCGTGATTGTCTGGATGCCGGATTGATCGACGACGTCATCGTTTCGATTCATCCGATTCTGCTCGGCGAAGGCTTACCGTTCATCGCGCCGGGCGCTGCACGGGCGCCGTTGACGCTTACCGCAGAGCGCAGATATCCGTCGGGAGTGGTGCAGTTGAGCTACCGTGCAGATCGCAACTAGCGCTACGCGACACAACGACTTCCGCTATTCGCGGTTCAATTTGTCGACCTGCTTGATGTAATTCGTCATCGCTTCGTCCTTGCTCATACTCTTGAGCTTGGACCAGGCGTCGTGTTTCGCACCGCCGACGAAATCGAAGCCGCCGGGCCGTTCGCCCTTCGCGTCGCCTTCGGTCGCCTGCTTGTAGTACGAATAGAGCTTGAGCAGCGTCGCGTTGTCGGGCTTTTTCTTCGTCTGCTTTGCCGCAGCGGCCGCGGCTTCGAACTTGGCCTTCAAATCGTCCTTTTTTGTGGCGGCCATCGTGTCGCTCCTTCACGCCCATCATTCGATTCGGGTTTCGTGCTACTTTAGCGCGAGACAGAAGACGCGCGCAACGTAGCGCGCCCGCTTACTCTTATCGCAATCGATGGCCGCGAACGAGCGCGAACGCATTTCCGCCGTCGACACCGCATGGCTGCGGATGGATCGCCCTTCGAATCTGATGATGATTTGCGGGGTGCTGTTGTTTCGCGAGCGCCTCGCGCTTGCGCGATTGAAAGCGGTTCTCTCCGAACGATTCCTCGTGTTCCGGCGATTCCGTCAACGCGCGGTCCAATCGTCCGCCGCGGCGTTCTGGGAAACCGATCCGGAGTTCGATCTCAATCATCACGTGATGCGTGTCGCCCTCGCCGGACGGGCGGGAACGCGCGAGCTCGAAGCGCTGGTCTCGCGATTGATATCGATGCCGCTCGATCCGGCGCGACCGATGTGGCAATTTCATCTGGTCGACAATTTCGCGGGCGGCAGCGCGGTCATCGCGCGTATTCATCACTGCTACGCCGACGGCATTGCGCTCGTGCGCGTGATGCTGTCGATGACCGATTCCGAACCGAACGGTCCGCCGGCAATGCCGTTCGCGCCGCGTGAGCGAAAGAGCGAACGAAAGGCCGAATCGTCGGACGATGTCTTTTCGCAGTTGATGGCGCCGTTCGACGATGTGCTCACCTCCGCGCGAAAGATTGGCGGAAGCCTTATCGAAAAGGGCGTCGCGATCTGGAACGATCCCGCGAAAGCCGTCGACCTCGCGGAACGCGGCACTGCGCTCACCGCTGAAATCGCCAAGCTGGCGCTGATGGGGCAGGATTCATCGACGCGCTTCAAGGGTACGCCCGGCGTAGCCAAGCGGGTCGCGTGGGCGGAGCCGCTTTCACTACCCGAAGTGAAAGCGATCGGCAAAGCGCTGGGCGCTTCGGTCAATGACGTTTTGCTCGCGTGCGTCAGTGGCGCTCTCCGCAGTTACCTGCTCGAAAAAGGCGATCCCGTCGACGGCGTCATGCTGCGCGCGCTCGTGCCCGTCAATCTGCGGCCGATGGAAAAAGCGTACCGGCTCGGCAACCAATTCGGGCTCGTCTTTCTCGACTTGCCCATCGGCATCGAGAATCCGGTCGAGCGCCTGTATAGCGTTCGCGCGAACATGAACGCGCTCAAGGGCAGCTATCAGCCGATTCTGGCGCTTGGCCTTCTCGCCGCGATGGGTGCGGGACCAAAAATGCTGCAGGAGAAGTTGCTCGCGATCCTCGCGCGCAATGCGACGGCGGTGATGACGAACGTGCCCGGTCCGCAAACGCCGCTCTTTCTCGCCGGCGGTCGCATCGAGAGCCTCATGTTCTGGGTGCCGCAATCAGGTGACATCGGCATGGGCGTTTCCATCATCTCCTATAACGACAACGTGCAGTTTGGCGTCGTAACGGATCGCGGCCTCTGTCCCGATCCTCAAAGGTTGATGGCGCGGTTCGGCGCGGAATTCGAGAAGCTCGTGTTGACGACGTTGATGAGCCCGTGGCCACGCGACGGCGAGCTCGATCCGGCAATCGCGGCGCAGGTGATCGCAGCCTAGTTCCGACGCGTACATTCGCGCCGAAGGGCCGCCCCGAGGCGCGAATCACTGCCCCACTGGGGGCAGCGCAGCGGCGAAGCCGCAAGCGTGGGGGTCGTTACTCGAGCTCCGACTTCGCGAGCTCCACGTCCAGACGCTCCATCGCATCCGCAGGCTTTGTCGCGGCGGCCTTCTCGTAGAGCTTCGATGCTTCGGCGATCTTTGCTTTGCCGAACAGCAGCAACAGTCCGTTCGCGTACTCGATGTGCGCGATCGGCGATTCGGGAAACAACTTGAGCGCCTTCTGGAAGTGCTCGAGCGCGGACTCCTTCTTTGCGCCATACGTCATTCCGGCGACGATACCGCCGACTTTGTCGAGCACTTCAGCCTGATAGGCGCCATAAGCCGTGCACGCTTCCGCGTGTTTCGGTTCGAGCTTCAGCACCGTCGTGAGTGCATTCTTGATCTTTCCGCCGAATCCCTGCGCTAACGCTTTCGCCACCGAAATCCCTTGGCCGTAGCGGCCGAGCGCATACGCGTAAAGATAATGCGCGTTGGCGTCCTTCGGCGCATCGTTGCGACGTTCGTCGGCCCAGGCAGCGGCCTCCTCGAAGAGCGCGAGCTTCGTCTGGTCGCTCTTCTCCAGATAATTCGCGTAGATCGATTGCGCCTTGACGGCGGTGTTGACGCCCGCACCGCCCGTGGCGAGTCCCGCTTCGATGGCGCTCTGGAAATCGCCGGCATGATAATGACGCCACGCATCGATGACCGCCGCTTCTTTCGGATACGGTTCGCAATCGCCCTTGTGCAAGCGCGCCCAGTTCTTCTTGAGGCCCGCGGCGTCGTACGCGTAGGCCTTGTCGGGATGTGGAAACTTGAGCCATTTTCTTGCCATCGTGGTGCCCCTTTGAGAATCGCCGATCAAGCCGACGCGTGCAGGTATTCGGTGCCGAGCTGCTCGATCAGCGCGCTCGCCTCGCCCACGAGATACGGTGCGATCAACGCCATCACCTGATAGGCAGCGAGCGCCAGCCGATTTTCCATCTTCGCAGCGTCGTTGTCATGCAGAGGCAATCGACTGCTCACCCGTTGCCACGACATCCAGTAGGTGGCGACCATCAGAACGTTTTGCGCGAGCGCTGCGATCTCACGTTCCGATGCCCGCATGGCCCCCGCATGCACCATGCCGCGGCACAACTGAATCACCGTTGCTTCCCCGCGCCGATTGAAGGCGGCGAAGCGCTGCGCAATTCTGCGGTTGCGCGATGTGATCTCGTCGATGTCGCGATAGAAGAACCGGTACTCCCACATGTGCTCGAACAAGAGGTGCAGCAGCAACCACAAGTCGTCGGCGCTGGGCAGGCGATCGGGCGGAACGGCGGTCAACGACGTGATCTTCGCGTCGAGCGCCGCATAAAGCTCGCCGATGATGTCGTCCTTGTTGCGAAAGTGGTAGTACAGGTTGCCAGGACTGATATTGAGCTCGTCGGCGATGTCGCCGGTCGTCACGTGCGGCTCGCCCACGCGATTGAAGAGCGCCAACGCCGTTTCGAGGATGCGCTCGCGCGTTCGGCGTGGCGGCTTTCGTTGCGCCATGACGGGTGGCTTCAGCGCGCGGCGGCGAGGAACCGTTCCAAGTGATCGAGCGCATACGACAGCTCGCGCGCCGTGTGGCGGACAGTTCGGCGGCGCGTGGACGATCTGAGCGGCCGCGGATCGTCGAGTGCGTCCGTGACACTACGCGATGTATCGGTGAGTCGATCGGCGCGAAGTGCAATCCCGTGCCTTGCCCATATCGGCGCCAGCGCAGCGGCGCGTGCGCGAAGATTCTGACGCGTCGTCGCAAAGGCAAGCCCGCAAAGCCTCCGGCGCTGTGCGTAACTGAAGATGCTCGCGTAGAACATGTCGGCATTCTCGCGGTCGGGCTCGAACAATAGAACGTCCGCATTCGGATACTGCCGCGCGTATTTTTCCATCCCGACCTTCATCCGCGAATGGACGATGGCGCGAAACGTCTGCGAAAGGACGAGCGGCAGTCCGCCCCGATCGATCTTTTCGACAGTCAATCGGCGTGTGCGGTTGGCGGCGCTCGCATCGAACGGCACCAGCGGGTTGACGCACAACAGGAGATCGAGGCCTTCGTCGAGCGCAACGGAGGCATGCAACGTCTTGTTGAGCGCGCCGTCGACATAATGCTCGCCGTGGAGTTCGACCGGCGGAAACATTCCGGGCAATGCGCTTGACGCTTCGATGGCGCGCGATATCGGTACATGGTTGGTCTCGTTCGCTCCGAATGTGACCGAGGCTCCGGTATCGAGATTCGTCGCGACGAGAAAGAGCTTTGAGTGGAGCGCGCGAAAATCGTTTGTCCGGCCCGAAGCCGAGAACAATCGCGCGAGAAAGGTGTCGACGGCGCGATTGTCGAACACGCCAGTCGGTATCGCGCGTCCAAGCGTCGCGAAAGATTCCATTGCGCCGCGATGCAACGGATCGCGCAGGTATTGCAGTCCCGCGTGCAACAGTAGCGTGGGCACGGTGAGCAGACGCCGTCGCAATTCGGCGAAGGCGGGCTTGAGAAACAATTCTGGCCTCAGAGCGCTGTGGGCGTCGTCTTCGATAAACAACCGGTACATCTGCGCGGGTGAAATTCCGTTGGCGAGTGCCGCGGCGACGAAGCTGCCCGACGAGACGCCGACGTAAACATCGAGCGCGTTCAAGTCAACGCCCTCGAGCGAATCGGTGAGTGCCAGCAGTGCGCCGACCTCGTAGATCCCGCCCAACGGTCCGCCGCCGGCCAGCGCGACGCCGATCTTTTTCGCCGAGGATGCGCGCGCACGCACGCTATGCGGCCCGCGTGCGACGCGATGCGTTCCCCCTGACGACATGATTCTTCTCACTGGGTCATTGGCAAAAGCCCCTGGACCGACCCGATCCAGGAGCTCCCTACATTCAAGTGTAAGGGATCAACGCTTGGTTGACTTCGTTGCGCGCTTGGTGTTCTTGCGCGTTGACGCAGCGGTGGACTTGCGCGGATGTTGCGCAGCGTGCCGCTTGGGCTTGTGCACGGTCGCGGACCTGACGGCAGGCAGCAATGCCGGAAACGATTGCCGAACGATGATCGCCGCCGTGTCGGCATAGACGCGGACGACGTTCTCGACGGTCGTGCGCGTGCGCTTCCAGACCGTGCCGGCTTTGGTCATCGACGATCCGACTTGATCTCCGACGAGACGGATCGCGCGCGACTCTATCGCCGCACCTTCCTTGACGAGCGTACGAAAGACGCCCGCCCCTTCCTTTTCCGCCCAATCGCGCGTCACGACTGCGGCACCGAGGCCCGCGAGCCACACTTGCCGCGAAGCGGCGAATACCGTGTCGCCGACGCGATTCGTTTTGTGCTGGAACGTATTCAACATGGATCGCTTCTCCGAAAATCGCGCGAAACCGTCGCGCACGATCGCAAGTTACGCGAATCCGTTAGACGAATCACACTAAAGACTGCTTCGACTGTTCAGGCTTTCAACTTTGCGGCAAGGTCCGTCGCCAGCTTGGCTGCGACGGCATAGATCGACAATTGCGGATTGGCGCCGATCGATGTCGGAAAGAGCGATCCATCGATAACGTGCAGGTTCGCCAGGTGGTGATAGCGTCCCTGCAAGTCGACGACCGCGCGCCGCGGATCCGTACCGAGCGGTGCGCCACCCATGACATGAGCGGAGAAAAGCGGCGTCGCCAGCGGGCGCAGCGTGAACTTGTCGATCGCCTTCTTCGCGTCATCGACGCTTGTGAACGCAGCCCCGTCACCGTGAACAGGCATGACGCTTCGCGCGCCGGCGGCGAATTGGATGTCGGCCATCGCCGTGATCGCGCGGCGCGCGCCGTCCCAGAGATAGTCGTTCAACGGGTAATCGAGTACCGGCGTGCCGTCGTTGGCGAGTCGCACCGTGCCGCCAGTACTCTGCGGATGGAAACCATCACGCAACAGTGCGATCAACACATGCAGATGGCGAAGCTCGTGCATTCGCTTTGCGTGCACAATCCCATGGTTCGGCAGCGTCGTCGCCGTCAGCAGCGGATGAATCGGCGGAGCTTCGAGCTTGAACCCGATCGATCCATCGGGTGGCGCTGCGTCGAGAAACTGATCGGAATAGATCGATTGCGGCGCGCCGGAGAATCCATCGATGACCTCGGGCATGAGCGCGGCCGAAACAACCGCGGGGTGCAAGAATGTGCGCCGGCCCACGATGCCGTACGGATCGGGAACGTCGCTGCGGAGCAGCAGCGCCGGCGTGCCGATGGCGCCGGCGGATGCAATATACGTGCGGGCGCGGATTGCGATCCGGAGCGATGTCGGCGTCGTTCCGCGCGCATCCATCGCGGCGCATTGCAACGCGTGCACGCGATCGCCCCGCCATTCGAGGGCCATCGCCCGAACGCGCGTCAGAAGCGTCGCGCCGCGGTCAAGCGCTGCCGGAATCGTCGTCACGAGCATGGACTGCTTGGCATTCGTCGGGCATCCCATGCCGCAGTAGCCCAAGTTCCAGCAACCTTTGACGTTGCGCCGAATCGGTTCCGACGAGTAGCCGAGCTTCGCGGTGCCGACCGCCAGCGCCGTGTTGTTCGGATTGGGCGCGATCGTCCACGGCGCGATGGCGAGCCGCGCTTCCATCCGTTCGAACCACGGCTTGAGATCGTCGATGCCGAAGCCGGTGATGCCGAACGTGTGCGCCCAATGCGCGAGCGTGATCGGCGGCGTGCGAAACGAGCTGGTCCAGTTGACCGTCGTGCCGCCGCCCACGCAGCGTCCTTGCAGAATCGAGATCGCTTTGTCCCTGGTTTTGCGTGCGGCCGACTCCTGATACAGCTCTGCGTATGTTTCTGCTTCGCGCATCCGGAAATCGCCTGACGACTTGAGCGGGCCCTCCTCGACCAGGATCACGCCGAGACCCGCATCGGCAAGAATTTCGGCCGTCACTCCGCCGCCCGCACCGGTACCGACGATCACGGCGTCCGTCTCGAGCGTTATAGGATTCTCGAGCGTTGCGGCATCGATCACGTGCCAGCCGCTCGCCACACCGACCCGAATCGGATCGATCAATGCCGTGCGCGCGGATTCATCGGGCATTGGTACGCTTAACCGAGCACCGGTGGGCCGTTGTATCCGACTGCGGCCCATGAACGCGGATTGCCATACCAGGCCGCGAAAACGAGCTGATGCAAAGCGTCGTACGCCGCGCGCAGGAGCGCGATGCGGCTGTCGCGAAGCCGAGCAAGAAATGCATCGACGTCGCTTGCCGTCGCCTCGTCCCATGCACGCGTCGACCGCGTGAGCAACCAACGTACCGGCGCAAGGGCGAGCAATGTGAGCAGCTGATCGATTTCACGTATCTGGAGAGGCGACAAGCCGTTGATCGCCCGATCGACGTTCACCACCGTTTCCTGAACGGCCTCGTGGCGTTGCGCATGGTCCTGCGGCAGTGCGCCAGCAAGAATGGCCGGCACGATCGCGCGCATGATCGCCTCGCCGTCGGCGTCGAGCGATTGCAACGGCACTCGTGTGGGCACGTTTGCGCGCGGCCAATAGCGGACCGCAACGAGAGCGGCGATACCGAAAGCGCCGGCAAAGATGAAGGTTCGGCGAGAAATGGTCACGGCGAGCCAAAATAGCCGTACGACGTAGAGCAAACAATCTAAATCTATACTCCCGCATGGCCGAGGAGCGCGACGATGCGCCTGCGTCGCTCATGCGCGAGCTCACGCGCGTGACGCGGCTGCACGAAGCCTGTCACGCCGATCCATCGCTCGCAAAGGCTTTGCAACGGCTCGGCGAATGGCAGTCGCGGCGTCTACGTCACACGTACTCGGACCTCGCCGTCGATCCACGCTACACAGCGGCCATTGCTTTTTTCCAACACGATCTTTACGGCGGCGCGGATTTCAGCCGGCGAGACGCCGACCTTGCGCGCGTCGTCCCCAAAATGGTTCGCTTGGTACCGGAGAAGGTGATCTCCACCGTCGCGCACGCCATCGAGCTGAACGCTCTCTCCCGTGAGCTCGACCAGTCGCTGCTCATGCGTCTGCCGCGTCGCGATGGGGATTTTAGCGTCGCGGAATACTGTCAAGCGTATCGCGACGCTGACGAGTACCCGCTTCGCAAGCATCAACTCGCGCTGATTCGCGAAGTCGGCGCCGCGTTGGATCGCTACGTTCGCACGCCGATGATCGGCGCCGCGCTCACGATGATGCGGCAGCCGGCGCGACTCGCGGGCTTTTCTGCGTTGCAGGATTTTCTCGAACGTGGGTTCACGGCATTTCGCCGGATGAACGGCGCGACGCAATTCCTGGACATCATCGAAATGCGCGAGACGCATCTGCTCGATGCTATCGTCGCCGGCGCGAACGATCCCTTTCCGGACCCTTGGCCGGTTGTTCGAACGTAGCGGTGCGCGCTCCCGAGCTAGGCCTTCGCGGATTTCGATTTGTCGCCAAGCAGGCGATCAAGTTGCGCCTCGATCTCTCGTTCAATCGACGGCTTGATCGGCGTCAGCAGAAATGAAAGGGACACATCGAGCTGAATTTGATCCTTTCTTACGTGCATGGAGCCGCTGACGCCGGGCCGCTCGAAGTCGATCCGATCGCCATTCCAGGCGTAATCCAGCGAAAAGCGTGACTTCAAGTCGCGCGCGATTTGCTCCGCGGCGTCCTTGGCTTTCTTGTGCGACAGGTGATGCTTCCTCGCGATCGAAATGCTGGCCATTGGCCCGCTCCCATCGTCTCAATGCGACACATAAGAATACGCGTTCTCGAACCGGGCGTCGTGCAATGGACCGGCCACCCGAAACGCGCGAGAATCGGCCGGCAGCGGACCTGAGCCATGACCCGCAACATCGCGCAATTCTTTTCGCAGCACCTTGCGCAGCGGCAACAGATTCTCTATCGTCATTTTGTCGACGAGCGCTGGCGTGATGTCAGCGTGGCCGAGGTCGCGACGCAAGTCTCGCGCTGGCAGGCGGCGTTTCGGCGCGAAGGCCTGGCGCCCGGCGACCGGATTGCCCTGTGCGCCCGTAACGGCGTCACGTGGATCGCGGCCGACTTGGCCGCGCTCGGTCTCGGGCTGGTCGTTGTCCCGCTATACGTGGACGACAATCCCGAAAACGCTGCATGGTGCACAGGTAACGCGGAGGCGAAGCTGTTGCTCGTCGAGAATTCCCGCGTCGCCGCTGCGCTACGCGCCGCCGCCACCGCAGGTTCGCCTTTGCCGCCGCTTTGCGTGTTGCGCCCCGACCGCGGCGAAGCGAGCACGCATGCCGAAACATTCCTGCCCAAGAGCAGTGGCGACCTCGAAGTGCGGGGCATGCCTGACGACGCACTTGCGACGATCTGCTACACGTCGGGCACCTCCGGTCGTCCCAAGGGCGTCATGCTGTCGCACGGCAATATCATCGCCAATGTGCGGCAATGCCAAGCGCTGCACATGGCGCGCGCAGACGATCGCTTTCTGTCGATGCTGCCGCTCTCGCATATGTTCGAGCGTACCGGCGGCTATTACCTGCCGCTGTCGATCGGCGCGGTCGTTGCGTTCGGGCGCGGTGTCGCATCGATCGCGGACGATCTGATGTCGCAGCGTCCGACGGTCGTCTTCGCCGTGCCGCGGATCTTCGATCGTTTTCGCGCGCGGATCGAGCAGGCGCTGGCCGAATCGCCGCTCAAGAAGCGTTTATTCGACGCGTGCGTCGAGCGCGGCGTACACGTGGCGAAGAAGGGGGCCACGCTGACCGATCACATGATGCTCCCGTTGCTGCGCGCACTCGTCGCAGGCCCGATCCTCGCGCGGATGGGCGGACGGATGCGATTCTCGGTGGTCGGCGGCGCCGCGCTCGATCCTGAGTTATCGCGTGCGTTCATCGGTCTCGGCCTGCCGTTGCTGCAAGGCTATGGCATGACGGAAGCGTCGCCGGTCATCGCCGTCAATCGCGAGGGCGATAACGATCCCGAAACAGTCGGTCCGCCGTTGCCTGGCGTTGACGTGAGGCTCTCCGATAGCGGTGAGCTGTTGGTGCGTGGTCCCAACGTGATGATCGGCTATTGGCGCAACGAAGAGGCGACGCGCGCGGCGCTCGACGCTGACGGCTGGCTGCACACCGGCGATCTGGCGGAAATGCGTGAAGACAAGATCATGATCCGCGGTCGCGCGAAGGACATCTTCGTGATGTCGAATGGCGAGAAGATCTCACCACAGGATGTCGAGATCGCCATTGCGCACGAGCCGGTTTTTGAGCAAATCATGCTGGTCGGCGATGGCCGGCCGTACGCGATTCTCTTGGCGGTAACGAAGGGCGCAGATGAAAAGGCGCTGGTCCAACGGGCGAACGCGCAGCTGAAGACTTTTCCGCGCTGGGCGCGCGTGCGCCATGTCATCGCCACTCCCGACCCATGGACCGTCGACAATGGACTGCTGACGCCGACGCAGAAGCTCAAGCGACCGCGGCTCGTCGAGCGATTCAAAGATCGGATCGAGCGGGCGTACCGCGAAGCGCCGCTCGACTAACGCATTCGTGCTGCCGCGGGCAGCGTCGGGGACGGCGCCTTGAGCCTCCTTGACGCAGCCGCCACCCGGGCTCTATAATTCAAACAAACGTTTAAATGAGCCCGGCATGTTCCGACCGCCTTTCAAAGCAAAATCCCGCAGGCTCCCCGCCACGTCTGATGCGGCGCCGGGCGACAACGTCGTCTCGCTGTCGGAAACGCGCGGCGCCGCGGCGACGAAGGAACGCATCCTCGACTCCGCCGAGAGCCTGTTCATGGAACACGGCTTCGAAGCGACGAGCCTTCGCTCGATCACCGCCGCCGCCGCCGTGAACCTCGCGGCGGTCAACTACCATTTCGGCTCGAAAGAGGAGCTGTTCCAGGCCGTCCTGACGCGGCGGCTCGATCCGATGAACCACGATCGGCTGACCCTGTTGACGCGTCTCGAAGCGGAGGCCGCGCCCAAGGCGTTATCGTGCGAAAAGATTCTGACGGCTTTGTTCATTCCTGCGCTGACGCTTGCGCGCGATCCACGGCGCGGCGGCAAGAATTTTCTGCGCCTGCTTGGGCGCGCGTACGCCGATCCGGCGCCGTTCATCCGCCAATTTCTGTCGGCGCAATACGCCGAGATGATTGTCCGATTCAAGACCGCGTTCGGCCGCGCGCTGCCGTATCTGCCGCGGAAGGAATTGTCCTGGCGACTGCACTTCATCATGGGTGCGCTGTCGTACACACTGGCCGGCACCGATGCGCTCAAGCTGATTGCCGAGCTCAATCCGCATGAATCGGACGACGATGAAATCCTGCTGCGTCGGTTGGCGCCTTTTCTCCTCGCGGGCTTGAAGACGCCGCTGCCCGACGTGTCCGACGTCACACGCGAGCTCGACGTCGAGCTCGCGCGGCGCGCTAAAGATGATCGCGCGCGCAGAACGCACCTGACGCGTTCCTAGGATCATTCGATGCTGACGCTCCTCTGGTTCGCCTTCGCGGTCGTATCGGTCGTCGTGGTTGCGTATACGAACGCGACAGGCATTGCCTGGACCCTCGCGTTCGCTGCGTTGCTTGTGCTGTCGTGGTCCGCATCGCTCTTGCCGGTTTGGATCAACGTCGTGCTCACTACGGCGTTCGTGCTCGTTGCCGCCGTGCTGAACATCACGGCGCTGCGACGTTCGATCGTCAGCGATCGGGTGCTCGCGATATTCCGCAAGGTGATGCCGCCGATGTCGCAGACAGAGCGCGACGCCATCGAAGCCGGCAGCGTCTGGTGGGATGCCGAGCTTTTTTCCGGGCGCCCGAACTGGGCAAAGCTCCTCGGCGTTCCGCCGCCTTCGCTCACGGCCGACGAACAGCATTTTCTCGACCACGAGGTCGACGGGCTATGCGCGATGGTCACCGATTGGGAAACGACCAATGTCTACAAGGATTTGCCGCCGCAGGTCTGGCAAACCATCAAGGACAAGGGATTTCTCGGCATGAGCATCGCCAAGGAGTACGGTGGACTCGGCTTTTCCGCGTACGCGCATTCGGAAGTGATGACGAAGCTGTCAACGCATTCGGGAACCGTTTCGGTGACCGTGATGGTGCCCAATTCCCTGGGCCCCGGCGAGCTGCTCCAGCACTACGGCACCGACGAGCAGAAGCGGTATTACCTGCCGCGTCTTGCGAAAGGCGTCGAGATTCCCTGCTTCGCGTTGACCAATCCGCATGCCGGCTCCGACGCAGCGGCCATCCCTGATTACGGCATCGTCTGCATGGGCGAGCACGACGGCAAGCGTGTGCTGGGCCTTCGTGTCACGTGGGAAAAGCGTTACATCACGCTGGGGCCGGTTGCGACGCTGCTCGGTCTCGCGATCCGTGCGTACGATCCCGATCATCTCGTCCATTGATTCCGACGACGCATCCGGGCGTCGAGATCGGCCGTCGTCACATGCCGCTCAACGCGGTGTTCCAGAACGGGCCCACGTGGGGGCGCGACGTTTTCATTCCGATGGATTGGATCATCGGCGGACAACCGATGCTGGGCCACGGCTGGCGAATGCTGATGGAGTCGCTCGCCGCGGGACGCGGCATATCCCTCCCCGCATCGAGCACCGGCATGGCGAAGCTCGCGGTGCGTACGACGGGCGGCTATGCGCGCGTACGCCAGCAATTCAAGACGCCGATCGGCATGTTCGAAGGGATCGAAGAGCCGCTGGCGCGCATGGGCGGCAACCTCTACATGATGGACGCGACGCGTGTCTTGACTGCGCGCGCGGTCGATTTGGGCGAGAAACCTGCGGTGCTATCGGGTATCACGAAGCTGCATCTCACCGAGCGCGGCCGCAAGGTCGTCACCGATGCGATGGATATCGCCGGCGGCAAAGGCATCTGCATGGGGCCGTCGAATTTCATCGGCGCCGCGTACATGCAACTGCCGGTTCTGATCACCGTCGAAGGCGCGAACATCCTGACGCGCAGCCTGATCGTGTTCGGCCAGGGCGCGATCCGCTGTCATCCGTTCGTGTTGAAGGAAATCGAAGCAACGCGCGAGACCGATCGGTCAAAGGCGTCTACCGCGTTCGATGCGGCGATGTTCGGGCACCTGCGTTTCACGCTTGCTAATCTGGCGCGCGCGCTGGTGATGGGTTTCACCGGTTCACATTTCGTGCGCATTCCCGCGAACGTCGCGCCGGAGACACGGCGGTACTATCAGCAGCTGACACGTTTTTCCGCCGCGCTGGCCTTGTTGTCCGATGTGTCGATGGGATCGCTCGGCGGCGCGCTCAAACGCAAGGAAAAGCTCTCAGCGCGCCTCGGCGACGTCTTGTCTCTAATGTACCTTTGCTCGGCGACGCTCAAACGGTACGAAGTCGAGGGCCGTCAGAGCGGCGACGCGCCGTTGATGCACTGGGCGATCTGGGACGCGATGTTCAGCGCGCAAAATGCGCTCGAAGGCGTGATCTCCAATTTTCCGAACCGCACGATCGCCGCTCTGATGCGGCGGATCGTGTTTCCCCTCGGTCGACCGTATGTCATCCCATCCGACAAGCTCGGACACGACGTTGCACGGTTGCTGATCGAGCCGTCGGCCACGCGCGACCGGTTGACCGCGAACGCTTAC
>VBCG01000197.1 GCA_005881895.1 Betaproteobacteria bacterium
CCCCGATCCATTCATTGCAACTCACACGGAGCTCGCCATGTTCAAGGGTCTCACGGCATTGGTCACCGGATCGACCAGTGGAATAGGATTGGGAATCGCCACGACGCTTGCCGCAAAAGGCGCCAATATCGTGCTGAACGGCTTTGGCGATGCGCCGGCGATCGAATCGCTGCGCGCCAAGCTCGCAGCGGAACATGGCGTTACGGTGCGCTACGACGGCGCCGATCTGTCGAAGCAAGAACCAATCGAGCGGACGATCGGGCGGGCACTCAGCGAATTCGGTGCGATCGACATCCTCGTCAACAATGCCGGCATCCAGCACGTCGCGCCGATCGATGAATTCCCGGTCGAGAAATGGAACATGATTCTTGCGCTCAATCTGACGGCATCGTTCCACACGATTCGCTTGTCGCTTCCGGCGATGAAGGCGAAAAAGCGCGGCCGCATCATCAATATTGCGTCGGCGCACGCGTTGGTCGCGAGCCCGTATAAATCCGCGTATGTCGCCGCCAAGCACGGGATTGCCGGACTCACGAAGACCGTCGCGCTCGAAGTCGCCGCGCAGGGCATCACGATGAATGCGATTTGCCCCGGCTACGTGTGGACGCCGCTCGTCGAGAAGCAGATTCCTGCGACGGCGAAGGCGCGCGGCATCACGGAAGAACAAGTCATCAGCGACGTGCTGCTTCACGCGCAGCCGACGAGGCAGTTCGTTCAGGTCGACGAAGTCGCGGCGTTGACGGCGTTTTTGGCGAGCGATGCCGGCGCCTCGATCACCGGCGCGATCATTCCGATCGATGGCGGCTGGACGGCTCAGTGATAGCGAGCCTGCCGTTGAGCCTTCTTTTTACGCGATTGAGGTAACCGAAATGACGACCACGACAACGAGACGAGACGCGAAAACCCGCGGCCGCGCAGCGAAGACAGCCCGCAATGCGGCGAAGGTGGGCAACGGCGCGCCCAAGGCAAAATGGCAGCCCGGCTTCCCGGGACAAGTCGTCCTGGTGCTGCAGGGCGGCGGTGCCCTCGGCGCTTACCAGATCGGCGTGTACGAGGCCATGCACGAGGCCGGCGTCGAGCCGGACTGGGTGATCGGGACGTCGATCGGTGCGATCAACGCCGCGCTGATCGCCGGCAACGAGCCGGCCAAACGCTTCGACCGGCTCCGCGAATTCTGGAGCCGGGTCGCGAGCGACGGGGCGGAGTTCGACTTGTTGCGCTTCTTCACGGGCCTGTCGAACGCGTCGAGCAATTTCGCCACGATGACTAAGGGCATTGCGGCGTTTTTTACGCCGCACCTCCCCGCCTGGCTTGGCTCGCACATTCCGCTGGGCGTGGAGTCCGCGGCGTACTACACGACCGCGCCGTTACGCGAGACGCTGTCGGGCCTGATCGATCTCGAGCATATCAACGCGCGACACATACGGCTGACCGTCGGCGCCGTCAACGTACGCAGTGGCGAGATGCGCTATTTCGACAGCCGCGACGAGATCGTCCATCTTGATCACGTGATCGCGTCGGGCGCGTTGCCGCCGGCGTTTCCCGCCGTACGCATCGACGACGATCCGTATTGGGACGGCGGTATCTACTCGAACACGCCGATCGAAGCGGTGCTCGATGACAAGCCGCGCCAGGATTCGGTGATCTTTGCCGTGCAGATGTGGAATCCCGAGGGGCCCGATCCGCAAACGCTGTGGGAAGTGATGGGGCGGCAGAAGGACATCCAATTCGCAAGCCGCGCGCGGAGCCACATCGCACGCCAGAAACAAATCCATCACCTGCGGCACATCATTCGTGAGCTTTCCAAGAAATTTCCAGAGAGGTTGCGCGAGTCGGCGGACGTCAAGGAGCTCGCCTCGTGGGGCTGCAACACGACGATGCACGTCGCGCGGCTCGTCGCGCCCAAAATCGACGGCGAGGATCACACCAAGGACATCGACTTCACGCCGGGGGGCATCCGTGCGCGCTGGCAGGCCGGATACGCGGATACCAAGCGGATGCTCGACGCCGCGCCATGGCGCGCGCCGGCCGATCCGATGGACGGCGTGATCATCCATGACGATCCGCGGGTGAAGGCGGCGATCGCGCGCGGCACCGACGGCTTCGGCGGGAAAACGCATTGATAGTGCGTAAGCAATCAAGAACGCATTCGACCATTGATGCAGGGGCGGAGGTTCGGAATGCGAAGCCCACTTCGACGAAACACCGCACCTCGATCTCAAGCAACCATTCTTTCATTCACCGTTCACAGGAGCATTTGACATGTCTACCTCAGTTCGCAGCGTTACCGGCGCCGGCCCATCGGCGTTGCTCGTCGGTCTTCTTTCGCTGTTGCTCGTTGCGCCCTCGTATGCCGGCGATTGCCCCGCCGGCAAAGCCGGCGCCAATCCGCTTCCGGGAGCCGCCACGGCGCCCCTCGGCGTCACGGAGATGGAGTTAAGCTCGATCGATCTCGGCAAGGAGGCCGTCAATCTTCCGCAACGGCGGCTTCGTTTTCGTCACATGGAAATCGCGCCAGGCGGCATCGTTCCGCTGCACACGCATGCGGATCGGCCGGCGCTCATCATGGTGAACCAGGGACAGATCTACGAATACAGCAGCCAGTGCACCGTGCCGATTCTGCACAAAGCCGGTGAAATCGGTCGCGAATCGAGCGGCTTGCAACACTGGTGGAAGAACGAGGGCAATGTGACCGTCGTCCTCACGATCGCGGACATCGTCAACGACAAGAAGCCCGAGACGATGATGCAGCACATGTGAGCGGCGCATCTGCAATCGACGTCACCGTCGCGAGGTATGCGCCATGCGCGTACCTCGCAGTGTTTCAAGCTCTCCAGCAATCATCCAATCATCCATAGCGGGCACGACCATGATGGAAATCGTCGTCACCAGTCTTGCTTTCATCATTGCTGCATTTTGTGCGGGACTGATGGGCTTCGCGATCCAGCGCGGCGCGACCTGCACCGTTGCGGCCGTCGAGGAAGCCGTCAGCAAACGAAGGCTCAACCGATTGATCAGCATGATCGAGGCATCGCTGTGGGTCGTCGGTGGCCTGCTGCTCGCGCAATCATTGCATCTGCTGCCGAAGATGCCGGCCGCTTACGCAGTCAACTATCTGACTGTGTTGGGAGGCGTGCTGCTTGGGCTTGGCGCCTATGTCAACGGCGCCTGTGTGTTCGGTGCGATTGCGCGCCTCGGTTCCGGCGAATGGGCGTACGTCGTAACGCCGGTCGGGTTCTACGTCGGTTGCTTGACGGTGGGGACGATCTTTTCTCCGCCGCCACCGTCCAAATTGAGCGGCAGCTCGCCGCTGTTCGACGCCGCCATGTGGCTCGCGGTGCTGTTCGCGGGCTTCATGCTGTTCCGGGTCGTATCGCCGCTGCTGTCAGCCGCTTCCGACGGCGCGAGTCAAACGTTCACACAGAGGCTTCGCGCAACATTGGCGACTCGCATTTGGTCGCCGCATGCGGCCACCGCGGTGATCGGCATCACGTTTGTCGTGATCCTGCTGCTGATCGGTGGCACCTGGGCGTATACCGACGTGCTTGCCGAGCTGGCGCGCGGCATGGTCGGCAGCCTCTTCGCGCGCATTGCGCTGGTCGCCGCGTTGTTTCTGGGGGCCCTTGTCGGCGGCTATACGGCGGGGCGCTTTCGCAACACGCGAATCGGCGCGGCACAGGTCGCGAAGTGCTTCGCCGGCGGTGCGATGATGGCTTGGGGCAGCCTGTTGATTCCGGGCAGCAACGATGGACTCATCCTGATCGGCATGCCGCTATTGCGTCCCTACGCGTGGCTTGCGTTTATCACGATGTGCGTGTCCATCGGCGCGGCGAAGCTCGCGCAGAAATTCTTTCAGCGCGAACCCGTTCTGCAACAAAGCTGAACGTCGCGCTTCGCGCGAATTGGTTTCACCGCCGCATGCTCAGCGCCCGACACTGCCGTTGTGGAATTTGCAGACTTCCCGAATCGTTTCGTTGTTGTTGATCATGCTCGTTTGCGGTCGAATGTAGCCGCTGCCAAGATCGAAGACCCAACCGTGAATGTACGGTCGGCCGCCGGATCGCCAGGCTTCCTGGACGATATCGGTCTTGCCGAGGTTGTAGACCTGTTCGATCACATTCAATTCAACCAACCTGTCGAAGCGCGCTGGTGATTCGAGCCCCGTCAACTCTTTCCAGAAATAGTCCTGCGTATCCTTGATCGTGCGAAGCCAGTTGTCGATCAGTCCGTGGTGCACGCCGCTCATCGCCGCCTTGACGCCGCCACAGCCGTAATGGCCGCAGACGATGACATGGTTCACTTTCAGCACCTCGACCGCGTACTGCAACACGGACAGCAGATTCATGTCGGTTTGCACGACGAGATTGGCGATATTGCGGTGGACGAACATGTCGCCGGGACTGGTGCGCGTGATGCGGTCAGGCGGCACGCGGCTGTCCGAGCAACCGATCCACAGAAATTCCGGATGTTGTCCCTCTGCGAGCTTGTGGAAGTAGTCGGCATCGAGCCGCAGCTGATCCGCGACAAAGGCCTTGTTGTTCTGCAGCAACTCGTCGATGCGTTCGATCATGGCAAGCTCCGTTGCGTTGAGGCTTGCGTTGGTCGTGCCATCGCAATAAGGTCTTACGCATGAGTCGGTAAGGTGTACAGAGCGCTGACTGACTAACTCTGCGGCCATCGTTATGGCCCAAGGATAATCAATATGATTGAATCATTCGATGCAATCGTCATCGGAACGGGGCAAGCGGGCCCCCCGCTGGCTGTCCGTCTCGCGCAATCTGGACGCAAGACGGCGATTCTGGAGCGCAACCGCTTCGGTGGCACGTGCGTCAACACGGGCTGCATCCCGACGAAAACGCTGATCGCCAGCGCCCGCGCCGCGTACGTCGTCCGCCGCGCCGCAGACTTCGGCGTCAAGATCGACGGCGCCGTTCGCGTCGACATGCCGCGGGTCAAGAGACGCAAGGACGAAGTCGTCGCGCAATCGACCGGCGGCGTGCAGAAATGGTTGCGTGGCACGCCTGGCGTCACCGTGATCGAAGGCCATGGGCGCTTCGAAAGCGCGCGCGTGGTCCGCGTCGGCGACCGCCGGCTCACTGCGCCGGAGATCTTCATCAACACCGGCGGCCGTCCCACGATCCCGCCGATCGAAGGTTTGACGCAAATCGACTATTTGACCAGCAGCAGCATGATGGATGTCGACTTCCTGCCGGAGCATTTGATCGTCATCGGCGGCAGCTACGTCGGTCTTGAGTTTGCGCAGATGTACCGGCGCTTCGGCAGTCGCGTCACTGTCATTGAAATGGCGCCGCGGCTGATCGCCCGCGAAGATGAGGAAG
>VBCG01000198.1 GCA_005881895.1 Betaproteobacteria bacterium
GTTAATTCTACTTACTTCCTGCTCGCTGTCTGGTATTACGAGAGTATCGATCGCGCGGGGTGTTCGACGGCAGCACTGCGCGAGAGTGAGCTCGCACGGCGGGGCGCGGAGCGATGGCTGCTCGAATTGCGGCTGGGCGCCCTGCAGGCGCGTCTCGACCCCCAGGTATTGTTCGATACGCTCGACGAAGCAGGACGTCTTTACCGCTCGCGACCCGCCGCTGCGGAGTCACTTCTCGATGCATTGATTGAATACCTGCGGCTTGCGCTTCCGCAAATGCGGCATACAGAATCGACGCTTGCACGGGAAGTTGCGCTCGCCGTCGCCTACGCTCGGGTCCTGCGTACACCTGACGGCGAACCTCTCGAGCTCGAATCCAACGTACCAGTCGCGGTGCGCGACGCACGTTTTCCGCCGATGGTCGTGCAGCCGCTCTGCGACGCGCTGGCGCGCTCGGCGCTGGCAAGCGGTGCCGCGGCACGCCTGCATATCTCCGCGTCCCGCGAAAGAGATGGCGCGCGCTTGTGCGTCACCGCAGAGGCCTCGAGAAGCGCTCCAGAAAGCGGGCGTTTGGCCGAGATCCGCCGCACACTAGAGTCCATGTTCGCTCCCTTTGTCCGAATGGACGCCACTGGCCCGACGGTCGGCGTGGTTCGTGTAATAGTGGAGGTGCCCTATGACGCAGCCCCGCGCGTTGGTCGCTGAGGACGAGCCGAGATTGCGAGAGCAGCTGGCGGAGCGGCTGTCGAAGTTATGGCCCGAGCTCGAGCTTTCCGCAATGGTCGGCGACGGCATGGAAGCCGTGCAGGCGCTGGATCGATATCAACCGAACATCCTCTTTTTGGATATCCAGATGCCCGGTCTGAGCGGACTCGAGGTCGCTCGTTACGCGAGCAATCGCTGTCACGTCGCGTTCATCACCGCCTATGACGAATACGCCGTCGCGGCGTTCGAGCAGGGAGCTGTCGACTACGTGCTCAAGCCGTTCACCGCGGCGCGCCTCGCGACAACGATCGGCAGGCTCAAGGAACGATTGGTATCACCGCCTGCCGACTTGAGTGAGTTGCTCGGGCGCCTCTCCGGCATCGCGAACCAAGGCAGCTACCTGCGTTGGATCAACGCGTCGGTGGGCAAGATCGTCAAGCTGATCACGGTCGACGAGATCTGCTATTTCCAGGCGGACAACAAGTACACGCTGGTCGTCACACCGCACGTGGAATCGTTGATCCAGAAGACCATCAAGGAGCTTTCGGACGAGCTCGACCCGCAGATTTTTTGGCAGATCCATCGTTCGACCGTCGTCAACGTCAACGCCATCGCCGGCGTGGAGCGCAACGTGCGCGGCCGCGTGTCGGTAAAGCTCAAGGACCGCAAAGAGTCACTGCCGGTGGCCGACGCGTACGTTCATCTGTTCCGTAGGATGTAAGGCCACGAAGGGAGCATTCCATGAGAGACGAACGCAAATCTGAACGCAAAGTTGCATCAACATTGTTGTCTGGCTCGCAAACCGCCAACGGCGTTTCGCGACGTGACGTGCTCGCGTTGCTCGCGGCGTTTGGCGTACCCGACGCCGCATTGGCCGCGCCCGATTCGGCTTTGGACCCCGTGAAAGTGATGCCGAAAAACTTCCGCGTCGCCTTCGAAAACGACATGGTCCGTGTGCTCGAGTACAACAATCGCCCGGGCATGGGCCCGTGCGGCGCGGGGCTCCATTACCATCCCCGGCATATCGACATCTTCTTGACGTCCTTCCGGGGGCAATCAAGGGAGGACGGCAAGATCAGCACTGGTCAGGCCAAGGCTGGCGACGTGCACTGGTACGAGGCCGGGACACACGAGGTTGAAAACATCGACAAGACGGCTACACGCATGTTCATGGTAGAGATCAAGGACGCGAACTGGAAGCCGAGCACCGGCTGACACCAGACAGCGCAACTGATCAGGTGGTGCAGGTGCGTGCGGCTGGCATGCACTGGCCATGTCCGTGCTGCGCGGGCTGCATTGCGGCCTTCGACGCAGCCTGAGCTACGGGTCGGCGCCAGTACAACAGTCCTCCGGTGCCTCACGCAAGCGCAACGATCGGGCGCTATGCGCATTCATCCTGACATTTGCGCTGCCGGTCGAGTTCGACTTCACTTTTGACGCAGGTCTTCATAGCCTGTGGCGTAGCGGTATCGCCAAACGGCATCGAGCTTCACAAAGGGAGACGACTATGAAGGCTCGCTTATTTCGCTTGGCCGCCGAGTCGGCGGTGGCAGCGGTGTTGCTCTTCGCGCTCGGTTGCACGCAGCTTCCCGCAGGCCCGTCCACTACCGCCGTTGCACCGACCAGCTTGAGAGCTACGGCGACGATGCACTGGAACGACTACGCACGCGAACTGGTCACCCGCAACTCGTCGCCGCAGGTAGCGCGCATATTTCCCTACCTTACGCTGGCGCAGCGCAACGCCGCCGTCCTCGCACGACAACGCAAGAGCAACGTCGACGGCGCGGTGGCGGGAGCATCCGCCGCCGTGTTGGCGTTCTTTTTTCCCGGTGCAACCCAGGCCATCGATGCACAGCTTGCCCGTGAAATTGGTGCCCTCGGCGCGAATGGACCGCGCGGCGATTTCGCCGCTGGAGTCGAAATCGGCAAGCGCGCCGCGGACGACGTGATTGCAGCCGCCAAGACCGACCGTTCCGATCTTGTGTGGTCCGGTTCGGTTCCGAGCACACCCGGCACCTGGAAGAGCCAGGCGCAGCCGCCGCAGCCGCCACTCTTTGCGCGAACCGGCGAGTTGCGACCCTTCTTCACCACAAGCGGCAGCGAGTTCAGGGCCCCGCCTCCACCCGCACTCGACTCGGAAGCGTTTCGCGTGACGATTGCCGAAGTAAGGAGGATATCGGACAACCGAACCGCCGAACAATTGCGAATTGCGCAGTATTGGGAGCTGGTGGCATCGCCGAACTTTCCGGGGTGGTGGAATCTGACAGCGCTCGAAGCGGCAGAAGCGCATCACCTTTCGCAGGAAGAGACGGCGGAAGTCCTTGCGCTGATGCATATGGCGTGGCTCGACGCGTTCAGCACCTGCGCCGACAGCAAGTTCGTGTATTGGGTGCCACGGCCCACACAGGTCGATCCGGAAATCCGGCTTGCGATTGGGCTGCCGAATCATCCTTCCTATCCATCGAACCATTCCTGCTCTTCGTCGGCAGCGGCCCGCGTGCTCGATGCGAAATTCCCGGACCAGGGCGGGCACTATTTGGCGTTGGCGCAGGAAGTGGCAATGTCGCGCATTTACGGCGGCATTCACTACTCGATCGACACCGAGGCGGGTCTCGAGATCGGACGCAAGGTTGCTGCGAAGGTGCTGGCGCAAGGGTTGCCGCCCGATCGTGTCTGGCTGCCTTCCCAAGAGTAAATCCTTGGCCATTCAAGCGATAAGAACGTCGCTTGTTCTTATGATCTGCAACGGATCATCGACGATGAGGTTCAGGTTAGGACTTTACGTGTTCGCAATGGTCGTCAGCGTCTTGGCGCTCCCGCCGAGGGCCTTCCTGCAAGGAAGCGTTCCCGCTCACTACATGTCCCTCAGTCTAGGAGCGAACGGCATTCAGGGTTGGCGAGCGGAGAATGGGAAGTTGGGGGTTCCTATCGGTATTTTCTTTCCGAGAGAGTGTTCATTGGCCGGACGCCCCGGTACGGGCCCTCTGCTTGGCGAACGTCGGTGGCGGCGCGCCGGTTAAGTTGGTCTCGTTAACGCATCATCGCGCGCCCGAATTGAGGTGATGTCATGAGTAAGATGATCGGACTAGCTCTTCTCGCGTGTCTCGCAATCGCAGGTTGCCAGGCCATGCGACAAGACTCCACAGACGCGCCTGCTATTCGACAGCTTTACGTCAACAGCACCAGTATCACTTATCTCGAGCAGGGACACGGAACTACCGTTGTCTTCGTACACGGTGCGTTCTCAGACCATCGGGCCTGGGAGGCACAGCGCGAGACTTTCGCCAAGCAGTACCGATATATCGCTGTCGATCTCCGCTACCACGGGACATCGGCTTGGCCCGACGACGGAAAGGACTACTCTGAGATCACTCATGCGGCAGACGTTGCCGCACTCATCCGCGGACTCAATGTCGGTCCGGTCCATCTTGTTGGGCGTTCTTATGGGACAACCATCGTCACAGCCGTCGCACTTGAACATCCAGAGTTTATCCGCAGCATCGTGTTGCAAGAGCCCTATGAATCGTCCCTGATCGCCGATCCTGAGGCGAAAAAAGCTGTCCTTGACGAGCTCCGGCAATCCTTCGGGCGTATTGGAGCGGCATTGAAGGATGGTGATGCGGCAAAGGCGACTCGGCTGTTTGCCGAATGGGCAAATAACACGGGCCCGGGTAGCTTTGACCAGGAGTCGGACGCGTACCGCTCAATGGCATTGGACAACGCACGCACCGTCCGGATGTTCCTAGTCCGGAAACAACTTCCTTCGGCCACATGTGAGAGGCTAGCCCGCCTCAAGCCGCCAGTGCTCATCATTAATGGCGCAAATACGCGACAGTTCTTTTCCCTAAATGGGGACGCGATCTCTCGCTGCATCCCCGGAAGTCAGCGGGTGGTAATTGCCAACGCTACGCATGGCGCATCTGGCCAGCAGCCAGCCGCGTTTAATGAAGCGGTCTTGAGTTTCCTGGCGAAGAACTGATCATGTCTTGTGTCGATTTATGCTTGAGCGGCTCTTGGAATGTACGAAACATGTCTGCGCCACGCATGTTTAACGACGATGCCTAACCCGATGGGGGTTGGGGGATCGTTCTGCAGACGCAAGCGTTTAGAAGCTGGGGCAAGTCCTCTTCGCCTACGCTCAAGGGCTCTACTTGATCAACTCGCAAGAGAA
The DNA here is from genome assembly GCA_005881895.1 of Betaproteobacteria bacterium. Lineage (GTDB taxonomy): Bacteria > Pseudomonadota > Gammaproteobacteria > Burkholderiales > Casimicrobiaceae > VBCG01. The sequence goes on from VBCG01000198.1 coordinate 4,877, forward strand.
CCCGGACGGAAAGACCTTCGCCGAGTTCGTCTCTCATAAA
>VBCG01000189.1 GCA_005881895.1 Betaproteobacteria bacterium
GCCGGCAGCCGTCACGGGGATCCACATCATTTGAACCGCCCAAATCGTCATGCCGATCGGTCCGAAGAGCACGAGATTGATGGCGAGCATGAGGCCGACGCCTTGCCACGAGTGGCGCGTGTAGACATTGCGCTCGATCCAATCGTCCGGCGTGCCGTGGCCGTATTTCTCGAGCGTCTCGAGGTTCTTCGACTCCTTCCGATAGAGCTCGGCGCCCTCGAGCATCACCGTGCGGATTCCGCGCGTCTGCGGGCTGTGGGGATCCTCGTCCGTTTCAACCTTGGCGTGGTGCTTGCGATGGATGGCGACCCATTCCTTCGTCACCATGCCGGTCGTCAGCCAAAGCCAAAAACGGAAGAAATGCGCGATGACGGGATGGAGATCGAGACCCCGATGCGCCTGACTCCGATGCAAAAAGATGGTCACCGACGCGATCGTGATGTGCGTCAAAACCAGCGTCACGACGACATAACCCCACCAAGAGAGTGGAACCAAGCCGTTCGTCACAAATGAAAGTATGTCGTAACCCATTGATTATCCGTTGACCGGCGTTTTCACGCCGTAGTTTAGCCTGATTGCGCCCAACCGACATTGTAAGCGATTTCCCGACCTAAAATATGACGTCGCCCGCCCGCATTCGCAAGACCAGGAGTGAATTTTTTGGACGCGACGCGTGCTACGACGCAAGTTTCGGTCCTGTCTGCGGAGCATTGGCCAACGTCGGCTGCGTGGCGTTCGATGGCGACGTGTTAGCGAGGTTTGGCGACGACGGCGTGGCGACGATGCGCACATCGCGCTGCGGGAACGGCAATCGAATCCCATTTTCGCCGAAGGCCTTCAGGATTCCCCGATTGAGCGCGCTCCTCAGATTGAGTTGGCCCTTCTCGGGATCGGCGATCCAGACGCCCAACTCGAGGACGATTCCGTTGTCGCCGAAGCTCACCAGAAACGCAGTCGGAGGATCCGGCGTTTTGAGGACGCGCTCGTGGCCGCGGCCGACCTCTTCCATCAGCGCAAGCGCGCGATCGACGTCGCTGTCGTATGAAATCTGGACTTGCACCGCGAGGCGCACATTGCGCGTCGAATACGAATGGTTGAGCACCGTTGTCGTCACGAGTGTTTCGTTGGGGACAATCGCCTCGATGCCATCCAAGCTTCGCACGACGACATAGCGCGATGTCACTTTCGACACCGCGCCGTAACGCCCGTCGACGGTGACCATGTCGCCCAAGCGTATCGACCGATCCATGAGCACCGTGAAACCCGCAATGTAATTCGACGCGAGCTTTTGCAAGCCAAGACCGATGCCGATGCCGAGCGCGCCGCCGAAGACGGAAAGTAGCGTGAGGTCGAATCCGATCGCCTGCAACGAGATCAGAACGCCGACGAGCAGCAGGATCGCCCGCACGAATTTCCCGAATACGACGCGGAGATTGGCGTCGAATTGCGTCGCGCGGGTCAAACGTTGTTCGATCAGTCCGGAGATCCACAGCGTAACGATCAGCGTGAAGACGACGACCAGCACCGCGGTGCCGATCGACAGCAGCGAGATTTGCGTTTTGCCGAGCGGAAGTTGGATCTCATCGAGCGTGTTGGCGATTTCCGGAGAGAGGCCGAGGAAATAGAGGACGACCAGCGCGAAAATCGCCAGTGCGATTGCGCGCTCCGATGTCGGCAGCCAGCTCTGCGTCTTGAACATCCGCCGCAGGCCGTAGACCAGCATGCGAATCGTCGCGAGCGCGATCAGCAACGGTGCGACGATAGCGAGAAAGAATGGCGGTCCCACGTAGCGGCGGAAAGCCAGCGTCGCGATGAGGGCAAGCACTAGCGCCGTGAGCGGAAACACGACGCGCGCGACGCTGCCGTTGAAACGCAGCGTATTGTCCGCGCGTTTGCGCGAGGCGATCGCGCGGCGATCGGCGACCCACGCGATCCCGAGGCAGACCGCAACGAGCCCGAGATCTGCCCAACCTTGCGGCGTCGCGAGGGCTTGCTCGAATTGGCTGAAGTTGATCGGAGCGAGCATTCAGCGTCAGAATACAACATACAACACGCGCCTAGCGCCGCGTGCGTGCTTCGCCATCGTAGCGCTGTGCGCGATCGCGCAGACGAATGAAGTTCGCGCGATATTGCAGCGCGAGCGCAGGATCGTGGCGGACGATCAAAACGTTTTCGGCGTTACGCGATTGCGCTGCGCCGGTGTAGTTGTAGCTTCCCGTTACGATGGCGCCTTGCGCGGATGCGCCGTCGATGATCAGCACTTTGTTATGCGCGGCGGCGAAATTGCCATCGAGCCACACCGCAATGCCTTGCCGCGCCAACGTCGGCACGGCGCTGCCCGGCAACTCGAGCGTCTGGCCGCGATCGGCGACGATTTCTACGCGTACGCCACGCGCCTGTGCGAGAGTGAGCGCGCGTCCGATTCGCCGGCTCGTGAACGTGAACGCATTCACGAGCACTTCGCTGTGCGCGCTGTCGATCAAGTCCGCAAGGCGCGCATCGACCGCGTCGCCTGGCGTGAACAACGCCTCGTAGGTCGCCTGTGGCGCCGGCACTATTTCGCGCGCAAGCGCCGAGCCGACCGTCAACGGCAGTGCCAGCGCAAAGGCGCACACAAAGCATTTCGACCACGACTTCATTTCGTGCGCTCGAGAATCGCGGCAAAAAAGCCGTCGCAACCGTGTCGATGAGGAAAGAGACGAAGCGACGGTCCGGTGTCGACCTCGATTTTCGCTTTGGCGAGTTCCGCGTTAGCGTCTTTTTGCACGAAAGTGGGATGTGCGGCAACAAACGCATCGACAATCGCGTCATTCTCGTCAGGCAGGATGCTGCAGGTCGCATAGACGAGACGGCCGCCGGGTTTGACGAGCGTCGCTGCGGCCGCGAGGATTCGCGCTTGTTTGGCGGCGAGCTCGGCGACGTCGGCTGGCGCCTGGCGCCACTTGAGATCGGGATTGCGGCGCAAGGTGCCGAATCCCGTGCACGGCGCGTCGACCAACACGCGGTCGATCTTTTCGGCGAGGCGCTTCACCTTGACGTCCCGTTCGTGGGCGATCACTTGCGGATGGACATTCGAAAGCCCCGAGCGCGCGAGACGCGGCGTCAATTTCGCGAGGCGCTTCGCTTTGACGTCGAACGCATACAGCCGCCCCTGCGAGTGCATCAACGCGCCGAGCAACAACGTCTTGCCGCCGGCGCCCGCGCAGAAGTCGACGACCATATCGCTGCGCCGCGGCGCCACCAATAGGCCAATGAGCTGACTGCCTTCGTCCTGCACTTCGAGGCGGCCGTCGGCGAGCCACGGATGCTTGACGAGCGACGGACGTCCGGCGATGCGGATTCCGAGCGGCGCCAACGGTGTGGCGTTTGCATCAAGGCCTTCGTCGCGAAGTGCTGCCAGCGCCTTTTCGCGCGTCGTCTTGAGAGGATTCACACGCAAGTCCAGCGGGGCCGGCGTTTGGAACGCGCGCGCTAAAGCGGTCGCTTCGGCTTCGCCATACACGGCGCAAAGCCACTCCCACAACCAATCCGGAAGATCGGCAGCGATCGCGGGCGGCAGCGCGCTTCGCGCGCGAAATTTGAAGTCGGCAAGCCACACCGCGTCGTCCTTGACGAGAACCGGCTGCAGCTCGCGCATCGAAAAACCCAGCTCGCGCACGAGAACGCTGAGAGCGAGTTTATGGGGATCGGCTGTTGCCGCGAGTGCGTCGAGCGAGCGCTTGCGCCGCAGATACGCGTACGCGCCTTCGGCAACGAACGCGCGATCACGTTGACCCATCGCGGCATTCTCGCGGAAAAATGCGGTCAGTACCGTATCGGCAGGAACATCGAGCCGGCTTACGCGCTCGATTGCGGCGGACAGCCCGGCGAGCTGATTCGCGCGGACCGTCATTCCCCGGCCTCCTTGCACCAACACGGTGGCGCACGCACCTATCGTCGGCCTCGCTCAATCGCGCGACGGCGCGAGCTTCGCTCCTGCCCTTCGGGCGCCGCGCTCATTCGCCGGTCGGTTCGTCGACCCTGATCGTGTCGAGCAGCGCTTCGAGCGTGCCGCGCGCTGTTTGCGACACGCGCATCTTCACGAGCACGTAATGCATCTGCGGCGCGAGCCAGAAATAGGCGTCGATCCTCCCGTCGTCGCTCTTGCGATGCCAGCGCTCGGTCTCGATCTCGCCTTGGGGCCAAGTGATCGTTTCGTTACCCTCGCGGGCGACCGTGTAGTTGACCACGCGGCGCGTCGTGACGACGTTCAACGTCTGCACCGGCGCTTCGGGCGGCGTGAAGTACGCCTGCCACATCAGTGTCATCGGATCGAAGCTCGGCGCCTCGAGCGGCAGCATCGAATTGTCGTTCAGCGTAACCAGACCGGCGTCCCAGTCGAAATGCGCGGTTTCGCGCTTGTCGCTGCTGCCGCGCTCGACGGCAAATTCGCGCGGCTGCAAACCGCCGGCAGTGATGAGGCCCGTGCTCTCGACTTTGCCCTGCCCACGGAAGAACAGAGCGGCGAGACCGCGCGCTTGCGCGACGGTCGCGATTCGATATTCGTTGCCATGATGCTCGAAACGGTATGTCGCTTCGCCGATCAGGAATCCCTGCGTTCCGAGAAACACTTTGTATGCGAGATCGAGGCGCGGCGGCAGCTTCTTGGCCGGCGTCGAAGGCGAGAGCGCTTCGGGAGCGATTTCGGCGAGCGATTTTTCGGTTGTCAGCGCGGGATCGGGAGCGAGCTCGGCGACGCGCTCGTTGCCGGAAAGTGACGCAACCGATTCGGTCGCCGGAGGTTCAACCGGTGCGACAGGAACGACGCGCTTCGGCTTGGGACGCGGCTTCGACGACGCGGATGTTGAAGCAGGCGCCGGCGGCGCCGGCATTTCGGCCAGTGTGGCCGAAAGCACGACATCGTCCGGCGATTTGGGCGGCTCGACGGGCCATAACGACCACGCCGTGTGCACAACTACCGATAGCAAGAGTGCGATCCACAGCGAGGGACGCGCGTGGAATCGCTCCGGCCCTGCAATGCGAGGGGAGCGCTGCGGTGAAGGGTTAGTCGCGAGCGTGGCCATCAGCAGGGTTGACCGTCGGCGCGCTTGAACGTTGCAACACGGATCAAGGTCACGCCGACTTCAACCCGAGTCCGGCAAGTGAGGCGAGGGTACCAGCAGCGACCCGCCGTCGTCGTTTGCACGGTCTCTAACGCGAACGCGCCCGTCCTCGATGACGAGGCGTCCCGCGCAATGCCATGCAACCGCCGCGGGCAGCAAGCGATGCTCGATTGTCAGCACGCGCGCCGCAAGCGTCGTCTCATCATCGTCGGGCAGCACAGGGACGGCGCCCTGCGCAATGATCGGGCCAACGTCGACATCCGGGGTCACGTAATGGACGCTGCACCCGTGAATGCGCACGCCATCGGCGAGTGCGCGGCGATGCGTCTGAAGGCCGGGATAGAGTGGCAGCAGCGATGGGTGAACATTGATAAGCCGACCGGCGTAGCGTTGCA
>VBCG01000190.1 GCA_005881895.1 Betaproteobacteria bacterium
CGAAAAAGCGTCCGACGTGAAAGACACGAGCTTGCGCGTGCCATCCGGCATCTCGGGCACGGTGATCGACGTTCAAGTCTTCACGCGCGAGGGCATCGAGCGCGACAAGCGCGCGGCGCTCATCATCGACGACGACCTGAAGAGTTACCGCAAGGACCTGAACGACCAGCTTCGCATCGTCGAGAACGATGCCTATGCACGAATCGAAAAGCTGTTGCTCAACAAGACGGTCAACGGCGGTCCGAAGCGGATTGCCAAAGGCGCGAAAGTCACAAAGGAATATCTTGATGGCGTCGCGCGCCATGACTGGTTCGACATCCGTCTCGCCAACGAGGATTCGGCGCGCCAGCTCGAGCAAATGAAGGAATCGCTCGCGCAGTTGCGCGTCACGTTCGACCAGATGTTCGAGCAGAAGAAGAAAAAGTTGACGCAAGGCGACGAGCTGCCGCCGGGCGTGCAGAAGATGGTCAAGGTCTACGTCGCGGTGAAGCGCCGTCTGCAACCCGGCGACAAGATGGCGGGCCGCCACGGCAACAAGGGCGTCGTGTCGAAGATCGTTCCGGTCGAGGACATGCCGTACATGGCCGACGGTACGCCGGTCGACATCGTCTTGAATCCGCTCGGCGTGCCGTCGCGGATGAATGTCGGGCAGATTCTCGAAGTGCATCTGGGCTGGGCGGCGAAAGGATTGGGCCGCAAGATCGACGGGATGCTGAAGGCGCAGGCGAAAGCTGCCGAGGTGCGCAAGTTCCTGGAGAAGATCTACAACGGAACCGGCCGCCCCGAGACGCTCGACGCGTTCGACGACAAGGAAATCGTGCATCTCGCCGAGAACCTCACGGAGGGCGTGCCGTTCGCAACACCGGTGTTCGACGGCGCGACCGAAGAGGAGATCAAGGGCATGCTGGAAACGGCCGGCCTTCCGCGTAGCGGCCAGGTTTCGCTGTACGACGGCCGCACCGGCGAGCCGTTCGACCGGCAGGTGACGGTGGGCTTCATGCACATGCTGAAGCTGCATCACTTGGTCGACGACAAGATGCATGCGCGTTCGACCGGACCGTACAGCCTCGTCACGCAGCAGCCGTTGGGCGGCAAGGCGCAGTTCGGCGGTCAGCGCTTCGGCGAAATGGAAGTGTGGGCGCTGGAAGCTTACGGCGCCGCATACACGCTGCAGGAAATGCTGACGGTCAAGTCCGACGACGTCAACGGACGCACAAAGGTGTACGAGAACATCGTCAAGGGCGAGCACAAGATCGAAGCCGGCATGCCGGAATCGTTCAACGTGCTGGTGAAGGAAATTCGCTCGCTCGCGATTGACGTGGACATGGAGAGGGATTGATGCCAGGTCTCAACGTCAACGAATTTGAAGTAACTCCGATCCGCAACATTCGGGAGTACGCATGAAAGCATTGCTCGATCTGTTCAAACAGGTAACGCAGGAAGAAGAATTCGACGCGATCCGCATCGGCCTCGCCTCGCCGGAAAAGATCCGTTCGTGGTCGTACGGCGAAGTGAAGAAGCCGGAGACGATCAACTACCGCACGTTCAAGCCGGAGCGTGACGGTCTCTTCTGCGCGAAGATTTTCGGCCCGGTGAAGGACTACGAGTGCCTGTGCGGCAAGTACAAGCGCCTGAAGCACCGCGGCGTCATCTGCGAAAAGTGCGGCGTCGAAGTGACGCTCGCCAAGGTCCGCCGCGAGCGAATGGGCCATATCGAACTGGCTTCGCCGGTCGCGCACATCTGGTTCCTCAAGAGCCTGCCATCGCGGATGGGGATGGTGCTCGACATGACGTTGCGCGATATCGAGCGCGTGCTTTATTTCGAAGCATTCGTCGTGACCGACCCGGGCCTGACGCCGTTGAATCGCGGCCAGCTTCTGACCGAAGACGACTATCTCGCGAAGCTCGAGCAGTACGGCGACGATTTCTCGGCGACGATGGGCGCGGAAGGCATTCGCGAGCTGTTGAAATCGCTCGAAGTCATCCGTGAGATCGACAAGCTGCGCAAGGAGCTCGAAGCCACCGGCTCGGACACGAAAATCAAGAAGCTCGCCAAGCGGCTGAAGGTGCTCGAGGCGTTTCACAAATCAGGCATCAAGCCGGAGTGGATGATCCTCGAAGTGCTGCCGGTGCTGCCGCCGGAATTGCGTCCGCTCGTTCCACTGGATGGCGGCCGTTTCGCGACGTCGGATTTGAATGACCTGTATCGCCGCGTGATCAACCGCAACAACCGGTTGAAGCGGCTGCTCGAGTTGAAGGCGCCCGACATCATTGTCCGCAACGAAAAGCGGATGCTGCAGGAAGCCGTTGATTCGCTGCTCGACAACGGCCGCCGCGGCAAGGCGATGACCGGCGCGAACAAGCGGCCGTTGAAGTCGCTCGCCGACATGATCAAGGGCAAGGGCGGACGCTTCCGTCAAAACCTGCTCGGCAAACGCGTCGATTACTCGGGCCGCTCGGTGATCGTGGTTGGACCACAACTGAAGCTGCATCAATGCGGTTTGCCGAAGCTGATGGCGCTCGAGCTCTTCAAGCCGTTCATCTTCAACAAGCTCGAAACGATGGGACTGGCGACGACGATCAAGGCGGCGAAGAAGATGGTCGAAGCGCAGGAGCCTGTCGTCTGGGACATCCTGGAAGACGTGATCCGCGAACACCCGGTGCTCCTGAATCGCGCGCCGACGCTGCATCGTCTCGGCATCCAGGCGTTCGAGCCGGTGCTGATCGAAGGCAAGGCGATTCAGTTGCACCCGCTCGTCTGCACGGCGTTCAACGCCGACTTCGACGGCGACCAGATGGCCGTCCACGTGCCGCTGTCGCTCGAAGCGCAGATGGAAGCGCGCACGCTGATGCTCGCGTCGAACAACGTGCTGCTGCCGTCGAACGGCGAGCCGTGCATCGTGCCGTCGCAGGACATCGTGCTTGGTCTCTATTACGCCACGCGCGACAAGATCGGCGCTGCCGGTGAGGGAGCGAACTTTTCAGACGTCGCCGAGGTGGCACGCGCCTACGAAACGCGGCAAGCGGAATTGCACGCACGCATCAAGGTGCGGATCCGCGAAGTCGAAGTGCGCAACGGCGGCCCTGACGGAAAAACCGAGAAGATCGAGAAGATCAACCGTTACGAAACGACGGTGGGTCGGGCGCTGTTGTCGGAAATCCTGCCGCCAGGATTGCCGTTCTCGTACATCAACAAGCCGCTTAAGAAGAAGGAAATCTCGCGAATCATCAACGCGAGCTTCCGCCGGTGCGGGTTGCGGGAGACGGTGATCTTCGCCGACAGGCTGATGCAAGCGGGTTACAGCCTCGCAACGCGCGGCGGTATCTCGTTCGCCGCCGACGACATGCTGGTGCCGGCCGAGAAGCATCAAATCATCGCGGAAGCGGAATCGCAGGTGAAGGAGATCGAGGCGCAGTACACGTCGGGTCTCGTCACGCAAGGCGAGCGCTACAACAAGGTGGTCGACATTTGGGGACGTGCAGGCGACGACATTGCGAAGGCGATGATGGCGCAACTCGGCACGATGGAAGTCATCGATCGCGAAGGCAAGCCTGCGAAGCAGGATTCGTTCAACTCGATCTTCATGATGGCCGATTCGGGTGCGCGCGGTTCAGCCGCGCAGATCCGGCAATTGGCCGGCATGCGCGGCCTGATGGCGAAGCCCGACGGCTCGATCATCGAGACGCCGATCACCGCGAACTTCCGTGAAGGCCTGAACGTGCTGCAGTACTTCATCAGCACGCATGGCGCGCGCAAGGGTCTCGCGGACACGGCGTTGAAGACGGCGAACTCGGGTTACCTCACGCGCCGGTTGGTCGACGTCACGCAGGATTTGGTTGTCACCGAAGACGATTGCGGCACAAGAAACGGTGTCGCGATGAAGGCGTTGGTGGAAGGCGGCGAAGTGATCGAGCCGCTGCGCGAGCGCATTCTCGGCCGCACGGTCGTGACCGACGTGGTCAATCCGGAGTCGCAGGAAACATTGTACGAAGCCGGCCAGCTGCTCGGTGAGGACGAAGTCGAGCAGATCGAATTGCTCGGCATCGACGAGGTCAAAGTGCGCACGCCGCTCACCTGCGACACGCGCTACGGCCTGTGCGCAAGCTGTTATGGCCGCGACCTCGGCCGCGGGCATCTCGTCAACGTCGGCGAAGCGGTGGGCGTCATCGCCGCACAGTCGATCGGCGAGCCGGGCACGCAGCTCACGATGCGGACGTTCCATATCGGTGGCGCAGCGTCGCGGACCGCGGCAGCATCACAGGTCGAATCGAAATCGGCCGGCACCGTGCGCTTCTCGGCGCTGATGCGCTATGTCACCAACGCCAAGGGCGAGCTGGTGGTTATCGCGCGCTCAGGCGAAGTGATGATTCACGACGACAACGGTCGCGAGCGCGAACGTCACAAGGTTCCGTATGGCGCGACGTTGCAAGCGAAGGACGGCGACATGGTCAAGGCCGGCAAGATTCTCGCGCAGTGGGATGCGACCAGCCGGCCGATCATCACCGAATACGCCGGTACGGTGAAGTTCGAGAACGTCGAAGAAGGCGTGACGGTGGCGAAGCAGGTCGACGATGTGACCGGTCTCTCCACGCTCGTCGTCATCGATCCGAAGCGCCGCGCCGGCACGACGGCGAAGGGCGTGCGGCCGCAGGTGAAGTTGCTCGATGCGAGCGGCGAAGAGATCAAGATTGCGGGGTCGGATCTACCGGTCAACATCACGTTCCAGTTGGGCTCGATCATTACGGTGAAGGACGGTCAACCCGTGGCGGTCGGTGAAGTGCTCGCGCGGATTCCGCAGGAAACGTCGAAGACGCGCGATATCACGGGCGGTCTGCCGCGAGTCGCCGAGCTGTTCGAGGCGCGTGCGCCGAAGGATGCTGGTACGCTCGCTGAAGTCACCGGCACCGTGTCGTTCGGCAAGGATACGAAGGGCAAGCAACGTCTGGTCATCACCGACTTGGATGGCGTCGCGCACGAGTATCTGATTCCGAAAGACAAGCACGTCACCGCGCACGACGGTCAAGTGGTGAACAAGGGCGAAATCATCGTCGACGGACCCGCGGATCCGCACGACATTCTGCGACTACTCGGCGTCGAAGCGCTCGCGCGCTACATCACCGACGAAGTGCAGGACGTCTATCGCTTGCAAGGTGTGAAGATCAACGACAAGCACATCGAAGTGATCGTGCGGCAGATGCTGCGCCGGGTGCAGATCCACGATCCGGGCGATACACGGTTCATCCCGGGCGAGCAAGCGGAGCGCTCGGACATCCTGGACGAGAACGACAAGGCGACGAATAGCGGCAAACGCGCGGCGACTTACGAGCACATGCTGCTCGGCATCACCAAGGCGTCGCTGTCCACCGACTCGTTCATCTCGGCGGCCTCGTTCCAGGAGACCACGCGCGTTCTCACCGAAGCGGCGATCATGGGCAAGAAGGACGATCTGCGCGGCTTGAAGGAGAACGTGATCGTCGGACGCTTGATTCCGGCGGGTACGGGACTCGCGTATCACAACGCGCGCCGGCGTCAGAAGCTGATTGGACCTGAAGCGGCAGCCGCCGAAGCAGCGTTCATCACCGGCGACGCGCCTGCGACGACGGAGGTATCGGCTAACGCTGCGTAACGAACGACGTACGTATCATTCGAAGGCCGGCTCGAGAGCGTCGGCCTTTTTCTTGGTGCGCCAGGCATGGCGCGCAGCGCCGTGACTGGCGCTGCTTCGCTCGCCAACCCAAGGCTTCGCTCGCAGCGCCACCCGTGACGGAAACCGCGGACACTCGCGCTCGCCGCGCCCTGCTCGCTGCCTTCGTCGCATAGTGCTTATTCGCAGCACGACTTCGCAACGCGGGGCGCTTCGAATCATTGCCGGCGCCTCGAAGCGGGGTGAGCCGCTGCGCGAAGGGCGCCTGTGGCGCAGTCGGCGCAGCGGGCGGCGTGGCCGTGTCGGCGGCGTTGGGTCGACGCTCACGGCCGCGCCGGGATGTCCCGCTTCGACGACGTGATTTGCGCCACATCGAAGCCATTCGCGCAGCGGCTCACCCCGCTTCGATACGAAGCAGCGTTGTTACACGACGAAGCGGCTCACCCCGCTTCGATACGAAGCAGCGTTGTTAC
>VBCG01000191.1:0-6726 GCA_005881895.1 Betaproteobacteria bacterium
CGATCACCTGGCCGTCACGGCGCAACCGCTGAACGAAGACGCGGTCGTCCGCGTGGCGGGCCTCCGCCGCAGCCACGGTCGTGCCGGGCGGAATCCGGTCCCGGACTTTATAAGCGCGCATGTCAAGCCGGCGATACGCCGACTGCATGCCGCCCGCGGGCGCGCCGACCGACATTTCCTGTTCGTATCGCTTGCATTCGGCCGCGAGATCGACGCCGAGGAGCTTGGGGCCCAGCAGCGAGAGAATGATGCCGGTGCCGACCGTGCCCCAGATATAGGTTATGGCGTAAGCAACAGGCATGTGGTCGGCCAGGTCCTTGACCTTGTCTGGCGTCAAGCCAAGCCCATTGAACGCGTCGGTGGCGAGACCCATCGCCGCAGAGATCGTCTGCGAACCCGCCAGAAGGCCTGCGCCGAATCCAGCGTCATACCCCGCGATCTTGCACGCCGCATAAACCGAGAACAGGCAGAGCACCGATACGACCACGGCGAAGATCGCCTGCGGCAGCCCGTCGGTGGCGACACCGCGAACGAACTGCGGTCCCACGCCGTAACCGACGGCGAACAGGAACATGATGAAGAAGATCGACTTGACGTTAGGCGATACGACAATGCCCAACTGGCCGATCAGGATCGCGGCGAGAAGCGTGCCGGTAACCGTGCCAAGACTAAAGCTGCCGAGCTTGATGACGCCGATCCAATAGCCAATCGCGAGCGACAGAAAAATCGCGAGTTCCGGACTGCGCTGCAACGTTGCGACGATGAAATCCATTTGCCATCTCCAATCCAGATGACTTCGTTGGCCAGTTTCCGCTGAACGTATTCGTCACGCCCTATCGGATCTATCGCGCCTTCTTGGCGCTTGTCTCGCTCTTGGGCGACGCTGCGCGTGCCGGCGCGGCATGTCCGCCCGCGTGAGCCTTGCCGATCGCCGACAGCTTGATCAGCTTGAGGCCGCGCGTGTTGTTGTAGCCGTGGATTTCCTTGACGTCGAGCTTGCGCATGAACCCGATGGTGTCAGCCTCGATCACCTGCCCCGGCACCATGATCGGGAAGCCGGGCGGATACGGGATCACAAAGTTGGCCGACACCAGCTCCGGGCCGCTCTTCAGCCGCTCGTCGATCGTCGGACTCATCAGCGGCAGGTACTCGCAGTCGTCCTCTTCATAGGCGGCAAAGAACGCGCCGCGCATGTCAAGCCGGCGATACGCCGACTGCATGCCGCCCGCGGGCGCGCCGACCGACATTTCCTGTTCGTATCGCTTGCATTCGGCCGCGAGATCGACGCCGAGGAGCTTGGGGCCCAGCAGCGAGAGAATGATGCCGGTGCCGACCGTGCCCCAGATATAGGTTATGGCGTAAGCAACAGGCATGTGGTCGGCCAGCGTGTTGTTGATGTTGCTCTGGAGCAGCACGCTGTTGCGCGAAGTTTTGTTGAGCTGAACGTTGTACTTCGAGACGAGCAAGTTCTTGAATGAAGTGCCGTCATAACCGGCAGAGCCGCACACCAGGGTCATGCGGGTGGGGTCGAGGAAGAACTCGTCCTCTTGCACTGACTTCAGAGCCGCGACCCAGTTGCTGCCCGGGGTGAGGAAGTCGCGAAAACCCGAGGCGCGGAACTCGGCCGGGATCATGGCATCGGCGCCGAGCACGCGGAAGTACTTCGAGATGATCGGGTGCTCGGCCACTGCGCGGCGGATCGCCAGCGCGATCTCGATCGAGCGCATGACCAGCTCGTAGCCTTCCAGCTCCATCTGGCGACGGGCCACGTCCAGCGACGCGATGATCTGCGCGTTGGGCGAGGTCGAGGCGTGGATGAAAACGGCTTCGCGAAAGGCCGAGACGTGGTGGCTGTAATCCTCGTCGCGCACCGCCACGATCGAGCCCTGGCGCAGGGCCGACATAGACTTGTGCACCGAGTCGGTCTCGTACACGCGGATGCGTATCTTGCGCGGATCGGGTACCAGGCGCCGATCCAGCAGGCGGCCATCCTTCGGGTCGAGCTCCTCGCCGAGCTCGGCGGCTTGCGCCTTCCACGCCGCCAAAGCAGCGGGACTCGCCCGCCACTCTTCGAGCGCGGCGGCCGCGCCCAGGCCGGTGCGCGGGCGCAGGAACGGCGACCAGCGCGCGAAGCCGAACCACGCCTCATCCCACAGGAAAATGAGGTCCGGCTTGATGGCCAGGCACTCTTCCATCACCCGGCGGGTGTTGTACACGTGCCCGTCGAACGTGCAGTTGGTGAGCGTCACCATCTTCACGCGATCGAGCCGTCCCTCGGCCTTCAGATTGAGCAGCGCCTGCTTGATGGTGCGCAGCGGCACTGCGCCGTACATCGAGTACTCGGTCATCGGGAACGCCTCGACGTACAGAGGCTGCGCCCCCGAAAGCACCATGCCGTAGTGGTGCGATTTGTGGCAGTTGCGGTCCGCGATCACGATGTCGCCCGGCGCGGTGACCGCCTGGTAGACCATCTTGTTGGACGTGGACGTGCCGTTGGTCACGAAAAACACGTGATCCGCTCCGACGGCGCGAGCGAATTTCTCCTGGGCGACCTTGATGTTGCCGGTCGGCTCGAGCATGCTGTCCAGCCCGCCGGCCGTGGAGGAGCTTTCCGCGAGGAACAGGTTCTGCCCGTAGAACTCGCCCATGTCGCGAATCCAGTTCGACTTCATGATCGATTTGCCGCGCGCGATCGGCAGGGCGTGGAAGGTGGCGATCGGGCGGGCGGCGTACTTCTTGAGATTGTCGAAATGCGGCGAGGAGAAGCGGTCGCCGACGCCTTCGAGGATGTTGAGATGCACCTCCGTCAGCTCCTCGACTTCGTAGAACACGCGCCGGATCATCGAGGCCGCTGGATCGCCGGCCAGCTTCTCCACTTCCCGGTCGGTCAGCAGGTAGATGTCGAGTTCGGGGCGGACCCGCTTGATGAACCGCGCCAGCGTCACGCCGACATCACGCGGCGCGAGGCTCGACGTATCCAGCTGGTGATGGACGGTCAGAAAGTCGCGCAGCAGCGGGACGTCGTGCTGCGAGGGCACCGGGATGCCGTCATAAATGACCACGGCTTCGACCTTGCCGTTCATGATGATGCCCATCATCGCGTCCTCGAAGCTCCCGACGAGCACCGGTTCATAGATCATCGGGTCCTCGGCACGGCGCAGGCGTCGCAGTTCGTCGGCGATACGCGGAAAGTTGCCAGTTGGCGCCGCCGTGACGAACAGGGTTTCGAAGTATGGCCGGCGCATGTCACCGCCGCCGGGAACGAGCGGCACACGGTCCGGCACGCTGCCGGCGTTGTCGTCGGAGCTCTCCCATTCGCCGGCGTCATTGCGATAGCTGCCCGAGAGCAGCGCGCCGCTTAGGCGCCGCACCAATCGTCCGGTCCCGAGCGCGTCGTCGCTCGCGATGCGCTCGGCCAGCGTGTTCATCAGCCGCAGTCCGGGAAACGCAAAGAAGTCTTCCAGCCCCCGCACTTCCGCGAGCGCCGCTTCAACCGCTGCGCGCCCGCTGCGCGCCTTGCCGGTTTGCGCCTCAGCCGCCCAGGCTTGGGCCTTGGCGTTCAACTCGCGCCATCGGTCCAGCCGTGCCGCCGAGGTCGAGAAGAAATGATCCAGATGCGGAGTATTGGAGGTTTCGGTTTTCATGCTATGCCTTCCTTGTTCAATTAGCAGGTCCCGAAATTGGATCCGCCGTGGACGTGTCCATAACCGTCGGAAATGTCGGGGACGAAGCGTGCGTCACCAAGCTCGGCAAAGATTCCTGCGCGCGCCATGAATCAGAAACGAACCACGTAGTTCAGGTAGGCGCGCAGCTGGTTCCGGTTTTGCGGGACCCCGTCCTGATGCGTCCACGTGTAGCGGAACGTCGCTACCAACCCTTCGAGCAGAGTGTCGTTTGGGAATGCGTAATCGAGGCGGACGTCGGTCTCGCGTTGATTGCCAATTGCCTGAGGGCGACGTCCACTTGTGATTGACGATGTGCATCTGAGTGCCTCCCGTCTCCGCTAACACTCATTACCTGAGTTGATGATTGCGTGACGGGAAACTTGCTGTCTTTGCTTTTCTCGACAAGGGTCGCTCCGGAGGAGCACCCCGAGAAAAGGACCGGCCCCCAGCTGCGAGAGTTGTCGTGCGGCACGACTAGGGATTCGCAATGATGATTTGTCCGCCGACAACCTTGACGTCAAAGATGACGAGTCGGAGTGCCGGGATGCCTACTACGCAGCCGACGGTGACGTCGTAGCGCCAGTCACAGCCGCGGCACGCGAGGATCTTGCCCTGAAGGCTTCCTTCCGCGAGGTCTGCTCCGCAGCGAAGGCACGAGCCCTCGATCGCGCGGATGGCGTCGTCGACCTTGAAGACAGCGGCCGTGTTGCTACCAATTGCGACGGAAGCTCCTTTCCCTGGAGCGAGGCCATCGAGGTATTCGACTTCGATGAACGCGGGCATTGCGTAGCTTCTTGACAGGGCAAAGCTGCATCGGTGCAGCGGCAATGCCTGGGCCAGTCCAATGGCCACGCTTCCGGAAGGCGACGAATCGATCATGTTCTGGAGCCCATGCGTTGTCTTCTCATTTCACGACATGCGCGATACCGGCCTGAGGATGCGAAGCCGGCATCGCCGAGCACTGGCCCTGGTATGAAAATCTCCACCTGCGTGTCGGGAAATTGACTATTCTCGACAATACGTGCGAACCTTCGCTTCCGTGTGGATTCGGGGGTCCGGTGTGAGGTTGGCGGAAGCTTCCCGAAAGACTTGGCGGACATCCTCGACCGAGGACGAGGGATGGTCTCAGCGAGTCGGCGGATTCACGGCCGTGCCCGCGCTGATTCGCCAGCTCGGAGCGGACCCCATCTCGATACTGACGGAGCTCGGCTTAGCCTCAGACGCGCTCGACAGTCCGGAGCGTAGAATTCCGTACGCCGCGATGGGCACGATGTTCCAGGAAGCCGCGAGGAGGACGGAGTGCGCTCATTTCGGACTGCTCTGCGGGCGCGCCTGGCATCTTTCGGATCTCGGCTTGGTCGGCGAAGTCGTCCGGAATTCCGCGACGTTCGGCACCGCGCTGCGGATGCTCACGGTCCATCAACATCTCAACAGCGAAGGCGGCCTCGCCTTCCTCCTGCAACATGGCAGCGTTGTGGATATTGGCTACGCCATCTATCACCCCGGCGTGGTCGCGAGTAACCAGATCTACGACGCGTTGATGGCAGGAGGCTGCAACTTCATGCGCGAACTGTGCGGCGCAGACTGGATGCCGTCGGAAGTTCTTTTCCCGCATGCGAAACCGGTGGACATCGGCCACCATCGGCGTTTCTTCAGGGCGCCGTTGCATTACGATTCCGAATTCTGCGCGCTACGGTTTCCCGCGCATTGGCTGGATCATCCGGTACGGGACGCGAATGCTGCGCGGTACCGCATCGCTGAGAAGGAAGCCGAGGCCGCCGGGCGCGGCGAGCTGCTCCAGCAGGTCTATCGGGCGTTGCGCCTGCTGCTTCTTCGCGGACAGATTTCCGGGAACGATGTGGCGCACATGCTGACGATGCATCGGCGTACTCTGAACCGGCGCCTCAAGGCGCACGGCGTGACCTTTCAGAGCGTTCTGGACCAAGTTCGATTCCAGGTCGCGCGCGAGTTGCTCAAGGACTCGCAAGTGCCCATCGACGACGTCGCAGCGGCGCTTGGTTACGCTGGTGTCAGTCCCTTCATGCGCTCTTTCCGGCGATGGAGCGGCACGACCCCCGGCCGATGGCGGTGCACGCTCGAAAGGATCTCGGCGGGCGCGAGCTAGGTTGCCGGAGGCCGCTTCTGCGCTTGGGCTCAAGGGGCTTGCGGCGAAAGCTCGCATGCCTAGCCTTCCGCATCCATCGCACACACCGACATTACCTGCTTTGCCAAATCAATACCGAAAGTAGTAATCTTCTCCATAGACTTCCCCTCTCACCGATTGTTGTCGACACTTCAATCTTGGCACTTCGATGCCGAACCGAGTAGGGGAAGTCCTTTCCATTCGCTCAGAACCTCTGCCGGACCGTTCGCCGCGTCGGGCCGAGAGCACCGTTCCCCACCGCCTCCGCCGGTTATTCGTAGCTGCTAGCCCCTTCCATCCTCGCACGATATTCGCGCAAGTAGCATTTCGGACGGTCGGCTTGACGCCGAGGTCTTCGCGAGTCTCGACATCTGCGCAAGTCGATGTCCACCAGAAAACAGATCAGTCCGGTCTTCAAAGGGAATGACCTGTCGAGATTTGCAAAGACATCAAAACCCCGTCGGCGTCACTATCGCGCACGTCCATAGACAAAACGAACGCAACAAGGAACCGTCGATGAACAGAACCGCATGGCTCGTTGTTGTCGTTATCGTAGGAGCCGCTACGTCGGTGGCATTCGCTCAGAAGCCAATCGTCTATCCCGCGAAGGGACAGACCTCGCAGCAGAAGGCAAAAGACGACGCCGATTGCCATGCGTGGGCCAAGAAAGACACTGGGATTGATCCAGCCGCAGCATCCGCGCCTGCGCCGCAACAGACGGGGTCCGCGACCGGTGGCGGCGAAAGAGCCCGAGGCGCGGCGCGCGGCGCAGTGGGCGGCGCCGCGATCGGCGCGATTGCCGGCGACGCGGGCGCTGGCGCCGGCATCGGCGCGGTGGCAGGCACCATGGCGGGAGGCGCAAAGGCGCGCCAGAAGCAGGCGGCGCAGAACCAGCAGGCTCAGCAACAGCAGTCCGAT
>VBCG01000191.1:6917-11335 GCA_005881895.1 Betaproteobacteria bacterium
GCCGCCGGCGCCAAGGCATTCTCGCAGCAGGAGCTCGACCAGTTGCTTGCGCCGATCGCGCTCTATCCAGACGCGCTGCTCGCGCAGGTGTTGATGGCCTCGACGTATCCGCTCGAAGTCGTCGCGGCCGATCGCTGGGTCAAGGCGAATCCTGGGCTCAAGGACAAAGCGCTCGAGGACGCATTGCAGCAGCAATCCTGGGACCCGAGCGTCAAGTCGCTTGCGGTGTTTCCGCAAGTGCTGACGATGATGAGCGAGAAGATCGACTGGACGCAGAAGCTCGGCGACGCGTTTCTCGCCCAGCAGAAGGATGTGCTGGCGACCGCCCAGGCACTCCGCGCGAAGGCCGCCGAGCAGGGCACGCTCAAGGACACGAAGGAACAGAAGGTCACGACCGAAAAAACGGAGTCGACGACGGTCATCAAGATCGAGCCGACGAATCCCGAGGTCGTCTACGTGCCGAGCTACAACCCGACGGTCGTGTACGGTGCATGGCCATATCCTGCATATCCGCCGTACTCCTACTATCCGCCCGGTTACGTCGCCGGCGGTGCGCTGCTCGGCTTCACGGCCGGGGTGATCGTCGGCGGCGCGCTGTGGGGCAACTGCAACTGGCGCGGCGGCGACGTGAACGTCAACGTCAACCGCTACAACAACTTCAACAAGACGAACGTTTCGAACGGCAACTGGAACCACAACGCGTCGCATCGCGGCGCCGTGCCGTACCGTGACCAGGGTGTCGCCAAGCAATATGGGCGCACGCCCTCGGCCGACTCCGCGTCGCGCGATGCGTTTCGCGGGCGCGCCGAAGCGGGGCAGCAGTCGATTCAGCGCGGCGACGTTTCGCGCGATGCCGGCGGTCGCGATGCCGCCGGGGGTCGTAGCTCGGCAAGCGCACGCGACGTCGCCTCCAATCGCGACTTCAGCAGCCGCGACACGAGCGGAACGCGCAACAGCAGCGCGTTCGACACGAGCCGTGGTGCGCAGACTCGCGATTCCAGCAACCGCGGCTCGTCGAGCCTCAATTCGGCGCGCTCGTCGGGAAATATGAGCAGCGGTGCACGTGCCGGTGGTGGGGGCGGTGCCCGTGCCGGCGGCGGTGGTGGTGGGCGCGGTGGCGGTGGCCGACGTTGAACTGCGGAAGAATTCGGTGGAGACCACGATGAGAGTCAACGGGAACTATGTCGGCCTGCGCGCAAGCGAATGGGCATGGCTTGTCTTGATGTCGATCGGCATGCTTTTTTTCGCGACCGAGAGTCGAGCGGGAACCGCGTACCAAAGAACGTTCGCCACGCCCGAGGATGCGGCGAGCGCACTGGTCCAAGTCGTCAAGGCGCACGATCGCACCAAGATCCTCGGGGTTCTCGGCGGAGCCAATGACTGGGTTTCGTCAGGCGATCCTGTTGCGGATCGCGCGATCGGCGATCGCTTCGTCGCCGCGTACGAGGTCAAGCACTCGATCGTCGGCACCGGCGACAAGTTGACGCTCACCGTCGGCAACGACGAATATCCGTTTGCGTTTCCGATCGTGAAAAGCGGCGAGCGCTGGCGCTTCGATACCGAAGCGGGCAAGGAGGAGCTGCTCGCGCGCCGGATCGGCGCAAACGAGCTCGATGCGATCAAGGTGCTGCTGGCGATCGTCGACGCGCAACTGGAATACGCGTCACAGGATCGCAACGGCGACGGCGTGCTCGACTACGCGCAGAAGTTTTCGAGCAGCCCGGGGAAGCACGACGGCCTGTACTGGCCGACGAAGGCGGGCGAGCCGGCTAGTCCGCTTGGCACGCTCGTCGCGAAGGCGTCCGGCGAGGGCTACAAGAAGAAGGAGAGCGGTCCCACCCCGTACCGCGGCTACTACTATCGGATGCTCAAGGGCCAGAGCAAGAGCGCATCGGGCGGCGCGCTCGATTACGTCGTTCACGGCCGGGCGATCGGCGGCTTCGCGGTCGTTGCCTATCCGGCCAAATATGGCAGCTCCGGCATCATGACGTTCATCGTGAATCAGGACGGCAAGATCTATCAGGCTGATCTTGGATCGAGCACGGCGCTGCGCGCGGGCGCGATGCGCCAATACGATCCCGGTGACGGCTGGTCGCCGGTGACGCAGCGCTAAACGAAATCACCGCAACGACAGGAGCCCGGGAATTGGCACGAAAGAAGAAGTCGAAGAAGCAGGAAAAAACAAAAGCGGCCGAGGCGCGTAACCCGGCACCGAGGGCTTCGCGCGCGAAACCCGATGCCGCAAATGCGGCATTAACGAACAAGGAGTACGCGAAGATCCTGAAGGATCTGCACGTGGAGCTCGTGCAACTGCAGGAGTGGGTGAAGCATGCCGGACTCAAGGTATGCATCATCTTCGAGGGTCGCGATGGCGCGGGCAAAGGCGGGACGATCAAGGCCATTACCGAGCGCGTAAGCCCTCGCGTTTTTCGCGTCGTGGCGTTGCCTGCGCCAACCGATCGACAGAAGTCGCAGATGTACTTGCAGCGATATATCTCTTACCTGCCTGCGGCGGGCGAGATCGTGATCTTCGACCGCAGCTGGTACAACCGCGCGGGCGTCGAGCGCGTGATGGGATTTTGCACCGAGGAACAGGCGAAGCGTTTCCTTGCGGCCACGCCGCTCGTCGAGAAGGCGATCGTCGAGTCCGGCGTCATCGTTCTCAAGTACTGGCTCGAAGTGAGCCCCGACGAACAGACCCGCCGTCTTGAAGCACGCATCCAGGACGGACGCAAGGTCTGGAAGCTGTCGCCGATGGACTTGAAGTCGTACAGTCGCTGGTTCGATTATTCGCGCGCCCGCGACGACATGTTCAAGGCGACCGATTCGTCGTGGGCGCCGTGGTTCGTCGTTCGTTCGGACGACAAGAAGCGGGCGCGTCTCAACATCATCAGGCACATACTCGGGCAGGTGCCCCACGAGGCGCCGCCGCGCGAGAAAGTGGAGCTGCCGAAACGGCAAAAGCAGGGCGACTACAAAGAGACCAACTATCCGTTCAAGTTCATTCCGGAAGCGCACTGACCGCGCTTCGGGGTATGCATTTGATCTCAATCACTACAGGGAGCAGCACCATGCGAGCGTTTTCAATCGTGACCGCAATTGTCATCGCATCCGCCGTCGCTTCGCCCGCGGTAGCTCAAACCGGCGGAGTCGTTGCAGAGACGGCGCCTGGCAAAGCCGGCGTCGCACAGACCGTCAAGATCACCGCCACCATCACCGCGATCGACAAGGCGACGCGCGACATTACATTGAAGGGTCCGCAGGGCAACGAAGTCGTCGTGACCGCAGGTCCCGATGTGAAGAACTTCGACAATATGAAGGTCGGCGATCAGGTGAACGCGCAGTATGTCGAGGCGCTGACGCTGGAGCTCAAGAAGGGCGGCGGCATGACCGTGGCGCGCAGCGACCAAGGGGGCGTTCTCGAGGCAAAGCCAGGTCAGAAGCCCGGCGGCGTTGCCGGCCGTCAGGTGACGATCGTTGCCGATGTTGTCGATGTGAACCCGGCCAAGCAGTCGATCACGCTGCGCGGTCCGAAGCGCACTGTCGAAGTCGTGGTTCCCGATCCCGCGCAATTCAAGCTCGTCGCGAAGGGAGACCAGGTCGAAGCGACCTACACACAGGCACTCGCGATCGTGGTCGAACCCGGGGCGAAGAAATAGGCGCAAGAAGGATTACGAGTCCTTGCGTGATATGAGTACGGCGTCTCGCGGTTCAGCCGGCGGCCGCTACAGCATCGTCGACGGAGATTTTCCGGCTGACTTCGCCGACGCTCATCCCGATCTCCTTGCGTATGAGGTCGCGTACCGACGAACGGGCCTCGACGATGCGCAGCCGCACGCCGCGCGCGGCGAGCTCGCGTTGGATTTCACCGAGCAGTCGAGCGCCGGCGATGTCGACGTACGGCGATGTCGACAGATCCCAGACGACCAGACGCAAATTGCGATCTGCAGTCGCGATGTCGCGCCGGATCTGATCGCGGACATGAGTCGCGTTGAAATAAAGGAGTCCCGACTCGACGCGCACGATGAGCACGCCGGGCACGCTCTCATTGTCGGGATTGCGGTCGATGTCGGAGTAACGACGCGTGCCGGGGACGCGTCCGAGCCGCGCGACATGCGGATGGGCTGCCCGGTGGAGGAGCAGGAGTATCGAGATGATCGCCGCCAACAGGACGCCTTTGAGGATTCCGAGCAGCAGCACGCCGACGAACGCGGCCATTGCAACGCCGAACTCCATCCGGCTCAGTGCCCACACGCGGCGGAGCTCGGGAATATTGATCAGCCCCTTCACCGCGACCAGCACGATCGCCGCCAGCACCACGTCCGGGAGATTGCGCAAGAGGCCTGTGAGGAACAGCAGGCACAGCGCGATGGTGATCGACGCGAACACGAGGGAAAGCGCTGTCTTTGCGCCGGCCT
>VBCG01000135.1:0-25080 GCA_005881895.1 Betaproteobacteria bacterium
ATGGGGTGGGATTCGAACCCACGGAGGACTTGCGCCCTCGCCGGATTTCAAGTCCGGTGCATTCGACCGCTCTGCCACCCATCCCGAGTTTGTCCGTGTGTAAATTCGCCCGCGCCGCTTGAATTTCCGCTATGGCGCCGGCATGTTAGCACCGGGTTGGCGCTGTTCAGGCATCAACTGACTTGCGATATGCGCTTGAAACCCACGGTGGTTCTGCTAGTCTAATGAACCCAGCCGGCCCTAGTCGGGGCCATTGTCGGAGACATCATGGATCCCAAGCTTCAACCCGTTTACACGCAGGACCAAGTTCCGGCGCGGCAAACGGGCGAGTTCGTCGCGCAGGACCAGAATCGCGTCCTGCGCAACACGTATTGGCTGCTCGCGCTTTCGATGCTGCCGACGATCGTCGGCGCGTGGGCCGGCATGCAGTTCAACTTCGTCAGGTTGTTCGTCGCGGCGCCGATCATGACGCCGCTGCTGATGTTCGCGCTGATGCTCGGCAGCCTGTTCGTCGTCACGCGGCTCCGCAACAGTGCCTGGGGCATTCCGGCGCTGTTCGGCTTTACGTTCATCGCCGGCGCGATGCTGACGCCGATCTTGAGTGTTGCGGCGCAATTCAAAAATGGCGGTCAGCTGGTTGCCCTGGCCGGCGGGATGACCGGGGCGATCTTCTTGGCGATGGCAGGCATCGCAACGGTCACCAAGCGCGATTTCTCGTTCCTGAGCAAGTTCCTGTTCGTCGGCCTGATCCTGCTGATCGTCGCGTCGCTGGCGAACCTGTTCTTTGCGGTCCCGGCGATGTCGCTCACGATCTCGGCGATCGCAGTGCTGATCTTTTCGCTCTACATTCTGTACGACGTCAGCAACATCGTGCGCGGCGGCGAGACGAACTACATCACGGCGACGCTCAACTTGTTCCTCGACGTCTACAATATCTTCATCAGCCTGCTGAACCTGCTCCTGGCGTTTTCGGGCCAACGAGACTGACGCTAACGAGTCGGACATCAAGACGGGGCGGAAACGCCCCGTTTTCATTTCGGTCTACGGCTCGAACACCGCGATCGATTCGACGTGCGCGGTGTGCGGAAACATGTTGACGATTCCCGCCGCGGCGAGTCGATAACCGCGGTCGTTGACGAGCACCGCGGCGTCGCGCGCCAATGTGGCGGGGTTGCACGACACGTATACAATCCGCTTCAGAAATTCCTCGTCATCTCGCTGCGGCAGCGCCTTGAGGAGCTCGACCGCGCCTTCACGCGGCGGATCGATCAATGCCCGATCGATCCTTCCGAGTCCCGCGACCGATTCGCGGTTGGCGGCAAAGAGATTGGCAACGACGAATGTCGCTCGACTTCCGAGGCCATTACGCGCCGCGTTGGCTTGTGCCCGTTTGACCAGCGCTTCGTTGCCTTCGACGCCCACGACCTGCGCGCCGCATCGTGCGATCGGCAGCGAAAAGTTGCCCAGTCCCGAGAAGAAATCGCCGATGCGCTCGCCGGGAACGGGGCCGAGAAGCGTGATAGCCCGACGCACCAGCACCCGATTCACTTCGGCATTGACCTGCGTGAAATCCGTCGGCAGGAACGGCACCGCAACGTCGAACTCGGGTAGCGTGTACGCAAGCGTGGCATAGCGTGGATGAAATGGCGCAACCGTGTTAGGACCGCCCGGCTGAAGCCAGATCTCGACACCGTGCATGTCTGCGAACGCGACGAGTTTTGCTTCGTCGGTTGCCGAGGGCAGATCGAGAATTCGAAGCACGAGCGCATACACGGTTACCGGTGGCGAGGGACCAAGCTCGACGGCCGGAAGCCGCTCGCCGACCGCAACTTCGATCTGCGGAAGGCGATCGCGAATCGTCAATGACGCGATCAACATGCGCAACGCAGGCAGCAGATCCGAAATGCGTTTTGGCAGCACATGACATTCGCGCATGTCGGCGACGTAGCTCGACTTGCGCTCGTGGAAACCTACGAGCACGCCGCCTTTCTTGGGCACATGACGCACGGAAAGGCGAGCGCGATGGCGATAGCCCCAAGCCGGTCCGGCGATCGGCGGAAGCAGCGTTTCCGGTATTACGCGGCCGATCCGCTCGAGCGCGTCTTCCAATGTCCGCTGTTTCGCAGCGACCTGCAGCGCGGGATCTGCATGTTGCAATATGCAGCCGCCGCAGACGCCGAAATGCGGACAGCGCGGCGTCACGCGCGACGCGCTGGCTTTATCGATGGCAACAACACGCGCAATCTCGTACGCGGGCTTCTTCTTCAGCGTCTCGATGCGCACCTGTTCGCCTGGAAGCGCGCCCTCGACGAAGACCGCCTTGCCTTCGACGCGCGCGACGCCGCGGCCTTCCTGATCGAGCGATTCGATCGTGACGCAGGTGCTCATCATGCTCGCGTAAAACTGACAATTTTACCCCTGGGCCCGCGTCCGTCCGGCGCCGCAAATGTAGAATTGCGTGATGCACATCCTTTCGTTCGACACTTCGACTGAATGGCTGTCGGTCGCGGCAGGCGACGGCGCGTCGTGGTCTACGCTCCTCGAGCGCGCAGGGCCCGCAAACTCGGAGCGCTTCGTGCCCGCGATCGATAGTGTGCTGGCCGATGCGGGATGGCGGCTTGCCGACCTGGATGGCATTGCATTCGGCGCGGGGCCTGGCGCATTCACCGGTGTTCGGATCGCGTGCAGCGTTGCGCAGGGTTTGGCGCTCGGTGCGCAGTTGCCGGTCGTCGCCATTCCGACGTTGCTCGCGTTGGCGCAGGAAGCGTGGCGCGATCACGGGGCTACCCGGGTATTTGCCTGCCTCGACGCGCGGATGCGCGAAGTCTATCTCGCGTTTTACATTCGGCACGACGACGGATGGCGCGTCGAGCGCGAGCCTGCTGTGATCAAGCCCGCCGATGTGCAGGCACCCGTTGGCGTATGGGACGGCGAGGGCGACGGCTTCGCGGCCTACGGCCGACTCGCGTCGCTGCCCGGCGTGGCCGCCGTGCACGCCGGCACGCTTCCAACCGCGCGTGCGATCGGCGAGCTTGCGTTTCCATTGTTTGAAAAAGGACTAGGCGTTCCGGCGAGCCAAGCGCGACCGCTGTACATCCGCCAACGTGTCGCACTGACGACGTCGGAACGCAACGCCGGCGTACGCCTTTGACGCCGTGGCGACACTACTTTCCCAACCCCCTTCCGCACGCGTCGTCTGGCGTCCGCTCGCCAGTGATGATCTCACTTATGTCGCGGCGCTGGAGGCACAGATTCACGCCGCGCCTTGGACGCTCGGGAACTTTCGTGACGCGCTGGCAGCCGGATATTCGACTCGCGTCGCGGAGCGCGAGGGCCGCATTGTCGCGTACGGCATCTTGATGCTCGCGCCGGGCGAAGCGCAGATCCTCAACATCTCCGTTGTTCCGGACGCGCGCCGGCAAGGGCTCGGCCGAACGCTTCTGCAGCAGTTTTTGGACGATGCACGGCAGTTCGGTGCCGAGCAATGCTTCCTCGAAGTGCGTGTGTCGAACGTCCCCGCCATCATGTTGTACGAAGACGCCGGGTTTGCACCGATTGCGAGACGCAACAATTATTATCCGTCCGTGTCGCCCGACCTTCCGCGTGAAGATGCGCTGGTGATGCGACGCGCGCTCACACCGCTGTGGCCGCGTTCGGTGTGAAAACGATGGCGACGCGCGCCGAGATACTCGATGCGCTGGGCCTTTGGCCGCTCTGGCGGCAGCGTGCTGATTTCTGGTCGTCGTCATCGTCGACAACACCGGTCGCCGAAGAACCGGCACCGGCGACGCATCGCGCGGACAGCGCTGACGGTGACGATATGCGTCGCTCGCGAATCGCCGCGCTTTCGTGGCAAGCGTTTGCCGCTGACGTCGATGCGTGCACCGCGTGCGAACTATGCCGCTCGCGCAACAAATCGGTTCCAGGTGTCGGCGACATGCACGCGCAATGGCTCTTCGTCGGCGAAGCGCCGGGCGCCGAAGAAGACGCCAGAGGCGAACCCTTCGTCGGGCAAGCCGGGCGGCTCCTCGACAACATGCTAGCCGCACTCGACCTCGCGCGCGGACGGAATGTGTACATTGCGAACGTCTTGAAATGTCGTCCGCCCAACAATCGGACGCCGACGCCATTGGAAGCCGAGGCCTGTCGGCCGTATCTCGACCGGCAGATCACGTTGCTTGCGCCCAAAGTGATCGTTGCATTGGGCAAGAGCGCCGCGACGACGCTCCTCAACGTCGACGCGTCGATTGCGAGCCTGCGCGGTCGCGTCCACCATTACTGCGGCGTGCCGCTCGTCGTCACTTATCACCCCGCTTATCTTTTGCGCAATCTCCCGGACAAGGCGAAGGCCTGGGAGGACCTTTTGTTCGCGCGTCGCGCGCTGTCGGCGTAGCGCTTGGTCGTAACCACCGCAGGTCGCTGTACACTTGCGCTCCGCCTCAAGCGCCCGCACATTGTTTGCGCGGGAGTTCGTCCCGCGTATTAACCGGAGGGAGCCCTAGGATGAGAAGAATTGCCGTTCTTTGCGCCGCGTTCCTGGCGTTGTCGCTCTCGGGTTGCGGCTACAACGATCTGCAGCGGCAGGATGAAGGGATCAAGGCAGCCTGGTCCGAGGTGTTGAACCAGTATCAACGCCGCGCCGATCTGGTTCCGAACCTGGTCAATACCGTCAGGGGGTATGCCGCGCAGGAGCAGACGGTGTTGACCGAAGTGACGAACGCGCGGGCGAACGTCGGCT
The DNA here is from genome assembly GCA_005881895.1 of Betaproteobacteria bacterium. Lineage (GTDB taxonomy): Bacteria > Pseudomonadota > Gammaproteobacteria > Burkholderiales > Casimicrobiaceae > VBCG01. Next base: position 4,739 of record VBCG01000135.1, read on the forward strand.
CGATCAAGGCTACGCCCGAGCTCATCAACGACCCCGTCGCCTTCCAGAAATTCATCGCCGCGCAGAATCAGCTGCAGGGCGCGCTGTCGCGTCTTTTGCTCGTCGCCGAGAACTATCCGCAGCTCAAGTCCGACGCGCTGTTTCGCGATCTGCAATCGCAACTCGAGGGAACCGAGAACCGGATCGCCGTTTCGCGCAACCGCTACATCAAGTCGGTACAGGACTTCAACACGACGGTGCGTCAGTTCCCCACCAACCTGACGGCGATGATGTTCAAGATGGACGTCAAGCCGAACTTCAGCGTTGCGGACGAGTCGGCGGTCAGCACGCCGCCCAAAGTGGATTTCGGCAAACAGCCGGGCGCACCGGCAACGCCGCCTCCGGCGCCGAAGACGAGCTAAGCCCGCGCGCTCGCCACTGCGGGCACATTCGACCGCTGGGCTGGCCGCGTAGGCGGCCGGCCTCATCGCTCCATCATGTTCGCTTTCTTATCTTCTTTCCGGTTTCCCGACGTTGCACGTCTGTTGATCGCCGGCGTGCTCGTCATCGCGACGTCTGCGATGGCCCAGGGATGGGAAACGGGGTCCGACGGTCTCGCGCCGATCCCGCCGCTCCATGCGCGGGTCACGGATCTCACGAACACGTTGCCGGCGTCGGATCAGCAGGCGCTCGAAGCGAAGCTCGCCGCATGGGAACGCGATACCGGCAATCAGATGGTGGTCCTCATCGTCCCCTCGACGAAGCCCGAGCCCATCGAAGCGTATTCGATTCGCGTCGCCGAAGCGTGGAAGATCGGACGCAAGGGGCAGGACAACGGCGTGCTGTTCCTCATCGCGAAGGACGATCGGAAGATGCGGCTCGAAATCGGCTACGGCCTCGAGGGCGTGCTGACCGACGCAACATCGCGACGAATCATCGCGGAGACGGTCACGCCATTCTTCCGGCAGAATCAGTTCGCGGCCGGCATCAACGCCGGTGTCGAACGCGTGATCAGCGTTGTCGGGAAGGGCGAGCCGCTGCCTGCGGCGAAGGAACAACCGAAAGCGCGCAGAGGTTTTGGCGGCTTCGATTTCGGGACGCTGCTGATCATTCTGCTCGTTGTCGTCCCGGTGATTGGCGGCATCCTCGCGCGCATTTTCGGCAAGGTCCTCGGTTCGACGGTCGGCGGTGGGATCGTCGGCGCCGCTGCGTGGATCATCGGCGGCTCGTTGCTGGTTGCGTTGTTCGCGGCAATCGTCGGCTTCGTGATCATGTTGATGTTTGGCGCGACCGGAGGCATCGGGCGCCGCGGCGGCGGCTGGATTCCGATTGGTGGCGGAGGCTGGGGCGGCGGCGGCGGATTCAGCGGCGGCGGTGGCGGATTCAGCGGCGGGGGCGGCAGCTTCGGTGGCGGCGGCGCCTCAGGAGGATGGTAACGATGCCCGCGCGCAATCGCTATCGCTTCTGGCGTCACGTCGCCACCGATCACATGGCGGTGCGGCACGCGTTTCCGCACGTGGCGCTCGAGCGAATTGAAGCGGCGATCGCTGCGGGCGAACGCACGCACTGCGCGCAACTGTGCGTCGCAATCGAGTCCGCGTTACCGGTGACGCGCGTTCTCAAACACTTGTCGCCGCGCGAGCGCGCGCTCGAAGTATTCGGCTTGCTGCGCGTTTGGGACACCGAGGAGAACTCGGGAGTGCTCGTGTATCTGCTGCTCGCCGATCGCGACGTGGAGATCGTCGCGGATCGCGGCATTCATCGCGTCGTCGGCGACGCCGGGTGGAAGTCGATCTGCGAGCGGATGGAAGCATCGTTTCGCGCGGGAAATTACGCCGACGGCGTCGTGACCGGCGTTGCCGAAATTTCTCGCTTGCTGGCACAGCACTTTCCGCGCGTCGGCGAAGGACCGAACGAGCTTGCCGACAAGCCGGTGATTTTGTAAGTAGGGTCAGACTCCACTTTCGCGCTCCTTCTACAATCGATGAAAGCGGAGTCTGACCCTACTTAAAGCGGGCCGATCGGCGGTTTCTCGGCACCGATCACTTGATTGTGCCGGTGTCGCCACATCACGAGCAGCATCGATCCGCTGACGAAGAACCCGAACATCACGATCGCGGCGTTGACCGAAAATCCGGAGCGCACCATCAGTGCGTAGAGCCCGACCATGACGAGGATGCCGACGTTCTCGTTGAAGTTCTGCACGGCGATCGAATGGCCGGCACCCATCAGCACATGGCCGCGATGCTGGAGGAGCGCATTCATCGGCACGACGAAGAAGCCGGCGCAGGCGCCGATCGCGGTCATCAGAAAGATCGCGAGCCAAAGGTTGTGGACGAAGATCATCACCATCACCACGACACCCATCGTCGCGCCAATGGGCAGCACCTTGACAGCGCCGCGGAGCGAGACGAGCCGCGCGGCGAGCACGACGCCAATGGTGATGCCGACAGCCACGACGCCCTGGAGCATCGATGCCTGCGACAAGCTCAACCCGAGCGCGCGCGACGCCCAATCGATGACGATGAATTGCAGCGTCGCCCCTGCGCCCCAAAACAACGTCGTTGTCGCCAGTGAAATCTGGCCCAGCCGGTCTCGCCACAACAGCACGACGCAGTGCGAGAACTCGCGTATCAGATAGAACGGATTCTTGCTCGGCACGCGATGATCGACGCCGGTGTCGGGAATGAACCAGTTGAAAACCGCTGCGATGAGATAGAGGCTCATGATCACGGCAATCGCGGCTTCGGGCGGCGTATTGATCGGCGTGTCGATCATCGGCATGTCGAACGACAACAGCGCCCCGGAAATCTTCTCGCTGATGAGCGTCCCCCCGAGGAGCACGCCGAGGATGATCGAGCCGACCGTTGTGCCTTCGATCCAGCCGTTTGCGATGACGAGCTGATGCGGCGGCAGTAGCTCGGTCAGGATGCCGTATTTCGCTGGCGAATACGCAGCGGCGCCAAGTCCGACAAGCGCATACGCAGTGAGCGGATGTGTATCGACCAGCATCAGCCCGCAGCCGACGATCTTGATCGCGTTGGTGATGAGCATGACGCGGCCCTTGGCCATCGAATCGGCGAACGCGCCGACGAGCGGCGCGAGCACGACGTACGACACGACGAAACTTTGCTTGAGCGCCGGCGTCATCCAGGCCGGCTCGTGGAGCTCGCGAAGAAGCGCGATCGCGGCGATCAGCAGGGCGTTGTCGGCGAGCGAGCTGAAAAACTGCGCCGCCATGATCGTGTAGAAGCCGGGTTTCATATTCCTAGATTAGTCCGGGCCCCACGCGGTCACGCCTCCCATGGCGCGCGACGGCCATCGCGCAACAGGTTGTTATAATGCTTGAGTCGCGCGGCCCGCTTTATACCATGATTGCGCGACGGTCCCAACCGAGCGTGGAGGGTTGCATATCCTTCGCGCGCACTGTAGCGCACAGTCCGCTGATCGCGCATGTCCCGTCCGCTTTTCGCGCAAATCAATCTCGCCGCGCTCGCCGCGAATCTCGCCCGCGCGCGCGAGTACGCGCAGGGAACGCAAGTCCTCGCCGTCGTCAAAGCCGATGCCTACGGCCACGGCTTGATGCGCGTGCTGCCCGCGCTAGAGCAAGCGGACGGATTGGCGCTGCTCGAGCTCGATGCCGCGGTGGCGCTGCGCGAGCGGCATTACACCCGGCGAATTCTCCTTCTCGAAGGTTTTTTCGAGGACCGCGAGCTCGCCGAAATCGCGCAGCGGAGGCTCGCGATCGTCGTTCATCACTTAGACCAGGTCGCAATGCTCGAACGTGCGGCGCTTACGCGTCCGCTGGAGGTCTTCGTCAAAGTCAACACCGGGATGAATCGGCTTGGCTTTGCCATCGGCGAGATCGCCGGTATCTGCGAGCGCTTGTCGCAGTGTGCGAGCGTCGCGGCGTTGCGCTTGATGACGCACCTCGCGCGCGCCGAAGATGACGATGGCCTCAAGGAGCCGCTCGACGCATTTGAATCCGCCTGCAGTGGACTGCCGTATCCCCGTTCGATTGCCAACTCTGCGGGCGTTGTCCGCTACGCGGAAGTGGGTGGCGATATCGTACGTCCGGGGATCATGCTCTACGGCGCGACACCGTTTCCGTACGAGTCCGCGCAGGCGTTGGGGCTGCAGCCGGTGATGACGCTGCGCTCCCAGTTGATCGAGGTTCGCGAGCTGAAAGCGAACGAGAGCGTGGGTTACGGCGCCACCTATACGGCAGCGCGGCCGCACCGGATCGGCGTGATCGCCTGCGGATATGCCGACGGCTATCCGCGTATTGCGCCGAATGGAACGCCGGTCCTCGTTTGCGGGACCAAGGTACGAATGGCAGGACGGGTGTCGATGGACATGCTAAGCGTCGATTTGACCGACGTGCCGGACGCACGAATCGGGAGTCCGGTCGTGTTATGGGGTGAAGGATTGCCGGTCGATGACGTGGCGAACGCGGCGTCGACCGTCGGCTACGAATTGCTGTGTGCCGTCGCGCCGCGTGTTCCGTTTGTCACCACGCGCGTGGGCGCGCTCGATCTCGAGCTCTGATAGCACGAATTCGCGAGATTACGCCATGTATATCGTCGTCACCGGCGCCGCCGGTTTCATCGGATCGAACCTCGTGCACGCGCTTAATCGGCGAGGCGAGACCAACATCATCGCAGTCGACGATCTCAAAGACGGCGAAAAATTTCGCAATCTCGCCGACGCTGAAATCGCCGACTATCTCGACCGGGACGAATTCGTCTCGCGGCTCGACGCCGGTGATTTCGAAGACGAGCTGACGGCGATCCTGCATGAAGGCGCGTGCTCCGACACGATGGAGACGGACGGCCGCTACATGCTGCGCAACAACTATCGCTATTCGGTCGACTTGCTCACGTATTGCCAGGATAACGACGTCCCGTTCTTGTACGCGTCGAGCGCTGCCGTGTACGGCGACGGCCGCGTATTTCGCGAAGAGCGCGAATGCGAAGCGCCGCGCAACCTCTATGCGTATTCGAAGGTGCTCTTCGATCAATACGTGCGCCGTCTGCTCCCCGAACGCACGGCGCAAATCGCGGGCTTCCGCTATTTCAATGTTTATGGTCCGCGCGAGCAGCACAAAGGACGGATGGCATCGGTGGCGCTGCATTTTTTCGAGCAGTATCGCGCGGAGGGCCGGGTGCGATTGTTCGAAGGCTCCGGCGGCTACGGGGCTGGACAGCAGCTGCGCGATTTCATCGCCGTTGAAGACGCCGCAAAGGTGAAGCTCTACTTTCTCGGCCACCGTGACCGCTCGGGTATTTTCAACGTCGGCACGGGCCGCGCAACGAGCTTCAACGACGTCGCGGCCGCCGTCATCAATGCCTGCCGAAGCGCCGAAGGACTGCCTGCAGCGACGTTAGAAGAGCATGTGCGCGACGGCCGAATCGTTTACACGCCGTTCCCGCCGCAGCTCATCGGAAGGTATCAAAGCTTCACAGAGGCCGATGTGTCGAAGCTGCGTGCCGCCGGTTACACCGACGCGTTCACGCCGGCAGTCGAAGGCATCAAGCGCTACGTCGAAAGTCTGATATCGGGTTCGCCGTCTTCTCCGTAACGTGCATGAACGCCGTCGCGACGTGGCCGCTCATGGCCCGTTCGCTCGCGGCGCCCCTCGTTGATCAGGAGAAGACATCATGCTTCGCAGTGCAATCGTTCTCGCGCTCGCCCTCTTTTCACAGTGGGCAATCGCCGCGGTGAATCTCAACACAGCCACCAAGGAAGAGCTGATCGCGTTGCCTGGAATCGGTCCCGCCAAGGCGCAGGCGATCCTCGACTATCGCAAAGCCAACGGCGCCTTCAAATCGGTCGAGGAGCTGAAGGACGTCAAAGGCATCGGCGCCAAGCGCTTCGAAAAATTGAAGCCCGAGTTGACCGTCGCACCGGCTGCAGTCAGGGCGGCATCGGCGTCGGCCAAACCGGCGGCGGCAGCAGCAGCAACCAAGGGCGAAATTCGCGCCGCGGAGGCGCACGTTCGCAAGTAGCCGAAAGTAAGCGAAGTGGGCGGGTGACGTGTGCCGTCTTGCGCGTCGCCCGATCACACCCTCCTCCCGATGGGCTTGCGTTTGGCGCACGTCAACGCACAACGTACGCGCCGCGTTTATCGTGCCGCTGCCGTCGATAAGAGCTGCTTGGCGGCGGACCGCTGCGGGGCTCCGCACATCATTCTTGGGGGGTTACGACTATGAAACGCTTGCTCATCGCGCTCGTGCTGCTCGTGTTTTCGAGCTTCGCCATCGCGACCGTCAATATCAATACCGCGACGAAGGAACAGCTTGATGCATTGCCGGGCATCGGCCCGGTCAAGGCGCAGGCCATTGTCGATTATCGCAACGCCAACGGCCCGTTCAAGACGCCGGCGGACATCATGAAGGTCAAGGGCATCAAGGAAGGCGAGTTCGCTAAGATCAAGGATCAGATTGCCGTTTCGGGCGCAACGAGCGCGGCCCCCGCGGCGCCGGCCAAAGCGGAGCCGGCGAAAACGGCTCCCGCGACTGCTGCACCGCCGCCAACCCCCGCCCCCGCGGCGACACCTGCCCCCGCGGCAACGCCCGCGCCGCCAGCAATGAGCAAGGCCGACGAGAGCAAGGCAGCAAAGGAGAAGGCCAAGGAAGAGAAGGCCAAGAAGGCCGCAGATGCCAAGGCGGCCAAAGAGAAAGCAAAGGCCGAAAAAGCCGAAAAAGCGGAAAAGGCCAGAATGGCGAAGGAACAGTCCGCCAAGGAGAAACCGACGTCCGAAAAGGATGCCAAGGCCGCGAAGGACAAGAGCACGAAAGACAAGGCTAGCGCTGACACGACGAAAGACAAGGACAAAGCGACCAAGTAGTCGCGCGCACTGCTGCATCGGCAGCCCCGCCGCAACACGGCGGGGTTTCGCTCTCGCGAAACGGCCGCAAGCGTAGGGGGTCCAACAATCCGTTTTGTCTGGCGAGGCCGCAAGATGGGGTCCAGTACAATGGACTCGATCTTTTTTCGGCCCCGCGACCATGTATCCCACGCTTGCCGACACCGTCGGTCACACGCCGCTCGTGCGGCTGCAGCGCCTGCCGGGGAACACGTCAAACGTCGTTCTCGGCAAGCTCGAGGGCAACAATCCCGCGGGATCGGTCAAGGACCGGCCGGCGCTGTCGATGATTACCGAAGCGGAGAAGCGCGGCGCGATCAAGCCGGGCGATACCTTGATCGAAGCGACGTCCGGGAATACCGGAATAGCGCTCGCGATGGTCGCCGCGATTCGCGGCTATCGGATGGTGCTGGTGATGCCCGAAAGCCAGACGGCGGAGCGCGTGCAGACGATGCGCGCGTACGGCGCCGAACTGGTCCTCACACCCAAAGCGGGCGGAATGGAAGCCGCGCGGGACATTGCCGAAAGGATGCGCGCCGAAGGCAAGGGCACGATTCTCGACCAGTTCGCGAATCCCGACAATCCGCTGTCGCATTATCGCGGCACCGGTCCCGAGATCTGGCGCGACACCGAAGGCCGCATCACGCACTTCGTCTCGGCGATGGGCACCACGGGCACGATCATGGGCGTGTCGAAATTCCTGAAGGAGCAGAACCGCGCGATCGCCATCATCGGCGCGCAGCCCGAAGAGGGATCGCAAATCCCCGGCATTCGCAAATGGCCGCCGGCGTACCTGCCCAAGATCTTCGACGCATCGCGCGTGGATCGAGTCGAGTACGTGTCGCAGGCCGACGCCGAAGATATGGCGCGGCGGCTTGCACGCGAGGAGGGCATCTTTTGCGGAATTTCGGCCGGCGGTGCGTGCGCCGTTGCGCTACGCCTCTGCAGCGAAGTCGAAAACGCGACGATCGTATTCGTCGTCTGCGATCGGGGCGACCGCTATTTTTCGACCGGTGTGTTTCCCGCCTGACGAGCGTACGTCCGCGCGCAGTCGCTGACGGGCCCGCATGACGCCGATCCTCGCTTTCGACATTGAAACGGTGCCCGATGTCGATGGCATTCGCCGGGTCCACGATGTTCCGTCGCAGGTTGGCGACGAAGACGTGCTCGCGTGGTACCGCAATTATCGGCGTGCGGCGACCGGCGGCGAATTTCCACCGTTGTATCTGCATCGCGTGGTTGCCGTGGGCTGTGTTCTGCGCGACAGCGCCGCGCTGACCGTATGGTCGCTCGGCGAGTTGAGCGACCCGGAGCCCGAGCTGATCCGGCGCTTCTTCGACGGCATCGAACGCTACACGCCGCAACTCGTATCGTGGAATGGCGGAGCATTCGATCTTCCGGTGCTCCAGTATCGCGCGCTCATGCATGGCGTCGGCGCGGCGCGCTACTGGGATTGGGGCGACGACGACCGCGATTTCCGCTTCAACAACTACCTTGCGCGGTTCCACACCCGCCATCTCGACTTGATGGATGTGCTCGCGATGTATCAGCCGCGGGCGTATGCGGGGCTCGATGCGATGGCGCGGCTCGCCGGCTTTCCCGGCAAGCTCGGCGTGGGCGGCAGCGCAGTTGCGGCTTCGGTCGCGTCCGGACGGCTCGCCGACGTACGCAATTACTGCGAATGCGACGTCATGAACACCTACCTGCTCTACCTCCGGTTCCGGCTGATGCGCGGCGAAATGGATGCTGCCGAATATGCGCGCGAGCTGGCGGTCGTCCGAGAGCGCATCGCGGGATCAAACGCCCCCCACTGGCGCACGTTTCTTGACGCGTGGGATCGCGCCGGCGATCGGGAGGAACGCCCCGGAGTCGGCGCCTGTCCGGCGGCCTGATCGGACACACACTGACATTCATAGGCCAACCGAGAGGCTAGGCTTTGGTCGCCCCAACCACGCAATTGGTCGCGGCAAGTCAACTTTGCGGGCCGCTTTCCGGGGTCCAACACGATGCGAGGAGGCCGTTGGTGGCGGCACCACCCCCGCACACGAGATCGCCGTCTCCGCCAGCGGGTCGGGTCGGGTTTGCTTATGCTTTGCCTCCGTCGCTTCCGGGGTTCGATATTGCCACCGCGCAGAAGCGACTCGGCGGTAATGAACGCCTGTTAGCGGACCTGCTGCGGACCTTCGCCACCGAGCATGGCGGCTCCGCCGCTGAAATCGATCAGTTGCTACGCACGGGAAGGCCCGCGACGGCGGCGGCCGCGCTCCACCGCGTGAAAGGCGCCGCCCGCATCGTCGGCGCAGAAGCGGTTGCTGCGGCCGCGCAAGCGCTCGAAGACGATGTACGCCACGGCCGTGCTGCCGACATCACGGGTTTCGCCACGGCGCTTTCGGAAACGGTCGACACCATTCGTCAACACGTTGCGGCGGCGCCGGGCGAGAAGCCCACGGGCGCGGGCAACGCGTACACATCGTGATGGAGCCGGAGCCGCGGCGGCCGTTGCTGTTGGTCGCGGATGATGAGCCGGTCAACCTAAAACTGCTGGTCGACGGCCTGCGCAACGACTTCCGCATCCGTATCGCCACCGACGGCGAAAGCGCGCTCGCAATCGCATCGGACGAGGAACCGCCTGACTTGATTCTTCTCGACGTGATGATGCCGCGGATCGACGGCTACGAGGTTTGCCGGCTGCTCAAGCAGCAGGAATCCACGCGCGACATTCCCGTCATCTTCGTGACGGGCGTCAGCGACGAAGAAGGCGAGACGCATGGATTGGAACTCGGTGCCGTCGACTACATCACCAAGCCGATCAACTTGCGCATTACCCGCGCGCGAGTCCTGACGCACCTGAAGCTCAGGCAGGCTCAGGCCCATCTCGCGCAATTGAGCCAGATCGACGGCTTGACGACGATCGCCAACCGCCGTCGCTTCGACGAGGCGCTCGGCATCGAATGGCGCCGCAATCTGCGGATGTGCACGTCACTCGCATTGCTGATGGCCGATATCGATTACTTCAAGCAGTACAACGATCTGCATGGCCATCTCGCCGGCGACGATTGCTTGAAGCGCGTGGCGATCGCGTTCACTGCTGCCATGCGTCGGCCAACGGACTTGACGGCGCGCTACGGCGGCGAGGAATTCGTCGCGCTGCTCGGCGACACCGACATCGATGGCGCGTTGCGCGTTGCCGACGCCATGCGCCGGAAAGTCGAGCAGCTGATGATTCCGCATGGCGGCTCATCGCACCCATGTGTGACAGTGAGCTGCGGCATCGCGGTCGCTGTGCCCTCCGACGATTCGTCGCCGGAAGATCTTGTCATGCGTGCCGATCGCAAGCTCTACGAGGCGAAGGCGGCCGGGCGCAATCGAATCGCGCAGTGACCCTCACCCCAGCCCTCTGCGGCAAGCGGTAGAGGCTGCCGCGACAGCGGCGGGTGGGACGGTGACGACGCCTACATGCGCAGGAACGGCACCGCTGTAAATCGACCGCCGAGCGCGTTGCGCGCGTCAACATCCCACCAGCGCTCGAGCACCGTTGCGTAGACATCGCGAAAGTCCAGCGCGTGACGCGGATTGCCGTCGCTCGAGAGCAGCGTGAGATCGGGCGTTTCGCCGTACAGCCCACCCGCGACGCGGCCGCCCAGCGCGAAGTGCACATTGGACGTTCCGTGATCGGTGCCTAGTGAGAGATTTTCCCTGGGCCGCCTGCCGAATTCGGCGTACGTCAAGACAAGCGTTTCGTTCCAGCGCCCGAGCTCGACCAACGCACTCTTGAGCGCGGTCAATCCGCCGGCAAGCTCCGCCAGCAAGCGGGCCTGCGTGCCGGGCTGATGGGTATGCGTATCGAATCCGGTCAGCGTCAAGCGGACGGCCGCGACGCCCGATGGATTGGCGATCACCTGACACGCGGTCTTGACGGCGTTGCCGAATCCGCTCGCGGGAACTTCTATTTCGAACGCGCGCTCCGTGGCGAGATGGCCGCGTGCCTGCACGATATCCGCTTCGACCTTGAGAATATGCGCGAGCGCTTTGTTGGGTGCAGCCGCGGCAGGCTGCGCGAGCCGCGCGCGGCGCAGGAATGTTGGCGTGTCTGCCAGCGCAATCGTTCGCGCCCCGCTGCCCGAAAGCGGTCCAAGATCATTCGAGCCGATGACGACGCCGTCGGCGGCATAGCTCGCGGTGACGGGTTGTTGCGCGAACGTGCGTGTCAGCCAGCCGTCTTCGCGATATTCATCGCTACGCGATGCCGTATCCCAGATCTCGATCGAGCGAAAGTGCGAGAGATTGGGTTGTGGATAGCCCACGCCTTGCAGCACCGCCAATTCGCGGTCGCGCCAAAACGCGGAGAAGGGCGCGAGCGCCGGATGCAACCCCACGCGGTCCGACAGCTGAATGATTTGATCGCGCGCAATGGCGAGCTTGGGACGAAGCGCGTAGTACGCCGCATCGGTGTACGGCACGAGGGTGTTGAGCCCATCGTTGCCACCCTTGAGCTCGACCAGCACGAGCAGATGCCTATATCTGTCAAATGCGCTGTCAAATGCGCGATCGGTCGCGGGTGTGCCCGCGAACGCCACGCTCGCAGCGCCGAACGTCACGCAACCAACCGCACGGGCGATGGGCAACGCGGCCGTGGCGCGAAGGAAGCGGCGACGATTGCGATCGATGGTCATGGTCGATGGACCGTTATTTCAGCTGATAGGCAGGATCGAGCAGCGACGCGGCAACGGCCGTCGTCACGTCGGCATCGTCGGCCACCGGCAATTGTGCGGCGATCGGCAACAGAAGCCGCTTGGCAGCACCCAGCTTCTCGTCGCGCGTGGCCCCATTACGCTCCGAGAGCCAGCGCGCGGCTTCGAAGCGCAGATTGCGCGTGCTGCGATCGATCTGTCGCGCAATGCGTGCTGCGCGATTGATTTCCGCGAGCGTCGCTTCACGCGTGGCCATCATCGGTGCGGAATCGGTGTTCGTGTCCGCTAACTGCGCCGTCATGGTTGCGACAGCCGTGCGAGGCGGGGCGCCGGCATCGTTGCGCGCAATGCGATCGAGAAACTGCTTCCGCGCGAGCAGCGTGTTGCTGTTGATCCACACCTCGCCACCGGGCCATCCACGCACGTTGGGCGGCGCGAACAAATTCTGTCCCATCCCCGCGACGGCGAATGCAAGCGGCAGCGTGTCATCCGGCGCGATGTCGAGCTGCCGCAGCGCGCCGACAACGATCTCGACAGGACTTTTCACGAGCGTGCCGCGATTGTCGCTCGCCCAGAATGCGTTCGTTTCAAGCAGACCGCGAAGCGCGACCTTGAGATCGTACTTCGACGCCCGAAATGCCTGCGCGATTCGCTCGACGCTGCGCCGATCGGGTTCGGGCGAGACGAATTCCTTCCAGAGCTTTGCGATGATGAACTCGGCGGTCTCGCGCCGCTCGAGCACGAGGTCGAGAATGGCGTCGCCGTCGAAGCGCGCGGTCTTGCCGAAGACAGTCTTTTCGCCGTCATCGTGCAGCCGTGGCCGAAATGCAAACGTCCCGGTATCGCGATCGACTCCCCAGCCGGTAAACGCACGCGCGGCTTCCTTGATGTCCTGCTCGGTGTAATGGCCCTGGCCGAGCGTGAAGAGCTCCATGACCTCGCGCGCGAAATTTTCGTTGGCCGCGCCCTTGCGGTTCTGCGCATTGTCGAGATAGATCACCATCGCGGGATCTTTCGCGACGGCGTGCAGGAGCGATGCGAAATTGCCCAGCGCCTGTGCGCGCAACGTCGCGTTCTGCGCATACATGAGGCGTGCATCGCGCACCTTCTGCTCGCTCGACACAAAGTGGTTGTGCCAGAACAACGTCATCCGCTCGGTGAGCGGCGACGGCGTGACGAGCATCTCGCGGACCCACCATCCACGCAATTCAGCGGCGCGGCGCGTTTCGCCCTGCTGAAACGCTTTGCGCTCTTCCGCGCTCGCCACCGGACCCGGCCGACGAAACGGCCCCGGCTCGTTTATCCATGCCGGCGGTGCCGTTGCCGGCGTTGTGCGCACGTCGGCGAGCAACTTCGCAATCGCGTCATCGCGCGAAAGCGCAGCGTACGTGCGGACTTCGGTGGTCGTCGGTCCGAATCCGGTGCGAGCGAGCAGATGGCGCGCGTCGGACTCGCCCATGGATGCCGCCATCGCGACGGGCATCCATAAACCGATCGTGGTTGCTAAGAGCGCGCGTAGGGCGAGCAGAAACGCAGAAGATGGCATCGCGATGGGCCAACTAAATAAGCCCCTGCATCAACGCAGGAGCCTACGTCGCTGTTGACGCCTGCGCGCCGGCCGCTATGTAACCGGTTGTGTCGGCATCGTTACGACTCCGACATCGCTCAGAAGCGCAGAGTGCCCCCGCCCAGCTCGACTACGCGGCCGGACACCTGAATGCGCCGATCGGCTGTCACCGTAAGGCCGAGACGGCAACGGCGTCGGACGGCCTCGCCTTGGTCGATCGATATGCGCTGCGGCAGCGTTGCGCCGGTGACGAGCAACCACCCGCCGAGGTTGGCGCAGGCCGAACCCGTGCCGGGATCCTCGACGACGGCGCCGTGCTTCGGAAAGAAGAAGCGCGCGAGCACGTGATCGCCGTCGCGCGCAAAGACGTACGCCATCGCACGCGCCCCGGTGCTGCCGTGGACTCGCAATGCTTGCGCGCTAGGGGCCGCGCGCTTGACGGCGTCAAACGACGCGAGCGGAATCACCAATTGCTCGCTGCCCGTGTCGATCCACAGCGGCGGCGCGTCGGCGAGATCGGCGGCGTCCAGTGAAAGCATCGTGGCAAGCTGTTCGCGGGTTGCCGCGGGGACGCGGTGCTTCGGCGGATTGGCTTGAAGTGCCCAGAGATCGCCGTCTGCCTGCACCGGAATGATGCCGGCACGAAGCTCGAGCGTAATCGCGTCGCCGACATTTTTGAGAGAGCGCATGACGTGCGCGCTGCCGAGCGTTGGATGCCCGGCAAACGGCATCTCGAATGTCGGCGTGAAAATGCGCACATGGGCCGTCGCACGCTCGGACGGCAGCAGGAACGTCGTTTCGGACAAGTTGAACTGCAATGCGAGCGCCTGCATCGTCGCGTCGTCGAGTCCGCGGCCATCCTCGAACACGCACAGCGGATTGCCTTCGAGCGGCGCTTCGGCGAACACGTTGACGATTCGATACGCGTAGTGGTTCATTTGAGTTCCTAGGCACCCACTGCCTCGTGTTCAGCGGTCCGTGCGAGGATATCGCGCGCCAGCGTGCGAAATCCGGCCGGAGAAATGTCGACCACTTCCACAATCGCGGCGTCGCAATGGCGCGGAAAGTTCCGCTCGATCGAGCGCGTGTAGGTCGGGTCGTAATGCAGCGTGAGCAATTCGGCTATCAACGCATCGTGATCGCCGTTTCCGGCCATCTCGTTCCAACGTTCAACGGTTTTCTTGCCATGGAGCGGCGCGAGCCGGGCGAGTCGGTTCGACAGTGATTCACTTGCAGTCAGAAAATGCGCGTATTCGTCCTTGAGCAGCGCAACGCGTGATGATCTGGGCGTTTCGATGCGCAGGCAAGGCGACATCCGCATTTGCGCGAGCAACGCGTCCGGAAGTTGCACGTCGCCGATCTTGCGGCTCTCCGACTCGACGTAAACAACGCGCCGGGGCTCGAACGAGGTAAGCGCAGCGAGCAGCTCGCTCTCGAAATATTTTTGCGACGGTTGCGCCGCGCCCGGCACGTCGCCCAACAGCGAGCCGCGATGACAGGCGATTCGCTCGAGATCGAGTACTTGTGCACCCTCCGCGGCAAGCGCGGCCAGCAAACGGGATTTGCCGCAACCGGTGAGACCACAGACGAGCCGGAAGCGGAATCGCTGCGGATGCGCTGCCAGCGACGCAACGACGTGCCGGCGGTACGCGCGATAGCCGCCGTCGAGCTGCGCCGCGCGCCAGCCGATTTCGCGCAGCACGTGGACGAGCGAGCGGCTCCTCTGTCCGCCGCGCCAGCAATAGACGAGCGGCTGCCATTCCCGCGGCTTGTCGCGTGCATGAGTTTCGACGATGCGCGCGATATTGCGCGCGACCAATGCGGCACCGACCTTGCGCGCATCGAACGCAGAAATCTGCACGTACATCGTTCCAACACGCGTGCGCTCGTCGTTGCTCAGCACCGGCCAGTTCACCGCGCCCGGCACGTGATCTTCGGCAAATTCGGCTGGCGTGCGCACATCGATGCAGTCCGCGAACGCCGAGATCCCATCGACGGCCACTTTCCAATCGGGTCGCGGCGGCGGTCCGGGTGGCAGCGGAGCATTCACGATTTATGGAGAAGGGGAACGAGCGACGGCCAAACATTCGCCAGTATTCGCGATTGCGCGGCGGCAGTCGGATGAACGCGGTCGGCCTGAAACAGTGACAGGTCCTCGCCGAATCCGTTGAAGACGAACGGAACGACGGCGGCTTTGCGCGCCTTGGCGACATCGCTGAACATCGCGCCGAAGGTATGTACATACGCAGCGCCGTAATTCGGTGGCAGTTGCATGCCGACAAGCAGCACTTTTGCGCCTGCGGCTTGCGTACTCGCGACCATAGCATCGAGATTCGCGCGCGCCGTCGCGAGATCGCTGCCGCGTAGCGCATCATTACCGCCGAGCTCGATGATCGCGACCGCGGGCCGCTGCTCCTTGAGAAGCGTCGGGAGCCGTGCGCGTCCGCCCGCCGTCGTATCGCCTGAAATCGACGCATTGACCACGCGATAGTCATATCCGTCCGCCTTGAGCTTCGCGGCGAGCAGATTGACCCAGCCTTCGCCTGCCGCCAGGCCGTACCCGGCCGAAATGGAATCGCCGACGACAAGGAGCACGGGCGCTTCAGCCGCGCGTAGCGGCAGCGCAGTCACGCAGAGCGCAACGAACGCGGTGAGAAGGCGAAGCAGGGCGTGCGGCACGAGAGCCTGGATCGGAAGGGATTGAACGATTCTAGCGTGCGCGGCTCGAATGTTCGCCGGGCCGGTAACGTACAATCATCCAAGGTTTTGAACCGGCCGAGATCCCTGCGGTTCCTGCCCCGCTGAAAACGTCCGGCTTGAGAAACTGACGCGCAGCCCGCACGTGCGTCAGACGCTCCCCGCCAAAACCATGCAGCCGCTCATTCGCGCCGAGGGCCTGACCAAAATCGTGCAAAGCGGCGATGAGCCGCTGTCGATCCTGGAGAACGTCACCTTTGACGTCGAACCCGGCGCTGCAGTGGCGATCGTCGGCGCGTCGGGCTCGGGCAAAACGACGCTCCTCGGCCTTCTCGCCGGACTCGATCGTCCTACGGCAGGCGATGTCGTCATCGACGGCACGACGTTGTCGTCGCTCAGTGAGGATGCGCGTGCGGCGTTGCGCGCGCGCTTGCTCGGCTTCGTGTTCCAGTCGTTCCAGTTATTGCCGGCGCTGACGGCACTGGAAAACGTCATGCTGCCGCTCGAGCTTGCCAACGCGGCTGACGCAACGACGCGAGCGCGCACATGGCTCGATCGCGTCGGACTCGGCAAACGCACCGGGCATTATCCTCGGCAGCTCTCCGGCGGCGAGCAGCAACGCGTCGCGATCGCACGCGCGTTTGTCGGTGAGCCGAAATTGCTGATGGCCGATGAGCCCACCGGGAATCTGGATGGTGCCACCGGCGTAGAGATCGCCGAGCTGATGTTTCGTCTCAATCGCGAGCACGGCACGACGCTGGTGCTCGTCACGCATGACGTCAATCTCGCTTCGCGCTGCGTGCGTCGTCTGTCGTTGTCCGCCGGACGGCTGGTCGGCGACGAACGCGCGAACGCAACGGTTCCCGCATAAGAAGCGTGGGACGCCTTTGAGCACATTGCGACTTGCCTTACGCCTGCTGGGGCGCGATTGGCGCGCAGGCGAATTGCGCGTATTGATTGCGGCGCTCGTGTTAGCCGTAGCGAGCGTCGGTACCGTCGGCTTTTTCGCGGACCGCGTCAAGCTCGGGCTATCGGAACAAGCGAACCTCCTGCTCGGCGCCGATCTGATGATCTCAGGCGATCGGCCGCTGCCCGACGCGTACGCGACCGAAGCGCAACGACGCGGACTCGCCGTGTCGCCGGTGATCCGCTTCAACAGCATGGTGCAGATGGCGGCGCCGAATGCAAACGCACCCGTGCTCGCCGACGTCAAGGCGGTCGCGCCGGGTTATCCATTGCGCGGCGCGATCACGCTGCCCGATGCCGAATTGCCGGAGGGCCGACCCGTCGCTGGCATTCCCAATCGCGGCGAAGTGTGGATCGACACGCGTCTCGCACAGCGTCTTGGCGCAGCGCTCGGCGCGAAGATCGCCGTCGGCGAAGCCACGTTTGCGGTCGGCGCAATCTTTTTGCAGGAGCCCGAGATCGCCGGCCTCTCGTTTGCGCTGGGCCCGAAGCTGCTTCTCAATCGTGATGACATCGCGGCGACCAATCTTCTGCAACCCGGTAATCGCGCGACATGGCGACTGCTCGTGGCCGAGCGTAGTGGACGCGCGCTCGAAGGTTATCGCGAATGGCTGACGTTGCAGCTCGCTGCGGGTCAGCGTGTCGAAACGGTGCGCGACTTGCGTCCCGAAGTGCGGCAGACGCTCGAGCGCGCCGAGAAATTTCTCGGTCTCGCCGCGTTGGTGGCCGTGTTGCTTGCCGCCGTGGCAGTCGCGCTGGCGGCATCGCGATATCTGCGTCGCCATCTTGATGCGGCAGCCATGCTGCGTTGCTTTGGCGCATCGGTTGCGAAAACGCTGGTCTTGTTCGTCACGCAGTTTGTCGTTCTCGGCGCGCTGGCCTGCGTTGCGGGACTGATCGTTGCGCTGGCGGGACAAGAATTGCTCGTCGTGTTGCTGTCGAGCGCATTCACCGGGGGGTTGCCGGCGCCGACGTGGCCGCCTGGGCTCGCGGCATTCATCACGGGCATGTTGTTGCTGTTCGGATTCGCGTTACCGCCGCTCGTGGCGCTGGCGAAAGTTCCGCCGCTGCGCGTATTGCGCCGCGACCTGCCTCGACCGCGCGTTGGCGGTGCGCTCGCCTATTTGGCCGGCATCCTGGTCATCGGCGTGCTAATCGCATGGCAGGCGCGCGAAGCGCAAGCCGGCGCGATCATGGTCGGCGGTGTCGCGCTGCTCGTTGTCGCTTCGACGGCCATCGCACGGTTGCTGATCGCGCTCTTGAAACGTCTGCCGCAACGTGGCGTCTCGTGGCGCTTCGGACTGGCCAATCTGCGCCGGCGGGCGTTGGCCTCCAGCCTGCAGATCGGCGCGCTCGCGCTGGGATTGATGGCGCTGCTGTTACTGACCGTCGTGCGCGGCGACCTGATGCGCAATTGGCGCGCGACATTACCGCCGGACGCGCCAAACCAATTCCTGATCAACGTGCTTCCCGATCAGGTCGACGACGCACGCACAATCCTGAACACGTCGCTCAAGGCGGACACGACGTTTCGCCCGATGGTCCGCGGCCGACTCGTCGAAGTGAACGGACAGAAGCTCGACACGACGCGTTACGCCGATACGCGTGCGCGGCGGCTCGCTGAACGCGAATTCAATCTGTCATGGACGGATAAGCTCCCGAACGGCAATCGAATTGTTTCTGGGACCTTCTGGCTGGCGTCGGCACGTGGCAGCGATGCCGGCATATCGCTGGAGGACGGTATCGCGCAAACGCTGGGCGTCAAACTCGGGGACGCCTTGACGTTCGATGTCGGCGGCAATCGTGTGACCGCGAAAGTAACGAGCCTTCGCAAAGTGGATTGGGACAGCTTCCGCGTCAATTTCTTCGCGCTGTTTCCGCCGGGTTCGCTCGATGATATGCCGACCACTTACATCGCCGCGTTTCGCGCGCCGGACGGCAATGGCGGATGGCTGTCGTCGCTCATCCAGAAATATCCGAACATTCTCGCGATCGATGTCGGCGAAATTCTCCGGCAAGTACAAGCGATCATGGAGAGGGTCGCGCGCGCGATCGAGTTCGTATTCCTCTTCACCCTCGCCGGAGGACTGCTCGTCCTGCAGGCGGCGATCGCTTCCACACAGGACGAGCGCCGATATGACGCCGCCGTGCTCCGCACGCTCGGCGCGTCGCAGAGGCAATTGCGCGGTGCGCAGATCGCCGAATTTCTATTGCTCGGCGCGATCGCGGGACTTGTCGCCGCAGCAGGCGCGACGGCTATCGGCTACGTGCTCGCCGATCGCGTATTCAACATTCCGTTCACCAGCAATCCGATGCTGTGGCTCTATGGCATCGGCGGCGGCGCGATCGCCGTGACGATTGCCGGATGGCTCGGGACGCGTTCGACCCTGCGGCAGCCGCCGCTTGCGATATTGCGGCAGTTCGGCTGAGCCACAATTCCGCCGGCGCCTGGGGGAGCGGCGGATCGGCGGTCATTGCCCTGGTACTCGGCAGCAGACCGAACGGGTGCCCATGGTGAACGTGGTTGTCAAGTCATTGTTGGTCATCCGGCAAGACCAGCCGTTCAGAAAACCCAGCGTCGGATCGCGCTTCTGGGTATCGTGATTGACGATCACCTGATTCCCAGTGGCCGACGAGCCGTCGAGATTGAACCAGTGGCAGCCGCCGCCGGTCAGCTTGTAACCCGCGGGGCAATCGGCGCCAATCGTGTTGAACGAGAGGGGGTTGAGCGTACCGTTATTTTGTATCGTCGTGCAGTCGAGCGCGGTCGCGGCCGGCGCCTTGAAGTAACCGACGACGTCGATCGCAACGTTGGCCCCGCCGCCCCTAACCTGAACGCCGACCTGATTATTGGCCAAATTGATCCGGGCGGTCGTCGACGCAGACGTCAGTAGTACGTTGCCGAGATAAACGAGCGTCGCGGTGCTGCCAAACGTCGAACCCTGCGGCAGAATCTCGACATCGCCCGACGCTCCGCCGTTGACCGGAATGCCGAAGACCTGTAGCTGCACCGCCGAAGGGTTCAGTCCGCCTGGCAATTGGCTGAGGCACACGCCGTTGCCACCCTGTACTGCGTAGTTGCGAATTTCGCCGCCAGTGAATGCTCCAGCGCCCTGATAAACGGCCGCGAACGCGTTTCGCGTGTCTACCAGCCGGCACGGCGTCACCGGCGTGTACACCACATCATCGCCGGCATCGCCTAGAGCTTTGGTCTGGACCTTGGCGTGCGCGGTCAGCGCATTGGCGAGCACGTCGCGCAGACCCTGCAGCGAGCCGATCAGGCTTGCGGCGAGCAGGTGATCCGAGCGCATCGCGTTCAGCATGTCGGTTAGCTGCTCGGCGCTGATTCCGGAGGATGAGCGCGCGAGTTCTCCTCCCCACTCCCCAACTATCCGTTCCACGACCGCGGCACGGTTCTGGTCCACCGCCAGCAACGGATTCGCGGTGGGCTCGGCCTTCGCCGCGACCACTGCCACCGCCAACGAGATCATGAACGTGACCGAAATCCTGAGATGCGACATGGCTCCTCCCTTGATCCAAAGCGGCTCAAGAAATGATTGCAAGCCCTCGATTC
>VBCG01000135.1:25353-31687 GCA_005881895.1 Betaproteobacteria bacterium
GAAATCGTGCGGCTCTCGCTTGCCGTGAGCCTCGCCGCTACCGCTTTAGGGGCCTGCATCGGTCTGCCGCTGGGTGCCGCCGTCGCAGTCGCGCGCTTTCCGGGGCGCGGCGTCGTAATCGCGACGCTTAACGCGCTGATGGGCTTGCCGCCCGTCGTCGTCGGCTTGTTCGTCTACTTGCTGTTGTCGCGCGCAGGGCCGCTCGGCAGCTTCGGTTTGCTATTCACGCCGAAAGCGATGGTGATTGCACAAACGATTTTGATCATCCCGATTTTGGCTGCGTTGTCGCGTCAGATCGTCGAAGACGCATGGTCGGAGTACCGCGAGCAGCTGACGTCGCTTGGCGCCGGCACGCTCCATAGCGCGATGACGCTTCTATGGGACACACGTTACTCGCTGGCCACCGTATTGCTTGCCGGGTTCGGCCGCGCGATCGCCGAGGTCGGCGCAGTGATGATCGCCGGGGGCAATATCGATGGCGTGACGCGCGTCATGACGACAACCATCGCCCTCGAAACGAGCAAGGGCGATCTGCCGCTCGCGCTGGGGCTCGGCTTCGTGCTGCTCGCGCTCGTGATCGTTCTCAATTTCGCCGCCCATGCGACACGAGCCTGGTCTCGGACGCGTTTTGGTTGAGCGGCGGCCGACAGGCGGGCTGCCGATTGTCGCGCGACGCGTTGGATATGTGCACGGCGCGACGCCAATCCTCGCCGATGTCGATCTAACGATCACACGAGGCGGCCGCATGTTCATTCTCGGACCCAACGGCGCTGGAAAGAGCACATTACTGCGGATTCTTCATGGACTGATCATCCCCACGCAAGGGACCGTTACGTGGAATGACGTTCGTACGCGTCCCGCCGAACAAGCGATGGTGTTTCAGCGTCCCGTGCTGCTGCGCCGTTCGGCGGAAGCGAACCTGCGTTATGCGCTCGCGCTCTCCGGCGTGCATGGTGTTAACGCGGAACGGCGCATTTTCGAAGCGCTGACCGAGGTGGGTTTGCTCGATGTGGCGAAACGTTCTGCGCGCGTATTGTCGTGGGGCGAGCAACAGCGGCTTGCGCTGGCACGCGTCTGGGCGCTCGAGCCGGAGGTCCTGTTTCTGGACGAGCCCACGGCGAGTCTTGATCCCCACGCGACGCGCGCCGTCGAGCAGATCGTTTCCGACATCCATGCGCGTGGCACGACGATCGTCATGACGACGCACAACCTCGCGCAAGCCAAGCGCCTTGCCGACGATATCGTGTTCCTGCACGCGGGCCGCATCGCGGAACGGACGTCTGCCGAGTCGTTTTTTCGTTCGCCACATTCCGCGGAAGCTGCGACTTATCTCCAAGGAGAGCGCCTATGAAGCGTCGTGCATTTGTCGGTGTGCTAGGCGGCGTCGTCCTCTTCATCGGCTTGTCGCATTCGAACGCGCAAGACAAGTATATCGTCGTAGCGTCGACGACATCGACCGAGCAGTCCGGTCTCTTTGCACATTTATTGCCGGCACTCGAGCGCGACACCGGTATCAAGGCTCGCGTCGTCGCGGTGGGCACGGGCCAGGCACTCGACATCGGCCGGCGTGGTGATGCCGACGTCGTATTCGTTCACGACCGCCCGGCCGAAGATAAATTCATGGCAGAAGGGGAGGGCGTGCGCCGCCATCCAGTGATGTACAACGATTTCGTCTTGATTGGTCCGAAGAACGATCCCGCGAGGGCGGGCGGCGGCAAGGACATTCTCGACGCATTGCGTAAGATTGAATCCGCAAAAGCGCCGTTCGTCTCGCGCGGCGATCGCAGCGGCACCCACGCGGCGGAACTGCGGTACTGGAAGGATGCGGGCATCGACCTCGATAAAGCGAAAGGTCCGTGGTATCGCGACACGGGGTCCGGCATGGGTCCTGCGCTCAACATCGCGGCGGCGATGAACGCGTACATTTTGGTCGACCGCGGAACGTGGCTGTCGTTTGTCAATCGTGGCGATCTCACGCTTCTTGTCGAGGGTGATCGCCGACTGTTCAATCAGTACGGCGTGATGCTCGTGAATCCGCAAAAGCACCCAAATGTCAAACGCGAGCTCGGGCAGCAGTTCGTCGATTGGCTGATTTCGTCGAAGGGCCAGGATGCGATCGCGGCGTACCGCATCAACGGCCAGCAATTGTTCTTCCCGAATGCCGGGACGGAGTCGTGAGTGGCCGGCGAGGGGCGCCACGAAGTGGGGATCGACGGCAAACACGAATCGAGTCCGGAGGCCGACACACGGTCGATTCGGCCTTGCACGGGGCATCCAGCGAGGCCGAGTCGTGACGGTAATCCAGAGCACCGATTCGTGACATCGGCGCAACGCACGCCGCTGGTACTCGTCGGCGCAATTTGCGTATTGATCGTACTTGCGCTGATCGCGTTGGGCTCCGGCCGTTATCCGATTGGACCCGCGGAAATGGCCTCCGTGATCTGGAAACGATTGAGCGGAGTTGGCGAAGCAGGAACGGCGGACGCCGTGGTGTGGCAGATCCGTATGCCACGCGTTGCGGTGGCGGCATTGGTTGGCGCAGCCCTTGCCGCCGCCGGTACCGCCTATCAGCACCTCTTTCGCAATCCATTGGTCGCACCGGATACGCTGGGTGTGTCGTCGGGCGCTGCGCTCGGCGCCGTGCTGGGGATCTTTTTCGGCGCCGGCTTTCTCGTGATCGATGGAGCCGCGTTTATCGGCGGCCTGGCTGCCGTCGGCGTTGTCGTGCTGATCGCCTCGCGTCTCACTGCGCATGATCCGCTGGTGACGCTGATTCTTACCGGCGTCGTCGTTGCGAGTCTGCTGGGCGCCGCGATCTCGCTGTTGAAGTATCTCGCCGATCCCTACAACCAGCTGCCGGCGATTACGTTCTGGCTGATGGGAAGCTTCGCGTCCGCGTCGACGCGCGACTTTGCAACGCTCCTTCCCGCGGTCGTTGCGTCGCTATTCGTGCTCATCGCACTTGCATGGCGGATCAACTTGCTTGCGCTCCCGGAAGACGAGGCGCGTGCGTTAGGCGTGCAGACCGGATACCTTCGCACAACCGTCATCGTCGCGGCGACGCTTGCTACGGGCGCCAGCGTTGCAGTATCGGGCATCATCGGCTGGGTCGGCCTTGTCGTTCCGCACATGGCCCGCCTGCTTGTCGGGCCCGAGTTCTCGCGGCTGTTGCCGGCCGCAACCATCTTCGGCGCCATTTTTCTGCTGGCGATCGACACGATTGCGCGTAGCTTGGCGCCGATCGAAGTCCCGCCGGGGATTCTCACCGCGATCGTCGGCACGCCGGTGTTCATTGTCCTGCTGGCGCGTGCGCGCCGGATATATTGACGATGCTCGATGTTCGCAATCTGGCCTTCGGCTTCGGTGCGCGTCGCGTCGGCACCGATGTCACGTTCACGCTTTCGAAGGGCGAAACGCTGGCGGTGCTCGGCGGCAATGGCGCGGGTAAGACGACGCTCTTTCGCACGCTGCTCGGGTTGTTGCCACCGCAGGCGGGCGAGATCCATGTCGGTGGCGACGCGCTCGACGCGTTGGCTCCGAGCGAGCGCGCGCGGCGACTCGCGTACGTGCCGCAGCAACACGTGCCGTCGTTTGGCTTCAGCGTGGAGGAGATAGTGCTGATGGGACGTGCGTCACGTCTCTCGGCGTTCGCGCGACCCGGTACCGCGGATCGCGCAGCGGCGGCGGATGCATTGGAGCGGTTAGGAATCGTAGCGCTCGCCCCACGGCCGATCACCGAACTCTCGGGCGGTGAGCGCCAACTCGTGCTCGTCGCGCGAGCATTGGCTCAGCAAGCGCCCGTTCTCGTTCTCGATGAGCCGACGGCGAGTCTTGATTTTGGCAACCGCGCTCGCGTGCTTGCGGAAATCGACCGGCTTCGCGGCAGCGGCTTGACGATCGTGTTCTCGACGCACGAGCCCGATCAAGCGCTTGCGCATGCTGATCGCGCATTGCTGCTCGCGGAGGGGCGGCCGCTCGCGCTCGACGCCGTTTCCCGCGCGCTCACGGCGGAAAATGTGGAGCGGCTCTATCGTGTTCGCGTGCGCAGCGTCGACGCGGGCGCGAATCGCCGCGTGTTCGTGAGCGAGTGATGTAATCAGGCGTTGAATACAACGCGGCCCACGTTGGCGACGTCGTAGCCACGCAATGCTCGTGCCTGTGCCGCGAATTCTGCCGAGCGTGCGAAGGTGAGGAGCGTCTGCAGCGGCGGCTCGAATACGTCGCGGCGACGAATCACAAGGTCCATGCGCTCGGTCGTGAGCGGAATGAATGCGAGCCCGTGCGAGCGCGCTGCGGCTTCGATGCCAAGCCCCGCATCGGCGCGGCCGACCGCGATGGCCGCGGCGAGATCGGTTTCGGCGTGCGCCACCCGCGACAGCCATGCGATGTCGTCGAACGCAAGGCGCGCTTCAGCAAGCAGATGTTCCAGTAATCGGTGACTGCCGGCGTCGGATTGCCGCGGCACGACCCGCGCGCGCTTCCTGCGCAGATCGTCGAGCGTGCGGATTCGTAACGGGTTGCCGGCGGCGAGGAGCAATCCCTGCGTGCGCTGCGCCCATTCGAGGACGACGATATCGGTATCCGAAAGCGTGGCGCGCACCAGCGGCACATTATCGTTGCCGGTCGCTGTATCGCGCCAGTGGATCGCTGCGACCGTCGCTTTGCCGCGCCCCAGACGTTCAATGCCGGCTCGGCTGCCGCAGGCGAGAACGGCGAGTCCACTTGCCGATGCGCGTGCCGCCCACTCGAGCAACGGGTCGTGGCTCCCCGCAATGATCGGCGGCCGTTCCGTCGTCGCTGTCGAGTTTCCCGATTTCACCGCCAGCCATTCGTCGATCTGCCGCCGCGGAAAGAGCAGCTTGCCAGTGGCGCGCACATGAGGGATCGCGTGACTCCGCGCGAGATCGTAGATACGGCGCTCTTTCAAGCGCAGGTATGCGGCCACCTCGCGGGTATCCATCATCTCCGCCGATGACATCGATGTCGGCGCTTTGGATTTCACCATTCGAGAAGTTGTTTTCGCCACGCTGCAATTCTCGCATGGCGACCGCGCGATCCAACGGGGGCGCGGCGCTATACTGACATTCTCGAGCGAACACGCATGACATCGTCTGATCAGCCGCCATGGTCGTTGGAGCCCGGCATCCACACGGACCTCCGCGATCGCTTGACCTACGGCGGGTATCTGCAGCTCGATCGGCTGCTGTCGTCGCAGCAACCCTTGTCTGCGATCGGCGGTGGCGCCGCGCGGCACGACGAGATGCTGTTCATCATCCAGCATCAGGTCGCCGAGCTATGGATGAAGCTCATGATCCACGAGCTCAAGGCGGCACGCGACTCTGTGCGCGCCGACGCGCTCGAGCCGACTTTCAAGATCCTGGCGCGCGTCAAGCTCATTCAAAAGCAATTGTTCGAGCAGTGGGCGGTGCTCGAGACGTTGACGCCGTCCGAGTACGAAGGAATTCGTCCGGCGCTCGGCGCCTCATCGGGATTCCAGTCGGCGCAATATCGCGCGATCGAATTTCTGCTCGGCAACAAGAGCGCGGCGATGCTGGACGTGTTCCGACACGATGCGGCAGCGCTCGCCGAGCTCGAAGCGTTGCTGGTCGCTCCCTCGCTCTACGACGAATTCCTGCGCCATCTCGCACGGCGAGGATTGCCCGTGCCGCCCGCTTGTCTCGATCGCGACGTCACCGAGCCTTACGTGCGTCACCGCGATCTCGTGCCGGTCTTCAAGACGATCTACGCCGATCCGCGCCACTGGTGGGACGCCTACGACATGTGCGAAAAGTTGGTCGACGTCGAGGAAGCATTCCAGCTGTGGCGTTTCCGCCATATGAAAACCGTCGAACGGATCATCGGGCACAAGACCGGTACCGGCGGTTCGTCCGGCGTTGCGTTCCTGAAACGTGCGCTCGAGCATTCGTTCTTCCCCGAGCTGATCGACGTTCGCACCGAGATCGGCGCATGAACGTCCGGGCGACGAGCGCCGAACGCATCGACGCCGCTATCGCCGCGCTCGACTCCGGACCTCTGACGGAAAACGCCTTGCAGCGGCACGTCGCGCCCCTGTTCTCACGTCACAAGCTGGCGTACGGCGAACGCATCTATCTCGCGAATCATTCGCTGGGTCGCCCGCTTGACGCCACCGAGGACGACATTCGCGAGGGTCTCTCGCTCTGGTACTCAGAGTTAGGCGGGGCCTGGGACCGCTGGAATGCCGAAATCGACGCGTATCGCGCGCGCCTGGCGATGTTGGTCGGTGCGCCGCGGCCTGATTCGATTGTCCCCAAGACCAGCGCCGGTCAGGGCCTGCGCGCGGTGCTCAATACCT
>VBCG01000173.1 GCA_005881895.1 Betaproteobacteria bacterium
CGAAGGAGTTCGCCGCGTACGTCGAGCGCCGCGCCATCGAGCTCGCGCGGCAGAGCGATCGCCCCGAGAACGCTAAAGGGGTGACGCTTACGCCGCTCAAGCGGACCGTCGACGACAAGGGGTATCACTACGAATTCGTCGACGCGCAGGTCGACGACGACACGCGGCGTGCGACGCTGACGGTGAAGGCGCCGACGCGCGCGCAGCCGACCGACATCGCATCGATCGTCGCGCTCGGCATCGATTGGTGGCCGCTGCAAATGGGCCGCGAGCTCGACGACGCGATTCTGATGCTGCGCACGAACAATCTCGAAGTCGGCACTTGGATTTTGAAAACCGAAGGCGACATCGACCGCGTGCTTGCTGTCGACGCGACGCTTGCGAAGCTCAAGGATCACTGGCTCGTGCGCGAAACGATCGGCCTTCTGCGCCGAACGCTCGCGCGGCTCGACGTCAGCTCGCGCACGCTGATCGCGCTGATCGAATCCGGCTCTTGCTTCGCCGGCACGCTGCTCGAGTTGGCGCTGGCCGCCGATCGCACCTATATGCTGGAGCTACGCGAAACGCCCAACGAGGCGCCGAAGATCGCGCTTTCCGAACTGAATTTCGGAACCTATCCGCGCGTCGATTACCTCTCGCGGATCGAAGCGCGCTTCTATCGCGAAGAAGGACCGATCGCCAAGGCGCGAGCGGCGATCGGGCGCAAGCTCGCCGCAAAAGACGCGGACGCGCTCGGCCTCGTTACCGCCGCGCTCGACGACATCGACTGGAACGACGAAATCCGCATCGTGCTCGAAGAGCGCGCAAGCATGTCGCCCGACGCGCTGACTGGCATGGAAGCCAATCTGCGCTTCGGCGTCGCCGAGACGATGGAGACGCGTGTTTTCGGCCGACTCTCCGCATGGCAGAACTGGATCTTCATCCGTCCGAATGCCGTCGGCGAAGGCGGCGCGCTAAAAGTATTCGGTACGGGCAACAAGGCCCGGTTCAATTGGGAACGCGTTTGACGACAGCCGAAAATTTCACTGATTAAAGGAAGCGGGAGAACCCGATGGAAACGACGATCAATTACACCGAGAAGATTCCCAACAACGTGAACCTGACCGAAGACAGGACACTGCAGCGCGCGCTCGAACAGTGGCAGCCCCACTTTATCGACTGGTGGCGCGACACGGGACCGGACGGCTCGACGAACTTCGACGTCTACCTCCGCACCGCGGTGTCCGTCGACCGCGACGGCTGGGCGCAGTTCGGCTACGTGAAGATGCCCGATTACCGGTGGGGCATCTTCCTGAATCCCGTCCAGTCCGCCAATACGATCAAGTTCGGCGATCACAAAGGACAGCCGGTATGGAACGACGTTCCCGGCGAGCACCGCGCCAACCTGCGGCGCATCATCGTGACGCAGGGTGACACCGAGCCCGCCTCGGTCGAGCAGCAGCGCCACCTGGGCCTCACCTGTCCGTCGCTCTACGATCTGCGCAACCTGTTTCAGATCAATGTCGAAGAAGGACGTCATCTGTGGGCGATGGTGTATCTGCTGCACCGTTACTTCGGCCGCGATGGACGCGAAGAAGCCGAAGCGCTGCTGACGCGGCGCTCCGGTGACGCGAACAACCCGCGCATTCTCGGCGCTTTCAACGAGAAAACCCCCGACTGGTTGTCGCTATACATGTTCACTTACTTCACCGACCGCGACGGAAAATTTCAGCTTTCCGCTCTCGCCGAGTCGGGGTTCGAGCCGCTTGCCCGCACGACGCAGTTCATGCTCACCGAAGAGGCGCACCATATGTTCGTCGGTGAATCCGGTGTATCGCGCACGATTCAGCGCACGTGTCAGGTCATGAACGAGATCAAGAGCGACGATCCGGCGAAGGTCAGAGCTGCGGGCGCGATTGATCTCGAAACGATCCAGCGTTATCTCAACTTCCACTACAGCGTGACCATCGATCTGTTCGGGGCCGATCAATCTTCCAACGCGGCGACATTCTATTCGTCGGGCTTGAAAGGACGGTTCGACGAGAACAAGCGCAGCGACGATCACATGTTGAAGAATGAAACTTATCGCCTGCTGCACGTCGTGGATGGCAAGCTGGTGAACTACGACTGGCCAATGCTCAATGCGCTCAACGAAGTGCTGCGCGACGACTACATCAAGGACTCCATCGGCGGCGTTGAGCGCTGGAACAAGGTGATCGAGAAGGCCGGCTTTTCATTCCGCCTCAAGGTGCCGCATAAGGCGTTCCATCGCAAGATCGGCGCGCTGTCTGAAGTGCGTGTTTCACCCGATGGTCGCGTAATCTCCCAGGCGGGATGGAACGCGAATGAAGCCAAATGGCTTCCAACGGCCGAGGATCGCGCCTTTGTCGCATCTTTGATGGGGCGCGTCGTAGAGCCCGGGAAGTTCGCCGGCTGGATTGCGCCACCGGCGGCCGGGATCAATCGCCAGCCGATCAATTTTGAGTACGTGCGTTTCAACTGATGAATCGTAAAGAGCGGCGCGCACGCGCTGCCGGCGGTGTTTAGAGAGGGATTCATGGTCGTCGCAGCACCGAGCGCGGAATATGCGTTGCAGCACCTGATCGATCCGGAGACCTGCATTCGCTGCAACACGTGCGAAGCCACTTGTCCGATCGACGCGATCACGCATGACTCGCGCAACTACGTGGTTGACTTCGCCATCTGTAAAAACTGCAATGCGTGCGTGTCGCCTTGTCCAACCGGCGCAATCGATCACTGGCACCAAGTGCCGAAGGCGACGCCGTTTACACTGGACGATCAGTTTTCGTGGGATACGCTGCCGCCGCCCATCGAGCTGGAGGCTGGTGCGCAGGTCGACGTCCCCAATGATGTACGCGAGCTGACCGAAATTGCTACAGCGGGCCAAGGCGGGCCGGCCTCGCCTCCCTGGTCCGCATCGCATCCGTATGTCAACCTCTATTCGCAGGCGAAGCCCGCGATCGCCACCGTCACGGGCAACTATCGCCTGACCGCGGATGGCGCGTCGGCCGACATCCGCCATATCGTCCTCGACTTCGCGACGACGGCGTTCCCGGTCCTTGAAGGGCAAACGCTCGGCATTCTTCCGCCGGGCGTCGATCAGAACGGCAAGCCCCATCATGTTCGTCTGTACTCGGTCGCGAGTCCGCGCGATGGCGAGCGTCCGCGCTACAACAACGTCGCGCTGACGATCAAGCGCGTGACGGCGGATCACGAAGGCAAGCCCGTGTTGGGGATCGGATCGAATTACATGTGCGACTTGAAGATCGGCGATCAGGTCAAAGTGGTCGGTCCGTACGGGACGAGCTATCTGATGCCGAATCATCCCGGCTCTTCGGTGATGATGGTCTGCACCGGCACGGGATCGGCGCCCATGCGCGCGATAACCGAGCGGCGGCGGCGTCGCCGAGCGCTGAACGAAGGCGGCGAGCTCTTGCTTTTCTTCGGCGCGCGCGTCGCCGAAGAATTGCCGTACTTCGGGCCGCTGCTCAAGCTGCCGAAGGATTTCATCGACATCAATTTCGCGTTTTCACGCGTCGCCGATCAACCAAAAACATACGTGCAGGATCGGATTCGCGAGCGCGCCGACAAGGTCGTCACGATGCTGCAGGACGACAACTGCTACATCTATCTCTGCGGCTTGAAAGGGATGGAAAAAGGCGTCATCGAAGCATTCCGCGATGTCTGCAGGGAGCATAGCCTGGATTGGGATGCTTTGAAGCCGCAATTGCTGGCGAAGAGCCGACTGCATATCGAAACGTATTGAGTCACAAGCAAACGTATTGAGTCGCGTCCCGCGATTCGATCGGAAAACATCTTCGGAGGAGCGATGCGCAGTTTCCAAGTGGATCAGTTCGGCAAGCCGCTCGTCGAAGCGCGCCGGGACACGCCGCAGCCACAGGGCAGCGAGGTGCTGCTCAAAGTCGATAGTTGCGGCGTCTGCCACAGCGACGTGCACCTCGCCGACGGCTATTTCGACCTCGGCGGCGGACACAAGCTCGACTTGACACGCGTCGTCGCGCCTCCGCGCACGCTCGGTCACGAGATCGCCGGCACCGTCGTTGCGGTCGGACCGGAAGCGCGTGATATCGCCGAAGGCGACCGGCGCGTCGTGTTTCCGTGGATCGGCTGCGGCAAGTGTTCGCTGTGCCAAGCCGGCAACGAGCATCTGTGCAACACGCCGCGCGCGCTCGGCATTCAGCGCGACGGCGGCTTTTCCGATCACGTGCTCGTTTCCGATCCGAAATACCTGCTCGACTACGAGCCGCTGCCGACAGATCAAGCGTGCACGTATGCATGCTCCGGTCTCACGGCGTACAGCGCACTCATGAAAGCGGCGCCGCTTTCCGCCGGCGATCCCCTGCTGATCATCGGCGCCGGCGGCGTCGGTCTTTCGGGAATTCGACTTGCGCGTTCGCTGTATCCGTCGCCGCCGATCGTCGCCGAAGTCGACAAGAGCAAGTGGAACATCGCGCGCGAAACCGGCGCGGGAGAGGTCATCGATCCGACGGCGGAAGGCGCGCAGAAGGCGCTGATGAAGGCGACAGGCGGCGGCGTCGCAGCGGCGATCGACTTCGTCGGCGCGGCGTCGACGTTCGCGTTCGGAATGGGCGTATTGCGAAAGGCCGGCAAGCTGATATCGGTCGGATTGTTCGGCGGCGCAACGCCCGTAGCGCCTGCGATGGTCGCGATGAAAGCCGTGAGCATCATAGGCTCGTATGTGGGCAGTCTCGCCGAAATGCACGAGCTGATGCGGATCGCGCGATCGGGAACACTTCCCGCCCTGCCGCTGACGACACGACCGCTCGCCGCCGCCGGCGAAGCCCTCGCGGACCTCAAGGAAGGCCGCATCCGCGGCCGTGCCGTCCTGCGTCCATGAAGGCGAATCGGCCCAACACGGCAAAGCCCGCGCAGCCAGTGCAAGCCGTGAGCGATCCGGATTTCAAGTTTCCAAGCTTTTTCGCGATGTGGCGCGATTGGATCGTCAAATCCGAGCAGCAATGGAGCGAAAACGTCTCCAAGCTGTTGAAGGACGAGCGCGCAGCGAGCCTGATCGGCAAGCAAGTCGATGAAGCACGGATGATGCACAAGATGTACGCCGAGATGATGCAGTCGTATCTCGCTGCGGCGAATCTTCCTTCACGCCTCGATCTCGAATGGCTCGACGAACGGATGGGACGAGTCGAAGACGGGCTCGCCGCCGTGCAGGCTGAGCTCGTGCAATTGCGTAGCGCCGTGGTCAAGGCTGGCGCGGCTTCGGCCACGGACGCAGGCATCGTTCGCTTGCCGCGCACGCGCCGACCCTCCGCCGCCAAGCCGTCATGAACGACGTGACCGCCGCTGAGGCGCGGATGCCCAATCCGCTCGCGCAAGCGCTGTGGCGACTGGGGATCGAGCGCGACGATTTCGCCAAGCTGACGGGCGAGCTCGGCGCGACACCGAAGGAGACGATCTACGCGCACGGAACGCTCAAGCTGCATCACTATCGCCCGCAAAGCGACGAGCTTTATCGCGTTCCGGTTTTGATCGTCACGTCGCTCGTCAACCAGCCGTACATCCTCGATCTATCGCCGGGCCAGAGCATGGTCGAGCATCTCGTGCGCCAGGGCTTCGACGTCTATCTGATCGAATGGGGGCGCCCCCGCGCCGAGCATCAGCATCTGACGCTCGACGATTACGTGCTCGACCGCATCCCCGCCTGCGTCGCGCGCGTTCACGACGATTGCGGCGAGCCGGACGTATCGATCATCGGCTATTGCATCGGCGGCCTGCTGTCAGTGATGTACGCGGCGCTGCATACCGATGGGCCGCTGAGAAATCTGGTCTGCATGGCGGCGCCCGTCAACAGCGACGGACTGGAGTCGCTCAAGACATGGATGGGAGGCCATTTCGACGAGGAGCTGCTGCTCGAGCTCTACGGTAACGTGCCGGCGGACCTCGTGCAGAACGCGCTTCGGATGCTGCGGCCTTTCGGAAAGCTCGCGGGCGCGATGAATCTGCTCAACAATCTCGACAAGCCGGAGTTCGTGCAGAGCAATCTGCGCCTCGGCAAATGGGAGGCCGACAACATCCCCTTTGCTGCGGGCGCATTTCGGCAGATGGTCAACGACTTCCTGCGCGGCAACAAGCTCGTGCAACGAACCTGGGCGCTCGGCGGCAAGCGCGTCGATCCTTCGCGCATTCGCGTGCCGTTCGTGCATCTGCTCGCCGAGGACGATCACATCACGCCGTACGCGTCGTCGCGCGATCTCGTGAAGTTGGTCGGCAGCAAGGACAAGCAGGAGATCATCATCAAAGGCGGCCACGTCGGGCTTGTCGCCAGTCGCGGCGCCGAAAAACGCATGTGGCCAGCTCTCAGTGCGTGGCTCGCCGCGCGATCGACGTGACGCGCCCGCGGCGATTGACTTGATCGCCGCGCTTGCCAAGGAACGGATGTGAAGAACGAAACGACGCCGCCCGTCACGTTGAGGGCCGATGGTGATATCGCGCTCATCACGATCGAGAGCCCGCCCGTCAACGCGTTGTCGCACGCGGTGCGCAGCGGCTTGCTCGCGGCGCTTCGTTCGGTTGACAGCGATCCCGCGATACGAGCGATCGTGCTTCGCTGCGAAGGCAAAACATTCGTCGCCGGCGCCGACGTGACCGAATTCGCCAAGCCGCCACAAGCGCCGCATCTACCGGAGGTAACGCAGGAGATCGAAAGCTCGACCAAACCGGTCGTCGTTGCGTTGCATGGCACCGCACTGGGCGGCGGATTCGAGCTTGCGCTGGCGAGCCACTATCGAATTGCCACGCGTGGCGCGAAAGTCGGCCTTCCCGAAGTGAAACTCGGATTGATTCCCGGTGCAGGCGGAACGCAGCGTTTGCCGCGTCTCATCGGCGTCGCCGAAGCGCTCAACTGGATCACAACGGGCGATGCGGTACCCGCCACGCGTGCGCTGGAGCTCGGCGCGATCGACGAAGTTCACGACGGCAATCTGCTCGCCGCGGCGCTCGTCGCGGCGCGTCGCCTTGTGGCCGGCGACACAAAACCGCGCCGAACCGGTGAGCTTGCGGCACCTTCCGCGGACGACGCTGCATTCGCAGCAAGCGAAGACGCCGCCAAAAAGAAACGCGGCCTCGTCGCGCCGCGCTACGCCATCGACGCGGTTCGTGCGGCCACGATGCTGCCGTTCGCCGAAGGCTTGCAGCGCGAGCGGGCGCTATTTCTCGAAGCGCGCTCGTCGCCGCAGGCCGCCGCGCTTCGCCACGCGTTCTTGGGCGAACGCGAAGTCGCCAAAGTCCCAGGCATCGCGGCCGACGTCGCCGCGCGCAAGGTGAAGCAAGTCGCGGTCATCGGCGCGGGCACGATGGGCGGCGGCATCGCGATGTGCTTTGCGAATGCGGGCATCCCCGTGCGCGTGGTCGAGGCCGACGCGCAAGCGCTCGAGCGCGGCATCGGGGTCGTGCGCAAGAACTATGCGACGACGGTGGTGCGCGGCGGACTGTCGCAGGCCGAGATGGATCGCCGAGTCGCGTTGATCCAGCCGACGCTCGCCTACGCCGACGTCGCGGACGCGGATCTCATCATTGAAGCGGTGTTCGAGGACCTCGATGTCAAGCGCAAAGTGTTCGAGCAAATCGACCGTGTCGCGCGCGCAGGTGCGATCCTCGCGACGAACACGTCGTATCTGTCGGTGAGCGATGTCGCAGAATTCACCCAACGTCCGCAGGATGTCGTGGGGATGCATTTCTTCAGCCCCGCGAACGTCATGCGGCTGCTCGAGAACGTGCGCACGAAAAAGACGGCGCCGGACGTGCTGGCGACGGTGATGCAGGTCGGCAAGACGATCGGCAAGGTCGCCGTGCTGGTCGGCGATGGCGACGGCTTCGTCGGTAATCGAATGCTCGCGCAGCGCACGCGCGAGGCGTTCTTCCTGCTGGAGGAAGGTGCGCTGCCGCAACAGGTGGACAAGGTTCTGACCGATTTCGGCTTCGCGATGGGTCCGTTCGCCGTGGGCGATCTCGCGGGCCTCGACATCGGCTGGCGCAATCGCAAGGCGCGGGCGCATTTGCGCAAGCCCGGCGTCCGCGACTGCAACCTGCTCGACAAGGTTTGCGAGCTGGGCCGCTTCGGGCAGAAGACCGGCGCAGGCTGGTACCGCTACGAAAAAGGCAGCCGCGCGCCGATCCCCGATCCCGTGATCGAGCAGATGATCGTCGAGCATTCGCGACAGTCCGGCATCGAGCGCCGTGCGATCGGCGACGAGGAGATCGTCGAGCGCTGTCTCTACAGCATGATCAACGAAGGCGCGAAGATTTTGCGCGAGGGAATCGCGGCGCGACCCGTCGACATCGACATCGTGTGGCTACACGGCTACGGATTTCCCGCGTGGCGTGGCGGACCGATGTTTTACGCCGATCAAGTCGGCGTATCGAATGTCTACGACGCCATTATGCGATTTCAAGATCGCTTCGGACCGCACTTCTGGGCGCCTGCGCCACTCCTGGCGCAACTCGCTTCGGCGAAAGCGGGCTTTTATCCGAGCACGGCGACTGCGCCGAGCATCGTTTGCTGACGCAACGCATGCCATGCGGTGCGCATGACGAACGACACGCTAAAGAAAGCGACTTGAGCTTCGAGGAGTGTTCCATGCATCCGGCAGCGATCCAAATCATCCGCGACGAACATCTCGCTATCGCGGCCGTTCTCTACAGCCTGCGCTTCCTCGTGCGCCGCATGCGCACGGAAGGCGACGCGCCGGATTTTCCGCTGCTCCATGCGATGCTCGATTACATCGTCGAATATCCGGACCGCTGGCATCACCCGAAGGAGAGCGAGTACTTGTTCAAGGCGCTGCGCAAGCGGAATTTGGACACCGGCGCACTGATCGATGAGCTGGAGCGCGAGCACCGCAAGGGCGATCTGTTGATCGCGGATCTCAGGAACAAGCTGACCGCGTTCGAGAACGGCGATCGCGACGCATTGGTGGCATTCGCCGCCGCCGTCGAAGAATACGCGCAGATGCAATGGGAGCACATTCGCAAAGAGGAAGACGTGCTGATGCCGTTGGCGGAGCGGTCATTGAATGCGGACGACTGGCGCCGCGTCGCCCACGCGTTCCAGGAAAACGACAACCCGCTGTTCGGAATCAAGCCCAAGGACGAAGCCGAGCGCCTCTATCAAAAGATTCTGAGCCTCGCGCCGCCGCCGATCGGCGAGAACCCATCGCCCTCAGGCGTGCGCGGGGCGCGAGGATAACGGCCCGCCGCTTGCGGGAACGACCAGGCGCTGCACGACAATTCGGGCATCGCGCATTTCGGCCACTTCCGAGTCATCTTCCTCCTGGGACCTACCATTACTACAACAGCGTGCTGCAGGGTAACTACAAGGAGACGCAGAAGTTCTACCGCTTCTTCCCGTATCCTGGTCAAGGGCATTGTGGCGGAGGAACAGGTCCTGCAATCGACGCCGAAGCGCTCT
>VBCG01000174.1:0-5468 GCA_005881895.1 Betaproteobacteria bacterium
TGGCGCGCATTTCATCCAGCTTCTTCGCGTTCTCGGTGCGCAAACCGTCGAGTTTTTGTTCGACCGTTCGCGTCAACTCCGCAAGTCGGTCGCCCACTTCCTTCCGCAGCGCGACGGCGGTCTCGCTCTGCTCGCGGCGCGCCATCGCAAGGTCGCCGCGCATGTCGCGTTCGTGCTCGGCCCCACTTTGCGCGAATGCCTCGAAGCGCGCGCGCAGATCGGTGGCATCGCGAGTCGACACGGCACGATCCCGCGCGATCGATCCGAGACGGAAAAACGTCACGACCGCCAGGATGAGGATCGCGACAAGCGCGATGCCGGCGAGTGCAAGCATTGTTTCGTTCATGTGCAAGAAGAGTTTAGCAGCGTCGCGATTTGATCGTATGCTACTGCGACGCACGCTCCAACTGATTCGGTCGAATGAATGTCTTCGTCACCGGAGGAACCGGCTATATCGGCCGCGCGCTGATCACGGCGCTCGTGGCGCGCGGACACGCCGTGACCGCACTCGTTCGGCCGGGGTCGACGAACAGAGTACCCACGGGCGCCACGTCGATCAGCGGCGATCCGCTCGATCCGGCGACGTTTGAGCATTGCCTTCGTCGCGATCCGACGCTCGTTCATCTCGTCGGAACGCGACACCCCGATCCGTCGAAAGCGAACGAATTCGAGCGCGTTGATTTGGTGTCGATCAAGGCGAGCGTCGACGCCGCGCGTCGCGCCGGCATCGCACAGCTGGTCTATGTCAGCGTCGCGCAGCCCGCGCCCGTCATGCGCGCCTACGTGGCTGCTCGAGCGGCCGGCGAGGCAGCAATCGCCGGAGCAAAGCTCACCGCGACGATCCTGCGTCCGTGGTACGTGATCGGGCCGGGCCATCGCTGGCCGATCCTGCTGAAGCCGCTCTATTGGATCTGGGAGCTGCTGCCGCCTACACGCGACACCGCGCGACGGCTTGGTCTCTTGACGCTCGAGCAAATGGTCGCGGCGTTGGTGCGCGCAATCGAAGAACCGCCACCTATCGGCACGATCCGAATCGTCGACGTTCCGGCGATTCGTGAAACGACGCTCGATTAACCTGCGATCGCCCGCGCTTCGTCGGCGCCGGCCGTCTCGCGTGCGGCGCGCTTGCGCGCGTGCTCCTTCAAATGGCGCTTGCGGATGCGAATCGAGCGCGGCGTGACTTCGCACAGCTCATCGTCGGCGATGAACTCGACTGCGTATTCCAACGTCAACGCGATCGGCGGCGTTAGCACAATCGCTTCGTCCTTGCCCGCGGCGCGGATGTTCGTCAGCTGCTTGCCTTTGATCGGGTTGACGATCAGATCGTTGTCACGGCTGTGAATGCCGATGACCATTCCCTCATACAGCTTATCGCCGGGCACCACGAACATCCGTCCGCGCTCCTGCAGCTTCCACAGCGCATAGGCGACCGCTTCGCCGTCTTCCTGCGAAACGAGCACGCCGTTACGACGTTCCGGGATGTCGCCTTTGAGCGGCGCATACCCGTCGAAGACGTGGCTGATGAGACCGGTGCCGCGCGTCAGGTTCATGAATTCGCCGTGGAAGCCAATCAGCCCGCGCGCCGTGATGCGGTAGTCGAGCCGGACGCGGCCGCGACTATCGGACGCCATGTTCAGCAGATCGCCGCGACGCGCGCCGAGCGCTTCCATCACGGCGCCCTGATGCTGCTCGTCGATGTCGACCGACAACGCTTCATAGGGCTCGCAGCTGACGCCGTCGATGTCGCGCAATACGACGCGGGGTCGCGAGAACGCGAGCTCGTAACCTTCGCGGCGCATGTTCTCGATCAAGATGGTCAGATGCAGTTCACCGCGACCTGATACGAGGAACACGTCGGTGTCCTCGGTTTCATCGACGCGTAACGCCATATTCGTCAGCAATTCCTTCTGCAGTCGATCGCGCAGATTGCGCGACGTCACGTATTTGCCTTCGCGGCCGGCGAGCGGCGACGTGTTCACCTGGAAATGCATCGCGATCGTGGGCTCGTCAACGAGGATCGGCGGCAGCGCTTCGGGCGCGTCAACCGCCGCGAGCGTCGTGCCGATCGACAATTCATCGACGCCGGTCACGAGCACGATGTCCCCCGCCTCCGCGACATCGACGGCCGTTCGCTCGAGTCCCGCAAATTTGAAGAGCTGCCCGATTTTGGCTCGCACGGGAGTCGCGTCTTCGGCCAGGACGTCGCGGAGCACGGCGACGTCCTGCCCCGGTGCCATCCGACCCCGTCGAATTCGTCCGATCCCAAGCCGACCGAGGTAACTCGAATAATCGAGCGCGCTGACTTGAAACTGCAACGTTCCTTCGGTATCGCCGAGCGGCGCCGGCACGGAACCCAGGATCGTTTCGAACAGCGGCTGCATCGAGGCGTCGGCCGAAGCCATCTGCAGAGCGCTGCCGATATCGAGCGTCGCCCAACCCTGCAATGCTGACGCGTAGACGACCGGAAAATCGAGTTGATCATCGGTGGCGCCCAAACGATCGAAAAGCTCGAACGTCTCGTTGACCACCCACTGCGGACGTGCGCCGGGTCGATCAATCTTGTTGACGACGACGATCGGCTTCAAACCCTGCTTCAATGCCTTCAGCGTGACAAAGCGCGTCTGCGGCATCGGACCTTCGACCGCGTCGACCAGCAACAGCACGCCATCGACCATGCCGAGCACGCGTTCGACCTCGCCCCCGAAATCCGCGTGGCCGGGCGTGTCGACGATATTGATCTGCGTGTTGCCGTAGCGAATCGAGCAGTTCTTCGCGAGGATCGTAATGCCGCGCTCGCGCTCGATGTCGTTCGAGTCCATCATCCGCTCGCTGATTTGACTGGTGCGCGCGAAGGTCCCGGCTTGCACAAGCAGCTTGTCGACGAGCGTCGTCTTGCCGTGGTCGACGTGCGCGATGATGGCAATGTTGCGAAGGTCGCGGCGGGAAGAGCTCATGGTCGAAGTCGCATAATTAGCATTGTCGCGGCCTATGTTCGATCGCGCCGCAGCAAAACGCTCGATTATAGCCTTCCTCGTGCCGACGCGACTATGAAAATTTTGGAAAATCCGTAACTTAGGCTATAATGCTCACGTAGGCGGCCGCTTCCGGTCACCGCCTCGCCCCGCGGCATGATGTTCCAGTGGATTTTCAGTCCGCCGCGACTGACCGACGCTTCACATGAATTCGCTGCCTGGACCGGAAACCGCCGCGTGCGGTAGGCCGCGTCACAGGAGTCTTATTTTTGAACGCAACGAGCTTCATGGAGCTCGGCTTGCGGCCCGAATTGCTGCGGGCCGTCGCCGAATCCGGCTACACAATCCCAACACCGATCCAGCAACAAGCCATTCCCCTCGTACTTGCCGGCCGCGATGTCATGGGCGGCGCGCAAACGGGCACCGGCAAAACCGCCGGCTTCGCATTGCCCATCCTGCAACGTCTCGCGCCGCATGCCAGCAGCAGTCCGTCGCCCGCTCGCCATCCCGTACGCGCGCTGATCCTTGCACCGACGCGCGAGCTCGCGATCCAGGTCGAGGAATCGATCAAGGAATACGGCAAGTACACCGGCCTCCGTTCGACCTGCGTATTCGGCGGCGTCGACATCAAGCAACAGCTGGCGATCGTCCGCGCCGGGGTCGAGATTCTGGTTGCGACACCCGGCCGCCTGCTGGACCACGTCGAGCAGAAGAGCGTTAACCTCGGGCAGGTCGAGATCCTCGTGCTGGATGAAGCCGACCGCATGCTCGATATGGGCTTCATCCCCGATATCAAGCGCATCATGCGATTGCTGCCCCCGGCTGCGAAGCGCCAGAACCTGTTGTTCTCCGCAACGTTCTCTAACGAGATCAAGAAGCTCGCCGACGAGCTGCTCAATCAGCCGCAA
Source organism: Betaproteobacteria bacterium (assembly GCA_005881895.1). GTDB lineage: Bacteria > Pseudomonadota > Gammaproteobacteria > Burkholderiales > Casimicrobiaceae > VBCG01. The sequence continues at coordinate 3,881 of VBCG01000174.1, forward strand.
TTGATCGAGGTCGCGCGCCGCAACACCGCCGCCGAGCTGGTGGTGCAAACCGCGTACAAAGTGCCGCAAGATGCAAAGCGCGCGCTGCTCGAGCATATCGTGCGCTCGCGCAACGTCTGGCAAGTTCTCTGTTTCGTGCGCACGAAGCACGGCGCCTCGCGGCTCGCCCGGCAGCTCGAGAAGGACGGGCTGGCCACGTCGGCGATCCATGGCGACAAGACGCAGATCGCGCGGCTCGAAGCGTTGTCCGCGTTCAAGGACGGCAAGCTGCAAGTGCTGGTCGCCACCGACGTCGCGGCGCGCGGTCTCGACATCGAGGACATGCCGCTCGTCGTCAATTACGAGCTGCCGCATGTGCCCGAGGATTACATCCATCGAATCGGCCGTACGGGTCGGGCGGGCGCAACCGGCGAAGCAATGTCGTTCGTGGCGCCGGAGGAAGAGAAATACTTGGTCGAGATCGAAAAATTGTTGCGCAAGAAAGTGGCGATCGTCGTCGCCGAGGGCTTCGATCCATCGGCAGCGCGGAGCGAGCGACCGGTGCGTTCAGCGCATGACAAACCGACACATTCCGCGCGCGAGTCGCGCGTACCGCGGACACCGCGTGAACCGCGTCCGCCACGCATCAACGATAAAGCTCGCGAACGCGTGCCTTCCGCCGATGCGCGACATGCCGAACGCGAGCTTGCGTACGCCCGCAATCCGGATCAGCCGATAACAACGCGCGACGACGGTGCCGCGCCGAATCGATCGGCGCTTATCCACGGACACCCAGCTCACGGACGTGGGGACACGAAGCGCCCGGTTCCTGCGTTGCTGATGAAGCGCCCCGCGCCCGAGGCCGAGAAGGTCTGATACGCAAGCCACCGGCGCATGAGCTCTCCGCCGATTGCGTTATCCGATACCGCCCCTCGCTGGACGTGGCTGCCGGCGATCGGCACGTGGAAGTACTACGCGCTGCTCGGCGCCGTCGGGATTCTGATTCTCGGTCCGCTGGGCGGAGTTGCGGCGTCGTACATGAACTTCTCACTCGGTTTCTTCGTGGGCGGGCAAGTGCTCGCGGGAATACTCGGTTCGACGGTCACGTTCGGATACGGCGCACAAGGGCGTCATGGCGCGAACTTCATCCAGACGACGGCGGCATCCGTCGCCGGGATGAGCGGCATGGCGGTCGTGATCCAGGCGATGGCGTGGCTGGGATTGCCCCAGCCGCCGATCTGGTCCCTCATCCTCTACATGCTGTGCATCGGCATGTTCGGTGTCGGCGTCGGCATGTTGTACACGCCGATCCTCGTCGATCGTCTTCAGCTCACGTTCCCGTCCGGTCTTGCTGTCGCCAATATTCTGCGTGCGCTCACTGATCCGGTTCTGCTCAAGCAGTCGGTGTCACGTTTATTCGGCGGCATGGCGCTCGGCATCGCGGGAGGCATCGGCGCTGCGAAGACCGCGATGCTCGGCGCGATCGACCTGTCGACGTCGACGTTCGGCGCCGGCATGATCGTCGGTGCGCGAATCGGTATCGCGGCGCTCACCGGCGGCCTCGTCAGTTGGGCGTTGATGCCGTATTTCGTGTCGATCGGCTGGCTCA
>VBCG01000174.1:5490-8289 GCA_005881895.1 Betaproteobacteria bacterium
CACGTTCCTGATCGCGCTCGGCATGATCATGGGCGCCGCGCTGATCGACGTCTCGCTGATCCTCTACCGCGCCTATCTGCGCTTTCGCGAGCGCACCGCTGCCAAACCGGTCGAGCAGGAAGACTGGAAGCGCACCAATATTCGGCGGCTGGTGGCGTGGGTCGTATTTTGGGGCGCCGCGATCGTCGTGACCGGTTCACAACTGCTCAATCAGCCGGTGGGTTATTTGGTCTTCGCCGTGCTATTGGTGTTCGTGTTCGCGATGGTGAACGGCATTTCGGTCGGCATCACCGATTCGAATCCGATTTCGTCGGCGTTCGTCGTCACCGTCATCTTGATGGCCGCAGTCGGGCTCAAGGATCCGACGATCGGCTTGATGGCCGCAACCGTGCTGCTCGTCTCGACGAGTGAAGCGTGCGACATGCAGCAGGACCGCTCGACGGGTTGGCGCCTCGGCACGAATCGAACGATCCAATTCCGCTTTCAAGTCGCCGGAATCGTGATGGGCGCGATCATGGCCGTCGTCTTCGCCAAGCTTTTTCTGAGCGCGTACCCGGTGTTGCTGCTGGATCAGACCGCGCTCCCCGCGAACCAGCAGCCCGAGAGATGGACGTCGGCGATGACCTATAAATTCGTCGGCGTGCTGCGAAGCCTGACGGACGACAAGCCTTACCAACGCACCGCGATCTGGATCGGCGTCGCGATTGGTTTCGCGACCGAGCTGGCGCGCAAGTTCATCAAGGCGAATGCGCGTTATCAACAGTTCACGAAAAGCGGCCGCGTCGGATTCTCGGCCGATTTTTTGCTGGACGCCGTCATGTTGCCTTCGCCGTATGCATCGTCGTTCGGCGGCTTTGTCAATCTGATGACATCGACGTACTTTGCCGTCGGCGGTGCGCTGGCGAGTTTCGTCAACAGCTTGCCCAAGCGCAAGGACGCGCGCGACGCGCTGCCCGAAGACATGAGCACGACATCGCTGGTGGGCGGCGGCCTCATTGCGGGCGACGCGCTCGCCGCGCTCAGCCTCGGCATCGCGGGTCTTCTCGCGACCGTATTCGGCTGATCATCGCCCAGCGTCGCCCTTAAGTCGCGTCGCAACGCGCTGCGCGGCACGCGTTGTCGTCGACAATCGTCTCTCTGTTCCAATGAAACCTTTGCGCACAGCCGCGCCCGCGTACTATGACAATAGCATATCTTGCCGAGCGGGAGCCGAATCATGCGATTGAAGCCTGCCCACATGCTGTTGGCGCTGCTGTTCAACGTTGCCGTCGCGTCGATGGCGTTCGCGCAATGTCCGCCGTCCGTTCCGGTGGAAGGCGCTGCGCCACCCGGACCTTTGCCCATGTTTCCCTCCGACAACTGGTGGAATGTCGACGTCTCTGCGGCGCCGACCGATCCGGCATCGTCGAGCTACATTGCGTTCATCAACAACAGCGGCACCCGTCGCCTGCATCCCGATTTCGGCGGTGAAGCGTCGCCGGGCAGCGTCGATATTTATGGCATGCCGTATGCGATCGTCGACGGATCGCAGCCAAAGCAAGCGGTGACATTCCAGTACTGGGACGAGAGCGACGGCGTCAACTACTCGACGCGTCAAGGCGTGCCGCTCTATCCGATTCCGGCGCAGGCGATCACGCAGCCGCACTGGGTCGAAGGCGGCGCGCCCGGCAACGTCGATCAGCGAAGTGACGACCGCCATCTGCTCGTCATCGATTGCACGAACCAATATCTCTACGAGCTCTACAACGTTTACTACGACACCGCGCAAGCGAAGTGGCTCGCAGGCTCCGGCGCGTTCTTCGACATGAAGACGAATAATCGGCGGCCCGACGGGTGGACGTCGGCCGACGCCGCAGGCCTCGCGATCTTTCCCGGACTCGTTCGCTACGACGAAGCATGGAACCCCGCGGTAACCGACATCGGACATGCGTTTCGAGTGACCGTGCGCGCCACCAACGGCTACGTCTACCCCGCGTCGCATCGCGCCGGATCGACGTCCGGAGCGTTGCCGATGGGCGCGCGGCTCCGGTTGAAGAAGAATGTCGGTGGTGCCGACCCGGCGTTGCGCACGAACGATCCGAACGTGCAAAAGATCTTTCGCGCGATGCAGAAGTACGGCGTCATCGTCGCCGACAACGGCAGCGACATGTACATCACGGGCACGTTCGACACGCGCTGGAACAACGACATTCTGAACCCCGCGTTCGGGCTCATCACGGCGAGCGATTTCGAAGTGATTGATCTCGGCTGGAATCCGCCGGCCGGCGCGCCGGCGTTGACGTCGATCAGCGCAAATCCAAATCAAGTCGGCGGCGGCAACGGATCGACCGGAACAGTGGAGCTGACCTCCGCGGCGCCGGCCGGCGGCGCGCTGGTCGCGTTGTCGAGTGGAAGCAGCACAGTCTCTGTTCCCGCAAACATTTCAATTCCACAAGGTACGGCGTCTGCAACCTTTGGAATCACCACGTCCATCGTGTCATCGACGACTTCGACGACGCTTTCGGCGACGTATGGCGGCGTCACGAAAACGACGACGTTTACCGTGACGCCGGCCGCGACGGCCCCGGCTCTAGCGACGCTCTCGCTCAATCGCACCACGATCGTCGGCGGCACGTCGGCCGTTGGGACCGTGACGCTGACAGCGGCCGCGCCCAGTGGCGGCGCAACGGTCGCGCTGACAAGCTCGCAACCTCCGCTGGCATCCGTCCCGGCGAACGTTGTTGTCGCCGCGGGCGCGACGGCGGCGACTTTCGCCGTTTCGACCGCCGCAACGAAGAAGAACGGGGTCGCTACAATCTC
>VBCG01000175.1 GCA_005881895.1 Betaproteobacteria bacterium
GAGGATCTTTTGATAACGCTGCACATACTGATGGTAAATACCGAATTCGGGACCCGACGCCAACTCGATCCGGCGCGGCGGCGCGGATTGCATGAAATGCAGCGAGACCCACAACGCGGCCGCAATCAGAGCAGCGATGCCGAGCGCCATGCGAAAACGCTCGGGGCGGGAAAGCAAGGCAAGATCGTCGAACGGCATGCGGCGCAGGACGCGAAGGTCTAATTCCCCGCCGGTTTTGGGCCGAGACCGCTAATCGCTAACAATTCTGGCGCCTGCTTCCTTCAAAAGTCGCTGGAATTCGGGCGACTTGAGGATGATCTTCGCCGCCGCCGCCCGCAATCGATCGACGGCTTCGTCGGGCAGCGCGAACGACGTCGGTAGGCTATTGAGATAGTCGAGCTCCGCCGGGTCCTTCAATTCCGGAAACGACACGTCGATGGCATAAAGTCCGATGTCAGGCGCATTGTTGACCTCCGTCAAGGTCGGATCCTTGTCCGCGGAAAATGCGGCCGAATTGCGAATCCGCCGCAACGTCTGCCAGCGCGCCGCGATGTCCTTCAACTGCTCGACGGCCTCATAGGAAAAGTGGTCGATGGGCACGCCGGTCGCCTTGAGCAGCGTTTTTATGGGGCCGGGAGAGTCTTCCGACTCGTCCCAGTTGGTTAACGGCGACGATAGCGAATTGACGACGAAAATGATGATCCGATGCACGTGGTCGAGTGGCGTCGGCTGGCCCAACGAATGTAGCGCTTCGAAGGCTTCGATGACTTCGAGCACGCCGCGAAGGCCAAGGTTGTCGGACACACCGCCGTCGACGAGATGAATGTACGGTCGACGGACGCTGTCGCTGTAGCCTTCGAATTCCCTCAACCGCCGCGCCGCACGAGCCGCCGGACGAGGGGGGTTCGCGGATTCGGCCAACGCGCTAAGCCATTTCGGCAGACTGAAATTGCAAGTGCCACCGTAATTGTTGATCGTCACCGCGGAGAGCACGACCGGCACCGCGGACGATGCCGCGGCTGCTCGCGACAGTGGGAAGGGACCAAGGTCCGAGCAGAGCGAGTCGAAGACGCCCTGAGTGAACGCGAGACGCGAGCCGGTCGAAATGTCGGTCGCCACGACGGTGATCATCGGACCATCACCGCGATCGAGGTCCGCAAACGTCGCGCCCTCGAACAGAATTTCGTCATACAGCTGCGCCGCCAATTCGGACCGCCCCCAACCCGTCGAATTCAACGCACCCCACTTGGTCGGATTCACGAACCGCGAGATCAGCTCGCCTTGCACGTTACGTTTAAGGAAGCGTTTCTCGTATTCGTCGAACAACCTCTCGCCATATAAACCGTACGCAAGCGCAGTGAAGCTGCCGCCCGAGACGCCGGTGATGATGTCGACTTCGTCGAGCAGGCGAAACTTGACGCCCTTGGGCCCCACAACCTCGGTACGCCGCAACGTTTCGAGAACGCCGTACGAGAACGCTGCTGCGCGCGTGCCGCCGCCGGAGAACGCGAGGATGACGAGGTTTTGCGGATCTTTGGAATGCTTGATGCGGGCCTGATATTGATATCCGCGGTTCGGAACATACTCCGTGATCCGCGGATTGACGGGACGCGTTGCGCAGCCGCCCAGGAAGAGAGCCGCGGCAAGCGCCAGCAACGACAAGACGCGCAAAGAATTCATTGGACGGGCGGCATTGTGGACTGCCGCGCCGCGCTAGCGCAACTTTCGTTCGTAGCGCACGTCCGGCTCGCCTTCCTCGTTACCGGTGCCATCGCCGAAGGCGACTGCGACAAAGCCGTGGCGCTCGTAGAAACGCCGCGCGCCCGCGTTGCATTGAAACGCATAGAGACGAAGCACCGGCGTCACCGGCTTGGCCTCGCCGATCACGATATTCAGCAATTCGCTGCCGATGCCGCGTCCGGTGAAGCCGACTTTCACGTACAGGTGCTCGAGCCACGCGCCGTCTCGCGCCGCGAAGCCGACGATCGTGCCCTCGAGCTCGGCAATCCTGATCGAGCGACGCGGAAAGACGACCTCGCGCATCCATTCGTACGTCTCGTCGTTCGAGCGAACTACCTTTAGCTTCGGCAACGCGGTGCGGCGCGCCTCGATAAAAAGCGCGGTCACGGTGTCGGCTTCGGCAGCGAAGCGACGTGGATCCGGCCGGCGAATGACGATTTTTTGGGCGTCGCTCATCCGACTAGATCTCCGGAGACCTTGCGCCCGCGCGATGACGAAGCAGTGCTCACCGCCGTCAAAGCGGAATTGCGCCGTCGCGTTTCGCTGTCGAGAACGGGCTTCAGATGCTCGGCCGTGTAGCTGCCGGCCTTCCTGGCGATCTCTTCGGGCGTGCCTTCGGCGATGATCTCACCGCCGCCCGCGCCGCCTTCCGGACCGAGATCGATGATCCAGTCGGCGGTCTTGATGACGTCGAGATTGTGTTCGATGACGACGACGGTGTTGCCGTGGTCGCGCAATCGATGCAACACGGTCAGCAACATTTCGATGTCGTGAAAATGCAGGCCGGTCGTGGGCTCGTCGAGAATATACAGCGTCCGTCCCGTGTCGCGCTTCGAGAGCTCCAACGCGAGCTTGACGCGCTGCGCCTCGCCGCCGGACAGCGTCGTCGCCGATTGACCGAGCTTGATGTAGCCCAGTCCGACATCGAGCAGCGTGGAGAGCTTGCGTGCAACGGCGGGCACCGGTTCGAAGAATTGGTACGCCTGCTCGACCGTCATCGACAGGACATCGTGAATGTTTTTGTCCTTGTAGCGGATCTCGAGCGTTTCGCGGTTGTATCGCTGCCCATGGCAAACGTCGCACGGCACGTAGATGTCGGGCAGGAAATGCATCTCGACCTTGATGAGACCATCGCCCTGGCACGCTTCGCAACGGCCGCCCTTCACGTTGAACGAGAAACGTCCCGGTCCATAACCGCGCTCGCGCGCTTCCTTTACTTGCGCGAACAATTCGCGGATCGGCGTGAACAGTCCCGTGTAGGTTGCCGGATTCGAACGCGGCGTACGGCCGATCGGACTTTGATCGACGCTGATAACCTTGTCGAAGTGCTCGAGGCCTTCAATCTCCGTATACGGCGCCGGCTCCTCGGCGCTATCGTACAGATGCCGCGCCACCGCGTGATAAACAGTGTCATTGATCAGCGTCGATTTGCCGGAACCCGACACGCCGGTTACGCAAACGAATAGTCCAACGGGCAGCTTGAGCGCCACGCTCTTCAAATTGTTGCCCGTTGCGCCGGTCAAGGTCAGCACCTTCTCGGCATCCATGCGATGGCGCCGCGAAGGCAGCGGGATCTGCCGGCGTCCCGCGAGATATTGGCCTGTCAGCGAATGCGGCGCGCGCCGGATGTCCTCGGGCGTGCCCTGCGCGACGACTTGCCCACCGTGCTCGCCGGCGCCCGGGCCCATGTCGACGACGTGATCGGCCGACAGGATCGCATCCTGATCGTGCTCGACGACGATCACGCTGTTGCCGAGATCGCGCAGGTGCTTGAGCGTCGCCAGCAGGCGATCGTTGTCGCGTTGGTGCAAGCCGATCGAGGGCTCATCCAGCACGTACATCACGCCGGTCAACCCGGAGCCGATTTGCGACGCAAGCCGGATTCGCTGCGCTTCGCCGCCAGAGAGCGTTTCGGCCGAGCGATCGAGCGCGAGATAGTCGAGACCGACGTTGTTCAGAAACGCCAAGCGCGACACGATTTCTTTGATGATTCTGTCCGCAATCGCCGCCTTGTTGCCGTCGAGCTTCAACCGCGCAAAGAATTCCGACGTCTGCTTGAGCGGCCATGCCGACACTTCGAAAATGGCGCGCGCGTCGGCGGCCTCGCCGACTTTGACGTTGCGGGCTTCGCGACGTAACCGCGTACCGCCGCACTCGGGACAGGGCTTGTTGTTCAGATATTTGGCAAGCTCCTCGCGCACCATCACCGAGTCGGTCTCGCGATAGCGCCGTTCGAGGTTCGGTACGATCCCTTCGAACGTGTGCTCCTTCACAAAAGGCCGACCTCGCTCGGACAGATACGTGAACGGGATCTTCTCGTCGCCGGAGCCGTAGAGAATCATGTTCTGCACGCGCTCCGGCAGCTTGGCAAAAGGCCGATCGACGTCGAAGCCGACGTGTTTCGCGAGACTTTGCAGCATCTGAAAATAGAACTGATTGCGTCGATCCCAACCCTTGATCGCACCCGACGCAAGCGACAACTGCGGAAACGCGACCACCCGCTTCGGATCGAAAAATGTGATTGCGCCCAAGCCATCGCACCGTGGGCATGCACCGAGCGGATTGTTGAACGAGAAGAGCCGCGGCTCGAGCTCGGACAACGAATAGTTGCAGATCGGGCACGCGAACTTCGCCGAAAACAGGTGCTCACGCGGCCGCTCATTTTCCTTGTCTATTTCGACGGCGATCGCCCGCCCGTCGCCGTGACGCAGCGCCGTTTCATACGATTCGGCCAGACGCTGCTTGATGTCGGCGTGCACTTTCAATCGGTCGACGACGACTTCGACCGTGTGCTTCGAATTCTTTGCGAGCTTCGGCACCGCGTCGATCTCATGGACCTTGCCGTCGACGCGCACGCGGACAAATCCCTTCGCACGAAGCTCCACCATCAGCTCGAGCTGCTCGCCCTTGCGATTCACCACGACCGGCGCGAGGATCATCAGCTTCGTGTCCTCGGGGAACGCGAGCGTCGCGTCGACCATCTGCGAGATCGTCATCGCCGCGAGCTTCTGCTCCGGATGGTCGGGGCAGTACGGATCACCGACGCGCGCGTAGAGGAGCCGCAGATAATCGTGGATTTCGGTGACGGTGCCGACGGTTGAGCGCGGGTTGTGCGACGTCGCTTTTTGCTCGATCGATATCGCGGGCGACAACCCTTCGATCAGGTCGACGTCGGGCTTTTCCATCAACTGCAGGAATTGACGCGCATACGCGGACAGCGATTCGACGTAGCGGCGCTGTCCCTCGGCGTAGAGCGTGTCGAACGCGAGCGAGCTCTTGCCCGATCCCGACAATCCGGTGATCACGATCAGCCGATGCCGCGGCAGATCGAGATTCAGATTCTTGAGATTGTGCGTGCGCGCGCCGCGGATTCGGATCAGGTCCATGCGCTCAGTTGGGATTCCTTTTGGATTCCTTCGGGCTCCACGCATCAGACGTCCGGTGTAGTCCGAACGACCGAGTGGCGCGAGGCGAACCTGATAGTATATTGTGTTTCATGTTCTCGTTCACGCACTTCGCCCTGCCGCAAATGCTTTCCGCCGCTTCGCATCCTGTCGATTCACGTTCCTCCAACCATCCCACGGGAGAGCCGCAATGGCATCAGTCAACAAGGTGATCCTGCTCGGCAATCTGGGCCGCGATCCCGAAACGCGTTACACGACCGGCGGCGACGCGGTCACCAACCTGAACATCGCGACGAGCGAGCAATGGAAGGACAAGAGCGGCGAAAAGCAGGAGCGCACCGAATGGCACCGTGTCGTGCTGTTCGGCCGCCAGGCCGAGATCGCCGGCGAATATTTGAAAAAAGGCCGTTCCGTCTATATTGAGGGTCGACTACAAACACGCAAGTACACCGACAAGGACGGCGTCGAAAAATACTCGACTGAAATCGTCGCCGATCGCATGCAGCTTCTCGGCGGTCGCGAGGGCGGCGGAGCGGGCGGTGGCGACGTCGAGTTTGCCGGCGCAACGAGCAACGCGGGTGCGAGCCGGCGCGAGCCGGCGGCCGGCGCGGCCAAGAGCGGCGGCGCAAAAAAGAACACTGAAGATTTCGACGACGATATTCCGTTCTAGCTGTCATCCCGAGGTGAAGCGGAGGGACCTGCTTTCCCTTGTGTCAATTACATTCGAACAGCAGGTTCTTCGGACGGTAAATCGCTGTCCTCGGAATGACAGGTAGCGCCACTGTCCGCGGAATGACCCGTAGTACCGGTGTCATCGCAAGACGATTCGATCACGCCCCCTCCCAAGCAAACGTCACCATCGTAGAGAACGAGATATTGGCCTGGCGTCGGCGCCCATTGCGGCGCGGTGAAGACCACCCGAATTACACCGTCACGTGACGGTTCGATTTCGCACGTCGCGTCCGCCATCCGGTAGCGTGTCTTCGCCGCGAGCCGCGTTGCCAACGGCGGTGCTCGGCCGGCGATCCAATGCATGTCGATGACCTCGACCTCCCGGTGGTGCAAGAGCGGATGGTCGCGTCCTTGGACGGCGATCAATGCGTTATGCGTGGCGTCCTTTCCTGCAACAAACCACGGCGCCGTTCTGCCGTCGCGTACGCCGCCCACACCCAATCCCTGCCGCTGGCCGAGCGTGTAATAGGCAATGCCGGTGTGCGTCCCGACGTGGCGCCCTTCGGGCGTTACGATCGGACCCGGTAGCCGAGGCAGATAGCGCGCCAGAAATTCGCGAAACGGCCGCTCGCCGATGAAGCAGATTCCCGTCGAGTCCTTTTTCGCCCACGTCGGAATGCCTTCTCGTCGCGCGATCGCGCGAACATCGCTTTTATTCATCGGCCCGAGCGGAAACATCACCGGCGCAAGCTGCGCTTGCGTCAAGCGATGAAGGAAATAGCTCTGGTCCTTCGCCTTATCGAGCGCTTTCAGAAGCTCGACACGCGCATTGCCCTCGGTGGTAGGCCGCACGCGCGCATAGTGCCCGGTCGCGACGGCATCTGCACCGAGCGCCAACGCATGATCGAGAAACGCGCGGAACTTGATTTCGCTGTTGCACAAGACATCGGGATTCGGCGTGCGGCCGGCTTCGTACTCGCGCAGAAATTGCGCGAAGACGCGCGAGCGGTATTCGGCGGCGAAATTGACCGCCTCCAGGTCGATGCCGAGGACGTCGGCCACCGCGGCGGCATCGACCAGATCCTCGCGCGACGTGCAGTAGTCGTCGGTGTCGTCGTCTTCCCAGTTCTTCATGAACACGCCGACGACGTCGAAGCCCTGCTGCTTTAACAGCCACGCCGCGACCGAGGAATCGACACCCCCCGACATTCCCACGATCACACGCTTGCGCCGCGGCATCAGCTAACCTCTTTAGCTAACCTCGGTGATAAATCCGATCGGCCAGCGCCTCCCCGCGCGGTAGTCGTCTACGCAACGAAGCACGAGCGGGCTCCGATGTCGCAGCTTTTGAGCTGCCAGATCTTCGTAGCTCAGCCACAGTGCTCGAACGATGCCGACATCGAGCGGCCGCTCCGCGTCATGACGCCGCGCGTCCGCCGCAAACGCAAAGCGGATGAACGTCGTCTCGCTCTTAGGCGTCTGCCAACGATAAACGCCGATGAGCGCAGTGGGCGCGACGTGCCACCCGGTCTCCTCGAGCGTTTCCCGGACCGCGGCTGCGGTAAACGTCTCGCCAAGTTCGAGATGACCGGCGGGCTGGTTGATTCGCGTGCCGTCTCGCGTCTCTTCTTCAACGACGAGGAAGCGCCCGTCGCGTTCGACGATCGTCGCGACCGTCACGGTAGGGCGAGGGAGATCCTGCTCATGCATGAGTGCGCTTCTTGAAAAGCAAAAAAGGCAGGGGATTCATGCCCCTGCCCCCTTTGGAAAGCGAAACCCGCTTAGGGCTTCGAATCCTTCTGCTGTTGTTTTTGGATTTCCTTACCCTCTTCCTTGGTCACCTTCTCGCGCTTCGCCGATTGCATTTTCGACTTGTCGACGTTCGCCTTTGCCTGCGCGGGATCGGTCGCGCTGTTGTCTGAAAGCGACTGCGCGGCCTTCTCGTCGTATTTCGTCTTGGTCTTGGCTTGCATCTTCGATTTTTCGACGTTGGCCTTTTGGTCGGCCGGATTCGGGCTATTGCGCGAAGCGTCTTGCGCAGCCTTTTCTTTCTCGTCAAAAGCCTTGGCCTTGTCGGTACTCTGGGCCTTCTTGACGCCTTCCTTGGCCTTTTCGGCCGCCGACTTTTCGGTCGCCGGGGGGGCTGCGGGTGTGGCGGTCTGCGCGACGGCGGCCGTCGAAACGGCGGCGAACAGGCCGGCGATCAACGTTGCGAGCAACTTGTTCATCTAATGTCTCCTCGGAGGTGTGATGTCCGACGCAACGTCGCAGCCTTCATGAGGACGCGGCAGCGTCATTCTCGAACTGCCAAAACTTTTTAACTATACGACGTTGCAATGACGATCGCAATCCAACGCCGCCAGCCGGACTTTAGGGCTTCGACTCTTTTTGTTGCTGCTTCTGGATCTCCTTGCCCTCGTCCTTGGTGACCTTATCGCGCTTCGTCGATTGCATCTTCGACTTCTCGACGTTCGCCTTCGCTTCGGCGGGGTTGGTGCCGCCCGACTCGGCCAGACCCGCTTGCGCCTTCTGGTCGTATTTCGTCTTCGTCTTGGCTTGCGTCTTCGACTTGTCGACGTTCGCCTTTTGGTCAGCTGGGTTGGGGCTGTTGCGCGAAAGATCCTGCGCAGCCTTTTCCTTGTCGGCGAATGCCTTCGCCTTGTCCGC
>VBCG01000177.1 GCA_005881895.1 Betaproteobacteria bacterium
CATAGAGACCGATCATGTGCTTCAGGAGCGTGCTCTTGCCGCAGCCGGAGCCGCCGAGGATCACGAAGACCTCGCCGCGGCGCACGTCGAAGCTCACGTTCTCCAGCAGGATGAAATCGCCGTACCCGGCGGTCAGGCCCTCGACGCGAATGATCGGCGGTTCAGCGGAGTCGTTCACGAGCGCCGCAGGGTCGTCCCAAGGCGCGAATTACTCCCCCTCGGGGGGCAGCGAAGCGGCGAAGCTGCGAGCGTGGGGGTCGTCATATATCCAAGAAGAAATAGATGACGGCGAAGATGCCGTCAACAATAACGAGCAGGATGATGCCCGAAACGACCGCCCGCGTTGCGGAATCGCCCACAGCGGAAGCGCCGGCCGACGTCTGCAGGCCGCGCAGGCAGCCGATGCCGGCGATCAGGATCGCGAACACGAACGATTTGACGAAACCGGCCATGAAGTCCGAGAAGTCGACGATGCCCTCGACCTCGTGAATGAACGTCACGAACGGAATCGCGAATGATTGCAGCGTCATCGCCCCGCCGATCAAGCTGACCAGATCGGCAAACAACGTGAGTAGCGGCGTCATCAGCAACGCGGCGATGACGCGCGTCGTGACGAGAAACCGCACGGGATCGAGCCCCATCGTCGTGAGCGCGTCGACCTCCTGGTTAACTTTCATCGTCCCGATCTCGGCCGCGAATGCCGCACCCGACCGGCCGGCGAGCAGGATCGCGGTCATCAACGGTCCGAGCTCGCGCAACATCGCGAGCCCGATCAGATCGGCCACGAAAATTTCCGCGCCGAACTTCTTCATCGGAATCGCCGATTGGAACGCGAGGATCACGCCGAGCAGGAACGAAATGAGCGCGACGATCGGCAAGGCGTCGGCACCGAGCTTTTCGCAGATCACCCACACGTCCTTCCAGCGAACGCTCGACGGATGACGGACGGCATACACCAGCGCGGACGTCGTCTCGCCGACGAACGCTACCTGCTCGTACATATCGTGCCCGACGCCGGACGCGATTTCGCCGATTTCCTCGACCGATGAACCGCGCTTGGGCTCCGGATCGAGGTCGTGGTCGAGCACTTCGACATCGAACTGCTTCAGCAACGCCGCGAAAGCCGGTTTCAGGTTCGTCACCTCGACGTCGCCGCGCTTGCGCTGGCGCAGCACGTCGACGATGAGCGCGATGCCGGCGCCGTCGCAGTAATCGACGTTGGCGGCGTCGACGACGATTCGGCGGCCGGACGCTTCCTTGAGCGCGCGGCGCGCGTCGTCCCACACGCCTCGAATCGACAATGCGTCGAGCCGCCCGGAAAGCTCGAGCACGCGGGCATCACCAGTGTCTTTTATTGCGAGCGCCGCCATCGCCGTTGCGTGCGTTCGCGTTCGTCAGAGACTGACGAGCTCGAGCTGCGTACCGAGTACCCGAACGCGGTCGCCCTCGCGCAACAATGGCTCGTAGCCTTGCGAAACGTTGCGTGTACCGCCGCGATCCATTTTCACTGTCACGTCCCAGCGCGGCTTTTCGTATGCGTTGGGACGCTTCGCGTACGCCGCGCCGCCGGCGGCGCCCAACATGACGAGACCTTGATTTTGCAGCTGCGGTCCGATCGCGAACTGGGTCATCGCGCCGGTTTGCGCGCCGCTCGGCGTCACGATTGCGGGCGTGGCGCTGCCGAGCGGCGTCCATTGCGCGCGCTCGGTCGTCATTCGGATCGACTGGACGACACCGCACGCGTCGCAGTCATCGCTCGGCGGTTGCGCGGACGCGGTCAATGCAATGGCGGCAAGGACGCAAAGAGCGAGCGCGCCGCGTCGCATATCAATCGGGCAGACTGCTCAGGTAGTACATCGAATGCAACAGCGGGCCCGGCGGACCAAGCGGAGCAAGCCAACGTTGGAAGATTGGATCGATGCCGCCGCGCTTGTAGAGATCGACGAGCGCCCGGTTTACCGCGAGACGAAAATCCGGATCATCGCGGCGCATGACGATCCCGTAGGGCTCGTACGAAAAATCGACGCCGAGCAACGCGAAATCGCGTCCTGATGGCGAACGCAGCTTGATGTCGGCCAAGACGATCCGGTCGCCCGCGTAGCCGTCGACTTTTCCCGCGGCCAGCAGCGCGGCGCCTTGAACCGCATCGGCGACCGGCACGAGCGTCGCCTGCGCATCGACAACGCCGAACGCGGCAACGAGCGCCTGCTCGGTCGTCGTTCCCGCAATCACCGCGATCTTGCGGCCGCGCAGATCGGCGAGCTTGGCGATCCTCGATTTGGCGCGCACGAGCACGCTGCCACCATCGACGAAGATCGGAAGGCTGAAATCGACATCCTTCATCCGGGACAACGTAATGGTCGTCGTGCCGCATTCGGCATCGACGCGACCCGACGCGACCGCATCGAGGCGATTCGCCGCATCGACCGGTTGCCAGACGACTTTGAGCGTCGGCAGCTTCAGCGACTGCTGGATCGACGCGGCAACGGCGGTGCAGAGCTCCGCCGAATAGCCGCGGACACGGCCGTCGCGGTCGGTGTACGAGAATGGTGCAGCGTGGTCGCGATAGGCAAAGGTAATCGTTCCAGTCTCTCGAACGCGGTCAAGCGTCGAGCTTGCCGCGGCACCCGGCGACGCGGCCACGCAGCAGATCAGCAACAAGACGCGGAGCAGATGGGCGGCCATTTTCAAGGCGCTCGTGAGCGACCCAATGGGCCGCGCCAGCGCGACGGCGAGTGTAGCAGAGGAGCGGGCCGTAACAGGCAAATCCATCGTGGCCTCTGCTCCCCATCGCAATTTTCCACGCCAAGGGTAGAATGCACGCCGACGCGAGAGACGCCGATTGCGCGTCGATGCCCCGATGCCCCGATGCGTGTCGCAGGTCAACCCCAAGCGAGGTCTACCGTGAAGTCCACCGTGTTCGTCGTCGTCCTGGTCTTCAGCTTGATCGCCACGGGCGCCGATGCGCAGCGCGGCCCTGACACCCTTGGCAAGATCAAGGCGGCGAAATCGATCAACGTGGCATTTTCAGGCGATTCGCTTCCGTTTTCGTACGTCGGCGAGGGGAACAAACCTGCCGGTTATTCGATCGACCTGTGCCAGCGCGTCATCGCGGGGATCGGACAGGCGGTTGGCGAGGCGAATCTGAAAGTCAATTGGATCGTCGGCACAGCCGCGGAGCGCGTGCAAATGGTCGCCACCGGCAAGGCCGACATGGAATGCGCGAACACGACGATGACGCAGACGCGCTTGAAGGACGTCGACTTTTCGAACCTGATCTTCGTCGATGGCGGCGGCTTTCTCGTCACCGTCGATGCACCGATCAATCGCTTCACCGATCTCAACGGCAAGAAAATTGCCGTCATCAAGGGCACGACCACCGAGGTACGGTTGAACGCCGCAATGAAAGCGCGTCTTGTCAACGCGCAGGTGACCACGATCAACGACGGCAGCGAAGGCATCGCGCTTCTCACCACCGGCGCTGTCGACGCTTTCGCCGGCGACAAGATCAAGCTGATCGGACTGGCCGCTCAGGCGAAGGATCCGAACAAGTTCGCGATGTTGATGGAAGACCTGTCGTACGAGCCCTATGCGTTTGCGTTGCCGCGCGGCGACGCCGCGATGCGGCTCGAGGTCAACAGGGCATTGACGAAAGTTTACGTGTCCGGCGACATCGAGGGCATATTCGCCCAGTGGCTGGGCAAGCTCGGGCGTCCCTCCGGCTTGCTCGCGGCCATGTATCTGCTGAACGCAATCCCCGAATGAGTCGCACAAGTTCCCGGTTCCGGAGTCACGCCATGCAATTCGTAGAACATGTCCGCCATTTCGCGCTGCTGATCGTGGCGGCAATCGCCGTTGCGGGCTGCGCACAGCAGCCGACGTACGAGGTGTACAACCAGCCCGTCGCGCGCGTCGGCACGGTCGAATCGATCCGGCAGGTCGATCGCCAGAAATACGTCAGCGGCGCCGGCGCGGTGACGGGGGCGCTCATAGGCGGCGGCCTTGGGAGCCTGATCGGCGGCGGCAGCGGCAAGACGGCTGCGATAATCGTCGGCGCATTGGGCGGCGGCATCGTCGGCAACGAAATGCAGAAGAATCAAACGGAACTCATTTGGGAAATCGGTATCCGTTACGATGATGGGGGTTATGGCACGATTACGCAGGCACAATCGCCTGGACTGCGGATTGGCGATCGAGTACGGGTCACCGACACGGGGCTTGAGCTGTTGCCGCGAGGACGATGACGCTGCGTTTGATGATCAACAGGCAATAACGAGGAGAAATGCAAATGACACGTACCAATTTACGGGCGGCCACGCTCGCGCTCGCCGCAACGGCATCGCTCGCGCTCGCGCCGGTTCCTGCGATGGCCCAATCAGAACAGCAACGACTCGTGAACCAGGCGGATACGACGCTCTCGAATTTTCTGCGCGATCCAGAGATGACGTGGCTGCAGCAGAACATCGGCCGCGCGAGGGCAGTCCTGATCGCCCCTGAGATCGTGAAGGCCGGCTTCATCTTCGGCGGCTCGGGTGGCCGCGCCGTGCTGGTGGCGAAGGAAGGCGCCAAGTGGAACGGACCGTCGTTCTACACGATGGCGACCGCGAGCGTCGGCTTCCAGGCCGGCGTATCAGTGTCCGAAGTCGTGACGCTCGTCATGACCCAGAAGGGCATGGATTCGATGCTGGCGGCGAACTTCAAGGTCGGCGGTGACGCGAGCGTTGCGGCGGGTCCGGTAGGCGCCGGCGCCAAATCCGATATTCTGGCCGACCTGATCGCGTTCTCCCGCGCGAAGGGCGTTTATGGCGGCGTGAATATCGATGGCACGCTGGTCAATCTTTCCGACGACTGGAACCGCGCCTATTATGGGAAGAGCGTGCAACCGGTCGACATCCTGGTGCGCGGTTCGGTACACAACAAGTCCGCCGACAAGTTGCTCGGTGATGTCGGACGCGCCTCCGGCGGCAAGTAACCGATCATTCTGCGACATCTTCGGGCGTCGGTGACGGCGCCCGGATCTTCATGCGCCGCCGATCGCGGCATCTGGGCGTCCTGAACCCCTGCGCGAGATCGGCGTGGGTCGCCTGACGACACACGTTCTCGACACTTCGCTGGGTCGGCCGGGGGCGGGCGTCGAGGTGACCGTATACCGGGTCGGCGATACGCGCGTCCGTGTCGCGAGCGCATTCACGAACGCCGATGGGCGTACTGATCGTCCGCTGCTCGAGGGCGACGCATTCACGCGCGGTATTTACGAAATCGAGTTCGGCGCCGGAGCCTATTTCGGCCGTTCTGGGGCTACACTTTCTGATCCG
>VBCG01000178.1 GCA_005881895.1 Betaproteobacteria bacterium
GTTTGTCAGGTCCTATCCCGATCAGGACAAACAATCCACAGAATTGCGGAACGCGGGCGGTTTTGCGGAACGAAACGCGGGCGCGGAAATCGCCGAAACCCGCATGTAGATTGGCTCCCCGACCTGGGCTCGAACCAGGGACCTGCGGATTAACAGTCCGTCGCTCTACCAACTGAGCTATCGGGGAAATGACGCGGACGAAGCCTTAAATTATAGCTTTTCCGCTCAAATCGGGTCAACGAAACACGCGCGCCGACGCGTGCGCGCCTATCGCGGCGACGGACCGGGATCAGCGCGTGGTGATGGATTTCGCGGCCGTGATTCCGGGACGCGAGGAGCCGTTTCGGCAAGATGCGGTGCGGCGAGACGCAAATAGTGAAACATCGACCACAGCGTGAGGATCGCCGCGACCCACAGCGCGATTGTCCCGAGCAACGACGTTGAAACGCCCGGGATCAGCGGCTCGTAAAGCAAGAGCGCGATGATCGCTGTCATCTGCGCCGCGGTCTTGATCTTGCCGATGAACGCGACCGCGACGTTCTTCGTCTTGCCGAGTTGCGCCATCCACTCGCGCAGCGCCGAGATCGCGATCTCGCGCCCGATGATGATGATCGCGAGATAAGCCTCGGCACGATTGAGCGCGACGAGAAGAATGAGTGCCGCGGCCACCATCAGCTTGTCGGCCACCGGATCGAGAAACGCGCCGAACTCGCTGGTCGCGCCCCATCGGCGCGCGAGATAGCCGTCGAGCCAATCGGTGAGCGCTGCGACGGCGAAAAACGACATCGCCGTCCAGTTTTTCGCGACCGGCGAAAGCCACGCGTCCGGCAAATAGTAAACAGCGACGAAGACCGGGATCAGGATGATCCTGAGCCACGTCAGTGCGATCGGAATATTGAGAAACATGCGCGGATTTGAGCGCGCTCTGCGCAAGGTCCGTTGTCCGGACACGAAAAAAGGAATTCTACTCTGCCGACCTGCACACGCCGACGCGAATCTTCCGCAGTCAGTGCAGCAGGCCGTAGATGCGCTCCGCCAATGCGCGACTGATTCCGGGGACACGTGTCAAGTCGTCGATGCTCGCCGCTTGCACGCCGCGCAGTCCGCCGAAGTGCGCAAGTAGAGCGCGCCGCCGCATCGCGCCGATTCCTGCGATCTCCTGCAGCGATGACGTTGTGCGCGATTTTCCACGGCGCGCACGATGGCCCTGAATCGCAAAACGATGCGCTTCGTCACGAATCTGTTGCAGCAGATGGAGCCCTGGATGATCGGAGGGCAGATTGAGGACCGTATCGCGATCGGGAAAAACGATATCTTCTTCGCCGGGTTTCCGTTCGGGACCCTTTGCGATGCCGATCAGCGGTGTCATGTGAAGCCCTTGCTCGGCGAGTACCTCGGTGGCGACCGCGACCTGCCCTTTGCCGCCGTCGATCACGAGCAAATCCGGCGCTGGAAATTCGCCGGCGACAATCCGGGCACAACGCCGCGACAGCGCTTCGCGCATCGCGGCGTAGTCGTCACCGGCTTGCAACGGCGTCACATTGAAGCGACGGTATTCGGAGCTTTGCATCGCCAAGCGATCGAAGATGACACACGACGCGACCGCCGCTTCGCCCATCGTGTGCGACACGTCAAAGCACTCGATTCGCTGCGCCGAAGGCGGCAAGCCGAGCGCGTCCTGCAACGCGGCCAATCGCTCTTCCTGCGTAGCTTTCTGCGCCAGCCGCTGGCGAATCGCGAGCGTTGCGTTTTGCGCTGCCATCGTCAGCCAGACGCGCCGTTCGCCGCCTGGATTGACGACGATCTCGACTTTGTGTCCCGATTGTGAAGACAAGACGTCGGCAAGCGCATCCTGGTCCTGCGCATCGGGGGCAATAATTGTCGGCGGGACCGGCCGTTCGACGTAGTGCTGCGCGAGGAATGCCGGCACTACTTCGCCGAGCGCCGATGCATCGGCGTGCTGCGGGAAAAATGTACGGTCACCGACGTGCCGTCCGCCGCGAACCATCACGACGTTGACGGCGACGACGCCGCCTTCGGCCGCTGCGGCAACGACATCGATGTCGCCCGCCGTTGCACTCTCGACGAACTGCCGCGATTGCAACTGCTGCAGCCGTTGGATCTTGTTGCGGATCCGCGCCGCTCGCTCGAACGCCAGCGCTGCGGACGCCGCATTCATTTGCCGCTCGAGTTGCGCCAATACTTCATTGGTCTTGCCCTGAAGAAACAATGTCGCGCCCTGAACGTCCTCGGCGTAGTCGGACTCCGAGACGAGACCGACACAGGGTCCCGTGCAGCGCTGGATCTGGTAGAGCATGCACGGCCGCGAGCGATTCGCGAACACCGTGTTCTCGCACGTGCGCAGCTGAAAGACCCTTTGCAGCAGCGCCATGCCTTCGCGCACCGCACCTGCGCTCGGAAAAGGACCGAAGTATTTATGCTTGCGGTCGAGCGCGCCGCGATGAAACCGCAGCTGGGGAAATGGGTCGCCCGACAGGCAGACGTAGGGATAGCTCTTGTCGTCGCGAAAGAGAATGTTGTAGCGCGGCTCCAGTGCCTTGATCAAATTGTTCTCGAGCAACAGCGCTTCGCCCTCGGAGCGTACCGCCGTGGTTTCGACGCGGGCGACCTGCGCGATCATCGCGGCTATCCGCGCCTCGTGTTCGGACTTCTGGAAATAGTTGGAGACCCGCTTCTTGAGATCGCGCGCCTTGCCAACGTAGAGCGCGACGCCGTTTGCGTCGAACATCCGATACACGCCAGGTAAATGCGGCAGCGACGCGATCAGCTCGCGTGTGTCGAGTAGCGGCACGTGCGCTTCGGGCCGCGCAGCCGTATACACGAAGCGTTTAGGCACCTTGGTCATTCCGACGCCGCTTTCGAAAATGCAAGATGCTCCGCAACCCTGTCGAACACGTTCCGAAACATCTGCGGCGTCAGGCGTTTGGTATTGGTGTTGTAGCGGCTGCAATGATAGCTGTCGAACAGTACGACGCTGTTGGGCAGCTCGTGACGCGCGCCGTGTGAAAAACGGAATTTCGACGGCGGCTGTTTGAGCGCGCGCAACGCCGCGTCATGCGCGATGCGGCCGAGCGCGAGCACCGCGGCGGCGCGCGGCAACGTCGCGAGCTCGACGCTCAGATACGCATTGCATTCGCCGATCTCGCTCGGCGCCGGTTTGTTGCCGGGCGGCAAACACTTGACTGCGTTCGTGATCCGGCAATCGGTCAGCGTCAATGGATCAGCGCGCGACGCCGAATGCGGCGACGATCCAAACCCGTAGCTGTGCAGCGTTTCGTAAAGAAGGATGCCCGCATGGTCGCCGGTGAACGGGCGGCCGCTCGCGTTCGCGCCGTGCATGCCCGGCGCGAGTCCGACGATGACAAACCGCGCTGCCGGATCGCCGAACGGTGGCACCGGCTTGCACCAGTACGACGGGTGATCGGCGGCCACGGCGTCGAGAAATTGCGCAAGCCGCGGGCAGCGTCGACAAGAGGGGTCGTATGGGGCGGTGGTGCTTACTTCTGGCATCATCAGCGCTTAGCAGGCAGGGTGGGAATCAGAAAAAGCTGTTTCGCGGTCCGTGCCGCCTATTTTCCCATGCAGCGGAGCCGTCCACTGTCCGGACGTGGGGACGCTTTTTGCTTTTTCACTGCCAGACGACCGCCGCTTCTCAAATCTTGATCCCGCTTCCTTCCCTCGACCGTGCTCGCCGCTGAGTCTCATCTCGAAATTCGTCAACGTCTGCCGGCGTCGGCGACGCGAAAACCGCCGCTTCTGTTTGTCCACGGCGGCTATTGCGACGCATGGTGCTGGGAGCCGTACTTCCTGCCTTGGTTCGCCGCACGCGGCTACCCTTCGTACGCGCTCAGCCTGCGCGGCCACGGCGCAAGCGGCGGCGCACGCATGCTGTTCGTCGCCGGTTTGGATGATTACGAGGCGGACGTGGAGCACGTCGCCGGCGGACTCGATGCGCCGCCGATTCTGATCGGGCATTCGATGGGCGCCGCCATCGTCGAGCGGATCGTTGCCAAGCGTCCCGTCCGTGGCGCCGCGCTGCTCGCGCCGGTCCCGCCCGCGGGGCTGCTGCCGATGGCGGCGCGTCTTGCCGCTCAGAATCCGGAATACATGATGCAGATGGGCGGATTCGATCCCGCGCGACTTTCATCCGCGGTGCTGACGACGCTGCGCCCGTTCTACTTCAGCCCCGACGTCGCAGCGGAAATTCTCGGGGAAGCAGTGAATCACTTGAATTCCGAATCACCGCGGGCGCTCATCGATCTTTCATTGCGGCTGCACTGGGCGCTTCCCGTCGCGAATCATCGACCGCTTTGCGTCTTAGGCGCCGAGGGCGATCGGATCTGCACGCCCGACGACGTGCGCGCCACCGCGTCGCATCATGGGGTGACCGCGACGATTGTGCCCGGACTGGCGCACATGATGATGCTTGAGCGGCAATGGCGGACGGCGGCTGAAGTGCTGGAGAGCTGGTTGGCGACGGTGAAGTAAGCGGACGTCAGTGAGGCTTGCGCGTGACGAACTCGACAAAGCTGTCTGCAGGCAACGGTTTGCTGACCCAATAACCTTGAAAATAGTGGCAGCCGCGAACGTCGAGAAATTCCAGTTGCTCGCGTGTTCCGACGCCTTCGGCGACCACCTTGAGACCCAGGCCACGCGCCAAGCCGATGATTGCTTCGGTGATTGCCGCATCGCCCGGGTCGGTTTCCAGATCGGCGATGAATGAAATGTCGATCTTGAGCGTGTCGATCGGAAAATGCTTGAGGTGTGTGAGCGACGAGTAGCCGGTGCCGAAGTCGTCGATCGCGACGGTGAAGCCTTCGTCGCGCAGCCGGTGCAACACCTTGCGAATAGCGTCGATGTCATGCACGAGGCTCGTTTCGGTGACTTCGAGCTCGATCCACGACGGTTCGCAGCCTTCGGCGCGAACGATTTCCGTTATCCGCTGCGACAAGTCGTCGCGATAAA
>VBCG01000136.1 GCA_005881895.1 Betaproteobacteria bacterium
TCTTGATTCATTACGCTGCCTTGGATGACCGCACCAATGCTGGCTGGCCTGCTTTCGAGGCAGCACTCAAGGCAAATGGCGTGAAATATCAGATGTACATGTATCCGAACACGAACCATGGCTTCCATAACGATACGACGCCACGGTATGACGAAGCCGCGGCCAAGCTCGCATGGTCACGAACCGTTGCCTTCTTCAAGGAAAATCTTGGGACCTGAACATGCTTGGACGCCACGCGTCTTGAGCATCCTCCGGATCTCGACCGCTTTCCTGTTCATGCTGCATGGCTCGGCCAAGATTCTTCACCTGCCGTATCTGCCCCAATACAACGAGCTGTCTCCTCTCTCGCTGGTTGGAGTCGCGGGATTGCTCGAGCTCATCGGCGGTTTTCTCATATTGATCGGGCTGTTCACGCGTCCTGTCGCGTTCATCCTTTCCGGTGAAATGGCGGTCGCATATTTCATGTCCCATGCGCCACAGGCGGTCCTGCCACTACTAAACCGAGGCGACAGCGCAGTTCTGTATTGCTTCGTTTTCCTCTATTTGGCGTTCGCCGGGCCCGGACCGTGGAGTGACGTAACAAGTCGGGAAGAGGTGCTGCGTGACGAATGACAACGATGTCGTGATCAAGGCGTGGAACACCGTCTTGTTCGACAAGTTTTGCCGCTTCAAGCATCTGCTGATCGATCGACTTGGCAGGCGACGCTCGAGTTCCTGTGCGAGGGGCCGCACTAGGAGCGCTACGTTCGGGCTTCCATCGTTTTCGCGCGCGCGGCACCGGACGAACGCGTAATTAAGCGCGCCAATTCTTGTATGCCTTGCCGGATGAGCGGTTCGGTCGCGCATCCGTAGCCCAACACAATCGCCGGTTCGTCTTTGCGAGGACGCGCGCGGTAATGGGAGGCGCCGAATATCCGTATCGATTTTTCCCGCGCCGCGCGGACCAATTCCTTCTCGTCCATGCCGGGCGGTAGATCGACCATGATGTGCAGTCCCGCTGCGACGCCGCCGACTTGCAAGTACGGCAGAAACTCCTGCAGCGCGTTCATGAGCACATCGCGGCGATGTCGGTAAATCTGGCGCATCCTTCTGAGATGCCGGTCCATTTCTCCGGAGTTCAAGAACTCCGCGAGGGCAAGGTGATCGATTGTCGGAGACCCGCCGTCCGCTCGTTCCTTTAGAACGGCGAGTTCGGAGACGAACGCTTCCGGTGCCAGCAGCCAGCCGAAACGAAGGGCAGGGGACAGAATCTTGCTTCCCGTACCGATGTAGATCACCCGATTGGGCGAGAGCCCTTGCAGCGCGCCAAGAGGTTCGCGGTCGTAGCGATACTCGGCGTCATAGTCGTCCTCGATGATCAACGCGTTTCGCTGCGCGGACCATGCGAGTAGCGCGGCTCGACGGTCGGCGGTCATTCCGGCGCCCGTAGGAAACTGATGCGCGGGCGTGACGACCACTGCCGTCGCTTTAGTCCTGCGCAATCGCTCGACGACGAGTCCGCCGCTATCGATCGGAATGCTTTCGGTGGCGATGCCGACGTCGCGAAAGCGTCGCGCAAGCGCGCCAAATCCGGGATTTTCGATCGCGACGCTCTGCACGCCCCTTGACCTGAGGAGTCGTGCGACGAGATCGATCCCCTGCGCAAAGCCATTGCACACGATCACGCGATCTTCCTCGGCGACCGTTGCTCTCGATCGGGCGAGGTAGGTCGCAAGAGCCGACCGGGTGACGAGGGGACCTTTTGGATCCGGATAGCGAAAGGCTTCGCTGCTTGCCGATTTGAACGCTCGCCTCAAGCAGGCGAGCCATGCGCCGCGCGGAAACGCGGTTACGTCCGGCGTACCGGGCACGAAGTCATAGCGAAATTGCGCGGCGGCCGCCGCGGCGACCCGTGGACGAAGCGCTTGCGTGCGAATCGCGGCGACACGCGTGCCGGAACCCGCTTTCGAGGTGAAGTAGCCCTCCGCCGCCAGTTGTTCGTAGCACTCGACGACGACTCCGCGCGACAGGTCCAGATCGGCCGCGAGCGAGCGCGTCGACGGGAGCGGTGTGTGGGCGCGCAAGCGACCGGTACGCACCGCATTGCGCAACTGGCGCTCCAGCTGAACATGCGGCGGCACGTCGATCGTGCGGTCGATCGGAATGAGAATTTCAGTTTGAAAAGTGGTCTTCATCAATATGTCCAAAACGGCTCTTGCCACAGAACCACTTTAGCAGCTATTCTGCCCTCGGCTCTGCGGCTCGCTCGTAGTGACTCCGCCGAACGGCCGCAAAAAACCTGCGCGGCGGTCTGTCGATTTCGCGCAGGGTCGTTCGACTAGTTAGCGAAGGGCGAATGGCCTTTCATCCAATCCTAACGTTGACTGAAGGAGCCGTAATCATGGCGAAGCCAGCCGTAAAGCCAATTCCCGATGGGATGCATTCGTTGACGCCGCACTTGGTCTGCGCGGGTGCTGCCGACGCCATCGAGTTCTATAAGAAAGCCTTCAACGCTGTCGAGGTAGCCCGCTTGCCGGGGCCCGGCGGCAAGCTGATGCATGCCGCTGTTCGGATCGGTGACTCGACGCTCATGTTGGTCGACGAGAATCCGCAGTGGGGGCTCCTCGGACCGATCGCACTGAAAGGCTCGCCGGTCACCGTCCATTTGTACGTCGACGACGTCGACGGCGTCGTGGCGAAAGCCGTGGCCGCGGGCGCGAGGATCACCATGCCCATCGCCGACATGTTCTGGGGCGACCGATATGGTCAGCTCGAGGACCCGTTTGGTCATCGCTGGTCGGTGGCGACCCACACACGCGACCTGAGCCCGAGCGAAATTCAGGAGGGTATGGCCAAAATGGGTGGATAAGTCAGAGGGACGTAGCATCCGACCTCACAGCGCAAAGGAGATCATTCATGCCCTACATCGATGGATTTGTTGCTGCCGTACCCACCGCCAATCGCGAGCTCTACAGGAAGCACGCCGAGGCGGCCGCCGTTGTCTTCAAGGAACATGGCGCGCTTCGGCTGGTCGAGTGCTGGGGCGACGACGTGCCGCAAGGTAAGCTGACTTCGTTTCCGATGGCCGTCCAATGCAAGGACGATGAGACGGTCGTGTTCTCGTGGATCACCTGGCCGTCTCGAAAGGTGCGCGACGAGGGCATGAAGAAGGTAATGGCCGACCCGAGACTGCAGCCGGACAAGAACCCGATGCCCTTCGACGGCAAACGGCTGATCTATGGAGGGTTCGAACTGTTCGTCGACGTATGACATCGCGTCGAGCGACGATGAGAACGGAGCACGCAAAATGAAATCGGAGTCCGCTTCGAAAGAAGCGTTCTCGGTTGCACGCCAGTGGATCCCCGAGCACGTGGCGCGTGACACGCGTCGGCGATCGAGCGGATCTAGATCGTACGCCGGCGCGCACCGAACGCTGCGGCTCACGTGGCGTTTCGATGCGCGGCCGCAGCGTGTCTTTGACGCGTGGCTCGATCCGCCGCTTGCCGCACGATGGCTGTTCGCGACGGCGTCGCGGCCGATCGCGCACGTCGACATCGATGCGCGCGTCGGGGGCAGATTTCGTTTCGTGGATCGAGATTATGAGAGCGCAATCGAATACGCCGGCCAGTACATCGAGATCGTTCCACACCGGCGCCTCGCGTTCACGCTCATGCTGCCAGGTGCGAAACGGACGTCCACCCGGGTGACCGTGGCGATTGCGTCTCTCAACAGCGGCAGCCGGTTGAATATCATTCACGAACACGTGCCCAATGTGAACGCCGGCTACTTCAACGATCGCTGGACCGGAATCCTTTATGGACTGGGCGTTACACTGGCATTGGGAGAGCACGATGACCGTTCATCTTGATCACCTGATGGTGCCGTCCCGGAACAAAGCGGCTTCGGCGAAGCTATTGGCCGAGCTGCTTGGCGTTCCATGGTCGAAAACGGGTGTCGGCCCGTTCGCCCCCGTCTACGTGAACGATGGCTTGACGATCGATTTTGATGAATGGACCGACCCCGTTCCCATGATTCACTACTGTTTTCGAGTGGGTCAGGACGACTTCAACGCTATCCTTGAACGGATCAAGGCGGCCGGAATACCGTACCGTAGCAACGTTCACGGGCCGGTCGACTTCAAAATCAATACGCAGCACGGCGGCAGCCTTGTCTACTGGAACGAACCAGACGGTCATCAATGGGAGATGTTGACGGTCAGCTATGCGCGTCGAGCGTAGTGAGCTCTATACGAGCAAATTCCTACGGCCGTCTAATCGACCGGCCACGGCGTCGACTTCGGCAGGCTGACACGCGGATCGACCCGTAATTTGCTTGGCGCAACATCGACCGTGCGCCACCAAGGCGCTAGCGGCGTCGCATGCGCCGGTTCGACCGGCTCGCCCAAGCGCGGCATGACGAGCTGCGCGCCGCGTTTCGGTCCGAGCGAAAACAAGGTGTCCGCGCGCTGACGAGATAGAAGCGCGCCGGCGCGGCAACGTTCGCGCTCTCGAAGCGCACGTCCCGAGCGCCCATGCCAGACGTTCTGGGCCGATTCGGCTACATTCGCGATCGCGTTCATGCGAGCAAATCCTCTTCGCTGTGAATGTCTTCGTAGAAGAAATCGGGATTCATCCGGCGAATGTCTTCCATGCTGATCCGCAGGCCATCGAGATGTCCCGCCATCGCCGCCGCAGCGCGCTCCGGATCGTGTCGCTCGATGGCCGTCACGACGGCGGCGTGCTCTTTCACGACGCGCGCCATGCGTCCGGGCTGGGGCAGCGTGAGCAAACGATAGCGGTCGATCTGCGTCTTCACGCTCTGGATCAACGACCAGATGCCGGGATAGCCTCCAGCCGCTGCGATGGCGGCGTGGAATGCCTCATCGGCTTGATGAAACGCGATGCGATCGCCGGCGCCGTCCGCTTCGCGCTGCCGTTCGAGAATCGCGCGGAGTCCCGCAACGTCACTGCGTCGCGCCTGCATCGCCGCCGCACGCGCCGTCACCTGCTCGAGCGCCTTCCGAACGACGATCGCTTCGGGGAGGGCAGCCAACGGAATACGTGCGACGAACGTGCCCGATTTCGGCATCGTATCGACGAGCCCTTCGGCGGTGAGCCGCAGCAGCGCCTCGCGTACCGGCGTACGGCTGATGCCCTGTGCTTGCGCGATATCTTTTTCCGCGATCGGCTCGCCCGGTTTCCGCCGCAGCCACACAATCTGCTCGCGAAGGATCCGATAAACAGCGGCAGAGGCGGTGGCGACTCGGTACCCGGCGGCATCTGAATGGTGGCGAGCCGGTAGCAGCTTACGACCGCGTCGCGCAGCCGACGTGGTTTTGGGCTTTGGAGGATGCTCGGGCATTGCAGGGAAGCTCCGCTGACGTGCTGGCAGCTAGTATATCTAATATATTAGTTTTCACCAGCGTAACATGAGACCGTTCGCGAGAGTTGGAATTGGGCCGTAAGCCGTGACGCGATGAATCCCACCAAGCCGTTCGATTACCGGGCGCTCTACGATCTATCGGGCCGAGTCGCCCTCGTCGTTGGCGGAGGATCGGGGATCGGGCAGGCCGGCGCCGAAGGCATGGCGGCATTCGGCGCGCACGTGATCGTTGCGGACGTCGTCCATGATGACGCGAAAGGTGTCAGCGAGCGCATTCGCGATCATGGCGGCAAGTCGAGCGCGGTGCACGTCGATGTTCGCGACACGGCCGCCGTCGAGCGTATGGTAGACGACATCATGCGCGAGCACGGACGGCTCGACGTGACGTTGACCACGCCGGCGGTCAATCTGCGCAAGCGGCTGCTCGATTACAGCGATGAAGAATTCGATCGCGTGATAGAGCTGAATCTCAAGGGCACGTTTCGCGTCGCTCGCGCCTGCGCGCGCCCGATGCAGCAGAATCGGCGCGGAAGCATCATCCTGATGTCGTCGATGCGCGCGGTGAACGTTGAGCCGGGACAGAGCATCTACGCGTCGACCAAAGCCGGTATCGTGCAAATGACGCGTGGGCTCGCAGCCGAGCTCGGCACATTCGGCGTGCGCGTTAATGCGCTTGCGCCAGGCATTGTGGCGACGCCCCTCACGCGTCCCATTACATCGAATCCCGCCTGGAACGACGCGTATGCGAAACACAGTGCGCTCGGGCGGTGGGCGGAGCCCGAAGAAATGGCGGGGCCGATCGTGTTCCTCGCATCCGACGCGAGCAGTTACGTAACGGGAACGACGTTGTTTGCCGACGCCGGTTGGACGGCGGTCGACGGCCGGTTCGAGCCGCAGCTAAAATCTTGAGCGGTTTCCGCATTGATCGAACATTTACCCAAGCTCGAAGGATGGCACGACTTCTATGTGGTCGTCGGATCCGGCGCGGCGGCGCTGACGGGACTGCTGTTCGTGATTGTGTCGCTGGGACCCAAGGTCATCGCGAGTGGCACCCGGACGGGTGTGCGAGCTTTCATCAGTCCGATCGCCGTGCATTTCACGTCGGTGCTGGTCGGCTCCGCGCTAATGCTTGCGCCCGACATTCCACCGGCTGTGCTCGGGTCGTTATTGGCAATCGGCGGGCTCGGCGGTGTCGTTTACATGGCCTGGACGCGCGGTCATGCGCAATGGCGACGCAGCAAGCTGCCGATGCTTGACTGGATTTGGTTTGTGGGACTTCCGTTTCTGGCATTCTTCCTCATTGCAAGCTCGGGCACCGGCATCGCGATGAACGTGCCGTTGAGCTTGCATGTCCTTGCCGTTGCAATCGTGTTGTTGATCGTCATCGCCATTCGCAACGCTTGGGACATCGTCGTTTGGATGACAACGCAGCCGAGAGACTGAGCACGTTGTGACTCGTCACCATCAATCCAATCTCGATAGAGGAGCGCCATCATGATTCGTGGTCTCCACGATGTTCTAGTCGTCGCGATCAATTAGCGCGCCATTTCGACGTTGGCGTTAAAATGCGTTCGGCACCGCGGTAAGTCACTCAGCGAAACCAGCTACGACTGCCGCGCCTCGATGCTGTTACCAGCGCAATCGTTTTTTCATCGTTTGGCATAAAACCCGATGCTCCGGACATACGCATGACACACGCGTTGCGGAAGCTCCCCTGTCTGGCGACCTAATCAATGGAGTAAACCATGAGCACGATCACGACTCGAGACGGCACGCAGATCTATTACAACGACTGGGGCAGCGGACAACCCGTTGTTTTCAGTCATGGCTGGCCGCTCTCCGCGGACGCCTTTGAAGACCAGATGTTCTTTCTCGCTTCGCGCGGCTATCGATGCATCGCGCACGATCGCCGCGGCCATGGCCGTTCGAGCCAGCCCTGGAACGGCAACGACTTGGACACGTACGCCGATGATCTCGCGGCACTTGTCGACGTGCTCGATCTGAAAGACGCCATTCATGTTGGACATTCGACCGGCGGCGGCGAAGTCGCCCGCTATATCGGTCGCTACGGCACGAAGCGTGTTGCCAAAGCCGTGCTGATCGGCGCTATCCCGCCGCTGATGCTGAAGACGCCCGCCAACCCCGGCGGTACGCCGATCGAGGCATTCGACCAGATTCGCGCCGGCGTGCAGGCTGATCGCTCGCAGTTCTTCAAGGATCTGACGATGCCGTTCTACGGCTACAACCGTCCGGGCGCCAAGATCTCGGAAGGCGTGCGCCAGTCATTTTGGCTGCAGGGAATGATGGCGGGTTTCCCGGCGTCGTACTTCTGCATCAAGGCGTTTTCCGAGACGGATCTCACCGAAGATCTCAAACGATTCGACGTGCCGACGCTCATCCTTCACGGCGACGACGATCAAATCGTGCCGATTGGCGCATCGGCGTTGATGTCGTCCAAGATCGTCAAAGGCGCCACGTTGAAGGTTTACCCGGGCGCTCCGCATGGCATGTGCACGACGCAGAAGGATCAGGTCAACGACGATTTGCTCGCGTTTTTCAAGACTCCGAGCACGACGCGGTAACGAGAAGAACCGGGTCCTCGTGTGGTGGGACGATGACGCAGCGATTTCTCGAGGACTTCGCCGTAGGGCAAACCTTTGGCGGGTCGGGTCGGATACAGATCGATACCGAGCGGATCAAGAGCTTCGCTGCCGAATTCGATCCGCAACCGTTCCACCTCGACGAAAGGGCGGCGGATGGATCGATATTCAAAGGTCTGGCGGCGAGCGGGTGGCACACCGCTGCGCTGACGATGCGGCTATTGGTCGAAAGCGACCTCAAGCCGGCGGGCGGGATCGTCGGCGCAGGGTTTGACGAATTCCGCTGGCCGCGACCCGTGCGACCAGGCGATGAGCTTCGTGTTCAAAGTGAGGTACTCGAAGTGCGTCCATCGAAGTCCCGACCGGATCAAGGATTGATCAAACTGAAAACGACCACGCTGAACCAAAATGGCGAGGCGGTTCAAATATCGGTCGGCAACCTCATCGTGCCGCGGCGACCGGGATAACTCATGTCGATTGGCGCTAGGTTGCTAGGTATATCCGTTCACCGTCGCACCCACCAAGGAGATGCACATGCTCGGCTTGACTCCGTTCGGCGCATTTCATACCGCTATCAGCCTGGTTGCCGTGCTTGCAGGATTGGTGGCGTTCATACGCTACAAGGCAATTTCCCCGCGAAGCCTGGCCGGCAAAGTGTATATAGGAATGACGGTCGCCACCTGCGTGACCGGCTTCTTCATCTTTCATCACGGCGGCTTCGGCAAGCCGCACGTGCTCGGCATCGTGACGCTGCTGGTGCTCGGCGTCGCCGCCATTGCCGGATACTCGAACGTGTTCGGCCGCGCCTCGCGTTATGTCGAGACGATCAGCTATTCCGCGACATTCTTCTTTCACTTGATCCCCGGTATCACGGAAACGTTGACTCGCCTGCCCGCAGGGGCGCCTGTCCTCTCCGGTCCCGACGTGCCGGAGCTGCAGGTGGCCACCGGGGTACTTTTCATCTCGCTCTTGCTCGGCGCTGCCCTACAGGCGTGGCGCCTCCGCACGTCGCCGATTCCCGCAATCGCGGCGGCGCTGTCGCCAGCGCCGGGCGCGAATGTACATCGCATGCAATAGCGTTATTGTTTTTTGCTGGGCCGGCACAACGTTGCAGAGACGAGGGCTGGCGCACTTGCCGCGTAGCCTTCGTTTCCAACGCCGCATCAAACCGGTAACGTCCTGATGCCCAACGAAACGCAGATCGAAGTTCCGACGCGACGCCATCAAATGTTTCCGGCGCTGACGGACGCCGAGATCGCGCGCATCAAACGTTTCGGCACGGTGCAGCGATATCCGCGCGGCGCTCGCCTGTTTGCAGCGGGCGAGCCCGGCCCCGGGATGTTTGTCGTGCTGAAAGGGTCGGTGTCGATTACGCAGCGCGATGGGTTGGGTCGCGTCGTTCCCATCGCGCAACAGGGACGCGGACAGTTTCTCGCCGAGGTCGCGCAACTCTCGGGTGGCTACGCGTTGGTGGATGGCGATGCCCAGGACGACGTCGAGGCACTTTTGGTGCCGTCCGAGCAACTGCGTGCGCTGATCATCGCAGAAGCGGATCTTGGTGAGCGCATCGTGCGGGCACTGATCCTCCGCCGTGTCGGACTCATCGAATCCGGCGCGAGCGGACCGGTGCTGATCGGCGGTCCGGAGTCGCCCGGTGTATTGCGTTTGCAGAATTTCCTGCGCCGCAACGGTCATCCACATCAAGTGATCGACGCGACACAGGACGATGCCACTGCGGCACTGCTGACCCAGTATGGTGCGGTGGTGACCGACGTACTGGCGTTGTGCCCCAACGGCGAAGTGCTCCTCAATCCGTCGGAAGACTCGTTGGCGCGCTGCCTCGGCATTCTCGACACCGCGGATCACGACGAGCTCTTCGACGTCGCCGTCGTGGGCGCAGGCCCGGCGGGACTCGCCACGGCCGTATACGCGGCTTCGGAAGGCTTGCATGTCGTCGTTCTCGACTGTCGATCATTCGGCGGACAGGCGGGCGCAAGCGCGCGAATCGAGAACTATCTCGGATTCCCGACCGGCATTTCCGGTCAAGCGCTTGCCGGACGCGCGTTCGTGCAAGCACAGAAATTCGGCGCGAAAATATTGATTCCGGCCGAAGCCTCTGCGCTGGATTGCGCGCGCGCCGGTCCCGGCGGCGTGTTGGCGTTGCTGCTGAGCGATGGACGAACGCTGCGATCGAGAGCGATTGTCGTTGCCAGCGGCGCACGCTATCGGCGACCCGATGTGCCGCGCCTGAATGAATTCGAGGGGCGCGGCGTTTGGTATTGGGCGTCCGCGCTCGAAGCGAAGATGTGCGCGAACGCCGAAGTGGCGCTCGTCGGCGGTGGCAATTCGGCTGGGCAAGCGGCCGTGTTCCTGGCGCAACACGCATCAAAGGTCCACATTCTGGTGCGCGGCCAGGGTCTCGCGGCCAGCATGTCGCGCTACCTCATTGATCGCATCGAAGCGACGCGGAACATCGAGCTGCATACGCACACGCAGCTGATGCAGCTGCATGGCGAGCTGCCGGACGGCCTCGCCGCAGTGTCCTGGCGCAACAATCGCACGGGCATCGAAGAAGAGCGGCCGATTCGCCATGTGTTCCTGTTCGTCGGCGCCGATCCCGAAACCGACTGGCTCAGAAGTTGCGGCGTCGCGCTCGATACGCATGGCTTCGTGCTAACGGGTAACGCGTGCAGCCTCGCGCCGTCGCAGTCCATTACGCCGCTTCAGTCAAGCGTCCCCGGCGTCTTCGCGGTCGGCGATGTACGGTCGGGCTCGGTCAAAAGAGTCGGCGGCGCGATCGGCGAGGGCGCCGCGGCCGTTGCGCTGATTCATCAATTTCTGGCAGTGCCTTCACACACCGACAAGGCGGTACGCGCGGTCACGGCGGCGGAA
Organism: Betaproteobacteria bacterium; assembly: GCA_005881895.1. Taxonomy (GTDB): domain Bacteria; phylum Pseudomonadota; class Gammaproteobacteria; order Burkholderiales; family Casimicrobiaceae; genus VBCG01. The sequence goes on from VBCG01000136.1 coordinate 10,854, forward strand.
GAACGCGCGCGTGCTTGAAAGTGCCGCCGCATTGAAACGATGGAAAGGAAATCGAATGGCAAACCAACAGAACGAGGCAACCGTCCTCACCCATATTCAGAAGCTCGTCAGCGAAGAGCACCAGCTGTTCGACCGCGCATCGCTTGACGACACCGAAACGCGCCGACTTGCCGCAATACAGGTCGAGCTCGATCAATGCTGGGACCTTTTGCGCCAGCGCCGCGCGCTGCGAGAGACGGGCCGCGACGCAAACGAGGCGCACGTGCGACCGCCTGAGGTCGTGGAAAAGTACGTCGGATGATCCACTGATGAAGGAAATGAGCGATGAATGACTCGACTGGGAAGCGCAACGACATCATCGGCCGCGTGCGGCCATTGACCGATCAACATGCGCGCGAGATCCAACCGTTCGGCAGCATTGCGAAGCTGCCGATCGCATTAGCGGAAGACGTTTGCAAAGCAAGCGTCGACAATTTGAATCAGTTGATCGCCGACACGATCACGCTGCGCGACATGTACAAGAAGCACCATTGGCAGGTTGCGGGTCCGACGTTCTACCAACTGCACCTGCTCTACGACAAGCATTACAACGAGCAAAGCGAGCTCGTCGACACGGTGGCCGAACGGATCCAATCGTTAGGGGGCATCAGCCTCGCGATGGCGCATGACGTCGCCGAAACGACGCTGATTCCACGCTTACCGCGTGGACGTCAACCGGTGCCCGTGCAACTCGCGCGACTCTTGCATGCGCACGAGATCATTTTGCTGGAGTCACGCACGATGGCCAAACAGGCGGCCGCTGCAGGTGACGATGGCACCAATGATCTGCTGGTCAGCGACGTGATCCGCACGAACGAGATGCAAGTGTGGTTCATCTCCGAGCACCTGGTCGATGTGCCGTTGACTTAGCGTTGACTTTGCTATCGATCGACCGTGTTCCGGCTGACCGTACCCGTGAATGCGGCCGATCACTCGATCGGCCCGGCTCCCGCGGCCGTCGTGGTGGTCGAATACGGCGATTTCGAATGTCCGAACTGCAAGCAGGCAGCGCCGGCGGTCAAATTACTGCTTCGGCATTTCACGGGCCGCATACGCTTCGTGTATCGCCATTTTCCGCTGGAGGAAGTCCATCCGCAGGCGTTGCAAGCCGCTGAGGCCGCGGAAAGCGCGGGTGGACAGGGCAAGTTTTGGCCGATGCACGACCTGTTGTTCGATAACCAGCCGCACTTGAAGCTCCCGCAATTGCGCAACTACGCGGAAGAGCTGCAAATCGACATCGCACGCTACGCTGCCGAGATGGACGATCATCTGTATCTGCAAAGAATTCGAGAACACATGCAAAGTGGGGGAGAGAGCGGTGTTCGGCATACGCCAACATTCTTCGTCGATGGCAGGATTCAGGACGTCTCGTTCGGTTTGCGTTCGCTGTTCGACGCGGTCGACGCGGCGCTGAGGGAATCGATGAAATCGTGAGCGCGCTCCCATGACCGAGACCGCGGCACCCGCGCCGGCCCGCGCGCCGCCTTCGGCCTGGAGCCCATTGCAAAACGGGCTCTTTCGCAGCCTGTGGATCGCGACAATCGTCTCGAATGTCGGGACGTGGATGCAGGACGTCGGCTCCGGCTGGTTGATGACGTCGCTGTCGTCGTCGCCATTCATGGTGGCGCTCGTGGAAGCTGCGGACAGCATCCCGATGATGCTGCTCGCAATGCCCGCCGGGGCGCTCGCCGATATCGTCGATCGGCGGCGACTGCTGATTGCGGTTCAAGCGTATTTGCTAGTCGTTGCCGGCGCGCTCGGCATCTTGACCTTGCTCGATATGACGACTGCCTGGGTGTTGCTTGGATTCACGTTTGCGCTCGGCGTCGGCGCCGCCGTGATGATGCCGGCGTGGTCCGCGATCGTTCCCGATCTTGTCCCCGCCGAGGAGCTGTCGTCGGCCGTCGCGTTGAACAGCGTCGCGATCAACGCGTCGCGGGCGATCGGTCCGGCGCTTGCCGGCGTTTTAGTCGCAGCCGTCGGGGCATGGCTGGTCTTCATCCTGAATGCGTTGTCCTACCTCGGCATTCTCGCCGTGCTCGTCCGCTGGCGGCGGGAGCACCACAAAAGCTCGCTGCCGGCAGAACGGTTCTTCAGCGCGATTCGCGTCGGTTTGCGGTTTGTCATGCATACGCAAGTGCTCCAAATCGTGCTGATCCGCGGCATTGCATTTTTCTTGTTCGCCAGCGCGACATGGTCGTTGTTCCCGCTGATCGTGCGCCGCGAGCTCGGCCGAGGACCGGAGACGTACGGCCTGCTGCTCACGTGCATTGGCGTCGGTGCAGTCGCAGGCGCAATGTTGCTGCCGCGGCTACGGGCGATAGTCTCGCGCGACTTGCTGGTCGCAGGCGCAAGCGCGCTTTACGCATTCGCCGCGTTGGCACTGGCCCACGTGCAGAATCTTGCGCTGTTGGCGATTGCGATGCTCGCGACCGGTGTCGCGTGGATCTCAATCCTTTCCGCGCTGCAGGTCACCGCGCAGATGACGTTACCTCCTTGGGTGCGCGCGCGCGGACTCGCCGCATTTGTCGTCGTCTTCATGGGCGGAATGTCGCTCGGCAGCATCTTGTGGGGACAAGTCGCAACGCACATCGGCATTCCCGCTGCATTGACGGTGGCCGCCGCTGGCATGGCCGCCGCGATTGGTCTCACGTGGCGTTTCAAGCTCGGCCATCACCAGGTGCTCGATTTCACGCCGTCGATGGACTGGCCGCTGCCCATCCTGGCCGAGACGCCGGAGCCCGACGTGCCGGTGATGGTGACGATCCAGTACCGTATCCAGCTCGACAAGCGCGCGCCGTTCGTCGAAGCGATGCAAGGTGTGCGCGAGATGCGCCGGCGCAACGGCGCTTATTTCTGGCAGCTCTTTCACGACTCCTCAGACCCTACGCGCTTCATCGAATGCTTCATGGACGAATCCTGGGTCGAGCATCTGCGCCAGCACGAGCGCGCGAGCGTGGCGGATCGTGAAATCTTGAATCGCGCAAAACAATTTCTGCCGGAAGGCGAAGCGACCCAGTCGTCGCACTGGCTCGGGGATCGCGAGTCCTGACCGAAGCGGCGGAAATACCGTGGCACGCGCCCTACGCGATTGTAATAACTGCAACGCGTCGCGACCGCAATTTGCCGTTGAATGACGAACGATCGGTGGGTATTGCGCACTAACCCTTTGTTACCGCGTAGTGCATCGCGTTCGCAACGAGGCACTAAATTTGCGGATTTGGCGTGTCCGTATGGAGACTTTGCAATCGCGCAGCGACACCCGTCCGCCGTCTGCGCGAACCCCTCCGACGTTTCGCCGAGCGGCAGGGCTATTGGCCGTGGTGCTGATTGTCGCGTTCGGCGCACTGCTTGCGTTGCTGTCCCGCGAGCAGACCCTTGTCGCGGCTGCTGCTAGCCTCGTCGAACATTCCAACGGCCAAATCGCCCTCGACCGGGTATCGGGCTCACTGCTGCGGCCCATTCACGTCGACCACGCGGTGCTGAAAAATGGACGCTACGAGTTCGTCCTGGAGAACACGACGTTTCGCTGGTCGCCGCTGTGGCTTTTCGCCGGCGTCGTGGCGTTCGAGCCGGTGAGTGTCGAACGGGCGCGCATCGTGAGCGGTGCCGGCAGCGACGAACCGGTGCAGCCGCCGCAATCGCTGGCGCCACCGATCAAGCTACGTCTGGAACACGCCTCTATCGATCGCCTTACGGTCGTGCGCGGCGATATCGAGCGCGAAATCGGCCCCCTGACGATCGATGTCCACGCGGGCTCGAAGTCGCTCGCGTTCGGCATCGAGCCGGCGCAAACGCCGTGGGGACGACTCACGGTTCGCGCCGACATCGCGAATGAACCGCCGTTCGCGCTGCACGGCAAGCTGGACTTGGAACGTACCGGTGAGCGGCCGCTGGCGGCGCACGTGGAGGCGAGTGGCGAGCTCGCGCGCATCGACTTTCGCTCGTCGTTGCGCGCCCAGACCTCAGCGGTCGACGCGAGTGCCATCGTGCAACCTTTCGCTCCCCAGATCATTGAGCGCGCGCAGGCGCAATTGCACGCCGTCGATCCGCGTCATTTGACGGATGCGGCACCCGTTGCGTTGCTCGACGGCACGCTCGACGTGGCGGCAGAGGGAAACGTCGTGCGCGGAAAGTTGGAAGTGTCGAACGGGTTGGCCGGCACGATCGACGATGGTCGTCTACCGCTCTCGCTCGTTGTGGCGGCCGTCGATGTGCAGTCGGAGGGCTGGACGCTGACGGACCTTCGCATCGGCCTCGGTTCCGCAGGCGAGCTCGCAGGAAACGGGCGATGGGTGGCGGATCAAGTGGCGTTGAACGTGCGCGGAGACGGTGTGAATCTGCGCGGCGTGCATCGAGGCCTCGATCCGACGCGACTAACGGTGACGCTGGACGCAACCGGAGATCTGTCCCAACAGCGCATCGGCCTCGCGCTCGCGCAATCGAATCGCCGCCTGGTACTCGATGGGACCATCGACAAGGAGACGCTCGCGGTGCAGCGCGCGCGCCTTACTGCCGGCGATGCGTCGGCGGAGGTGCGGGGTACCATCGGACTTAGTCCCGAGCACGCGTTCGACGTTCGCGCCGATTTGCGGCGTTTCGATCCGTCCCGCTTCGGCAAGTTTCGCGCGGCGCAGCTCAATGGAAAACTGACCGCGGCCGGGACGCTCGCGCCGATCGTTCGCGTGCGGGCCGATGGCGACCTCACGCCGAGCACGGTCGTCGGCTTGCCGGCGACCGGACACGCGCGCTGGCGTTCGATCGGTATCGACGATCCGCGGATCGCGATCGACACGAGCGGGAAGATCGGTGAGACAAAATTCGATGTACGGGGCCATCTGGTCAACCCCGAAGATCTGCGCTCGCTCGATTTGACGCTGTCGCTCGAGGGACACGATCTCGAGGAGCTGTACAAAATCACCAATCTGCCTTTTCCGCCGACACAACCGTACCGCTTGAACGGCCGATTGCGTTACAGCGATCGCGTGTGGAGCTTTTCGAAATTCTCCGGCGCGGTTGGACGGAGCGACCTTGGCGGTGATTTCTCCGTCGACCTGCGCCCGAAGCGGCCGTTCATGCGCGGGGATCTCGCGTCCGAGAACCTCGATATGCGCGACCTGAGCGGCTTCGTCGGCGCGAAGGACGGCACCGGCGCGCCGCCGGGCCAGGTTCTGCCGCGGAACGAATATCAAGGGCAGAAGCTGAACGCCGCCGATGCCGATATTCACTTCACCGGAAGGCACATTCGCAACGAAGCGCTGCCGCTCGATCGGATGGATACGCGCCTCGAGCTCCGCAGCGGCGTGTTCAAGCTCGATCCACTCGCATTCCGCGCTGCCGGCGGCGACATCGATGGAACTATTACCCTTGACGGGCGCCAATCGGTGCTGTCGGGCTCCGCCGATCTGAGCGCGCGCGGACTGCAAGTCAATCGGCTCGCCCCGGGCGTGAAAGCCGTCATACAAAGCGCGGGCACGCTGGAGACGCGCGTCCGTTTGTCGATGCGCGGCAATTCGGTGGCGGCGCTGCTCGGCAGCGCGAACGGCGACATCGTTGCGATGATGAACAGCGGCGCAATCAGCGATCTGTTGCTGCGTCTGGCCAATCTCGACATCGCCAACACGCTGCTTGTCATGGCGCGCGGCGATCGCAACATCCCGATTCATTGCCTGGTCGCGGATTTCAAAGCGCAGGACGGCGTTCTCGTGCCGCAAAAGTTCGTGCTCGATACCGAACATACGACCGTCACCGCGGAGGGCAAGATCGAGCTTCGCAATGAAAATCTCGATCTGCGGCTTGTTGCGCAGCCTAAAGACGGCAGCGTGTTCGCACTGCGTGGTCCGATTCAACTGGGCGGAACGTTCGGAGACCCCTCGATAAAGCCGGAACTCGGTAATGCCATTGCACGCGCAGGCGCCGCGATTGCTCTCGGCATCATCGCTCCGCCGGCGGCCGCGATTCCGTTCATCCAGTTCGGCAGCAATCAACCATTCAATTGCGCGACCCACGTCGCCGACGCGTCGCAATTCATTCAGCGCGAGCCCGCGCGGACGCAGTAACGCTGGCCCCCCGCCCACGGTTCTTGCCGCGGGTGCTATCATCGAACGATCGTTCTAGCGCCTCCTTGGCTCATGGACGAACGTCCGTGGCGACCGAATGAAAATCGATACCTTTGCGACGCTCAACGAGGCGCAACGCCGCGCAGCCGTTCACCGCGCGCTGGACGCAAACCCGGCGCCGCTGCTGGTCATCGCTGGCGCGGGGTCGGGCAAGACCAACACACTCGCCCATCGCGTCGCCTATCTCGTGCGCGAAGGCGCAGATCCCAATCGTCTGCTGTTGTTAACGTTCAGCCGGCGTGCAGCGATGGAGCTCGAACGTCGCGCGGGTCGCGTCCTTCGCACGCTTGTTGATGCGGGCGGCGGTCAACTCGTCGCACTCCCATGGGCGGGAACGTTTCACAGCATTGGGGCGCGGCTCTTGCGCGAATATGCCGAGCGAGTCAGTTTGCCCGCCAACTTCACCATCCATGATCGCGGCGACTCCGAGGACCTGATGGCGGTCGTCCGGCAGGATTTGAAGATCGCGGTCACGAAGAAGCGCTTTCCCGGCAGCGCAACTTGCGTGGCGATCTATTCGCGCATCGTGAATGCGGAATCGTCGCTGACCGATGTGCTGCGCGACAACTACCCGTGGTGCGCGACGTGGGAAAGCGAGCTGAATGCCTTGTTCGGCGCGTACGTCGCGGCGAAGCAATCGCAACAGATACTCGACTTTGATGATTTGCTGCTTTATTGGGCCGGCATGCTGGCGGATGGCGCGCTTGCCCGGGAAATCGGCGATCGTTTCGACCATGTCCTGGTCGACGAGTACCAGGACACCAATCGGCTGCAGAGCTCGATTCTGCTTTTACTCAAGCCCAATGGCCGTGGGGTGACCGTCGTCGGCGACGACGCCCAGGCGATCTATGGCTTTCGCGCGGCCACGGTGCGCAATATTCTCGATTTTCCTCACCAATACGATCCGCCGGCCACGGTGATTGCATTGGAACGCAACTATCGCTCTACGCAGGCGATATTGGATGCGTCGAACGCCGTGATTGCACACGCCAAGGAACGGTTTACGAAGAACCTCGCTGCGGTACGACCTGGCGGTGAACGGCCTCGCCTCGTCACCGTCAAAGGCGAAGCCGACCAGGCGTGTTACGTCGCGGAGCGAATTCTCGTGCACCGCGAGAATGGCATTGCGCTAAAGAGCCAGGCCGTTCTCTTCCGCACGTCGAGCCACAGCGCGCTGCTGGAGCTGGAGCTCGCGCGGCGCAACATTCCTTTTGTCAAATATGGCGGTCTCAAGTTTCTCGATGCGGCACACGTCAAGGACGTCCTGTCACTCCTTCGCTGGATCGAGAATCCGCGTGGACGACTTGCCGCGTTCCGCGCGGTGCGGATGGCGATCGAAGCATCGCCCGATCCGGTAGGCGTCATGCGGTCGTTTAGCGTTCCCGCTGCGGCCGTCGCGGAATGGTCATCGCTCCTTGAAATCTACGAAGCGCTGCGTTCGACGAAGAGCGAATGGCCGGGCGAAATGGATCGGATCCTTGCCTGGTATGAACCACTGCTCGAACGGATCTACGAAGATGCGCCTGCGCGCTTGTCCGACTTGACGCAGCTTCGTCGAATCGCCGCCACGTATCCGAGTCGCGAGCGATTCTTGACCGAGCTGACGCTGGATCCGCCATCCGCCACGAGCGGCAGGGCGGATGATCCGCTGCTGGACGATGACTACTTGATTCTTTCGACGATCCATTCC
>VBCG01000137.1 GCA_005881895.1 Betaproteobacteria bacterium
CAAAGGCAAGGTGCGTCGCTGGCTCGCGCGCGTCGACGACGTGCTCGCGTATTGCGAAGCGCCGCGGCATGCCGGTGGGAGCGGCGCTGTCGTCGTTCTGTTGCGCGGCAAATAGCTTTGCATTCCGAGCTTCGCCTCGATTGCTTCCAACTTGCGCTTTAACGCCGCTATTTCGCGATCCTGCTTTTTCAGTCTGGCATTCTTCTCTCGCACCAGTTGATGGAGTCCCTGGATTGCCGCCGTTGCTGACGTAGATGACCTCCCTGTGGCGCTAGCAGCTCCCAGCGCTCCGTCCGACGGCACAAACGAATCGAGCTAGAGTCTACGATGCGCGAGCGCCGGCAACCGCGCACGTACGTCCGTGATTCGCTCTGGATCGACGTCGCCGACGACAACGCCGGGGCCATCGGCGTGTTGCGTGATGATTTCGCCCCACGGATCGACGAGCATCGAATGTCCCCATGTGCGTCGTCCACCCGGATGCGTGCCGCCTTGCGCCGCTGCGAGCACGTAGCACTGGTTTTCGATCGCGCGAGCGCGAAGAAGTGTTTCCCAATGTGCGGCGCCGGTTGGAACGGTGAACGCCGCGGGTACTACGATTAACACAACATCCGAGAACCTTCGGTAGAGCTCGGGAAAGCGAACGTCGTAGCAGATCGACAATCCGACAAGCCCGCACCGGGCTTCGAAGCTCTGCGTGACTTCGCCGGCCTCGATCGTCTTCGCTTCATCGTAATTTTCATCGCCCTGCGTAAAGCGGAACAGGTGGATCTTGTCGTAGCGGGCGAGCCGTGCACCGTCAGGTCCATAAGCCAGCAACGCCTGCTTGATGCGCGAGGGATCATCACACGCGATCGGGACGCTGCCGCCGATCAACACAATGCGGTGGCGGCGCGCCGTCGTCGATAGAAACGTTTGTTGCATGCCGTCGCCATCGCGTTCGCGAATCGCGATCTTGTCTTTGGCGTGCAGGCCCATGAAGCCAAAATTCTCCGGCAGCAGTATGAGCTCCGCGCCCTGCGCCGCTGCGTCAGCGATGAGCGGCTCGGCTTGCGCGAGATTCGCCGCGACGTCGGCGCCCGATACCATCTGCACGGCGGCAACGCGGTAATGGGCGCCGGGTGTCGCCATGGGAAGTGTCACTTGTCGATTACCGCGGGCACGGGCGCGGCGGCGGTACGGCTGCTGACCCGCTCGACGATCGGATCCGACCAGCTCCCGGTCACCGCATAGTCGTAGCTGAACAACTGCTCGATCGGATCCTTCAATACTTTTTGCGCGAGCAGCGTGCCCGCGCCTATTGCAGCGCCAACGAGCGGGTTGGCGATGAACAACGCCGCGGCGCCCGCCGACACGCTCGTCGACAACGCGGGCTGCACGCGCACGCGAAGCTTCTCAGTCTCGCGCGTCAGATCGACAGTACCCGAAATATTGACCGTGGCGGCAGGTCCGATCATTCGCAGATTGTCGGTGCTCATCATGCCGTCCTGAATGCGCGCGGACCCATCGATCGAATCGAACGCGAAGCCTTCGCTGAACACGTCGCGGAAATCGAGCGTGATTCGCCGCGGCAGCGCCTGCAACGACAGCACGCCGAGCAATCGGCCGACGCCGGGATCGGCTTTCATGAATTGCCCGACGCCTGCGTTCACTTGAAACGTGCCGTTGAGCACGCGGTAGTCGAAGTCCGCCGGCGACCCGTTCCAGGAGAGCTGGCCCTTGATCTTCGTCGCCGCGCCCCTGATGGCGTCCGCGGTTCCGAAGTGGGTCAGAAATGTCCCGGCCTCGTTCACGTCGAGCGCAACATCGAGCTTCGTCTGCTGCGGTTCGCCGGCGCGCCACCATCCTTCGGCGCTGATCACCCCCGCATCGTTCTTGAGCGTCAGCGATTCGATCTGCCAATCATTTCCGGATGGGCGCGCCGCAAGCTCGAGCTTGCCCAAGTCGTGATCCTTCGAGTAAAAAGCGTCGCTTGCCAGATCGATCGCGGGCCACGCGGTCGCGGCGCCTGCCGGACGCGCGGCTTTGCGCGTCGATTGGCCGGTCGGCGCCTCCGCGGCGATCGGCAACGTGAGCCGCGCGAGACGCGCGACGATGCGTCCGTTAGGCGTTGTGGACGTGGGCACGCGCCATACAGCGGTGCCGGCAACGTCATTTCCGCCAAGCGCCACACGCCATTCTTCGCCGGCGCGACGCGCGACGATGTTCGTCCGATTGAACTTGCGGCCGAACGCAGACAACGACGTCGCGTCGACATCGGCGCCATCGAAATCGAGTGCGCTCGTTGCGCCACCGCCGCCTGCGCGACCCGGCAATGCGCGGCTAAATCCAAGCCATTCATCGAGATCGAGCGCAGGCAAATCGGCGCGTACCCAGAATCCCGCACGCTCCGGTTCGCCGCCTTGGGCGATCGCTTTGCCGAGCAGCAACAAACCGCGATCGAACGGCGCATCCAACGTGGGTCGTCGGAGCAGCAATCGACCGATCGTTCCGTAGTCGATCGCCAGCAGCTCATCCTTGCGCGGAGGCGTCGCATCACGCCGCTCGACGCGCAACGCAATGGTCTGGTCGGCTGTCTTGCCGAGCGGCGCCGGCAGATCGATCGCTGCACCTTTGAGCGACGACTCGACCGTCCACGTCGCCGCCTGCGGCCGCATGTTGACGGTTAATTGATAGTCGGTGTCGCCTGAAAGCCGATCGATCAGCGGCGAATCGACTTGGCTTCGCAATTGCGCGAGGCTGACCGTGCCCGCGCCTGTCACGCGAACGCGCCCGTCGCTTCCGGCAAGTTCGAGCTTGACCGTGCCGCCCAACGCTTCCGCGGTAATGTCGCGCCCGGTAAGCGAATGTCCGCCGAAGCTGATCTTGCCGTTGACCTGGCCGAGTTGCGGCGCGCCGGCGATCCGCAATTCGTTGCCGATGAACTGATATTCACCGGTGACCGTTGCCGAGGGCGGCGCGGCGAGCGGAAGATCGAAGTTGAGCGCGAGCCGTCCATTGCCCACAGCCTGCGCGCCGTCGCTGAAATGTCCGATCCATTCTGCAACGGGGCTCTGTTCGATGAATGCCAGAAAGTCCTTCGTCGGTCCAGCGACTTCGCCATTGATTCGGACAATCGGATGGTGCAGGTCGGCGATCTCGGCGTGGGTGCGCGATATTTGCGCGCCGAATACCTTTCCGCCTGACGCGTCGACCGAGAGCCGCGCGCCTTCCAAACGAATGTCGGCGTCGATGTCGCTGATCGATGGCCAGTGCTCCGCGTAGTCGAGCACGCCGCCCTGCGCTTTGGCCGTGGCGACAAATTGCCCGTTGCGTCCTTGCTCAAACGGAAAGTCCGCAAGGTTCCCGTTCAGCACAATACGAACGTCGTTCGACGTCCCCTTGAGTAGCGCGCGTTGCATCCACTCCCGCACGCTCGAGCGAATGTTCCGAGGGACATAGCGGTAAAGGTGCTCGATGTTGGCCCGCGTCAATCGCGCCTTCAGATCGATCGAACCTGGGCCTGACGGTAACGACTTCCATGTGCCCGCTGCGGTGCCGGCGGCATGGCCATTGGCGAAAGCCAGATCGTCGACACGAACCTGCAACGTCTCCGGCGTTCGCTCCCACCTCACGTCGCCGGCCGCCGAATCGAACGGAATAGGCTCGATGAACACATGCGGAAGCTCGAGCGTCATCCTCTGACTGGCGAGCTTCAAGGTGCCCTTCGTCTCCGTCGCCGCGAAGCGACCGGTAATGCCGGAGCCGCCGGGAAAGACATCCTGCGCGTTGACGCCGAGCGCTTCGAATGCGCCGCTCGCAGAGAATTTGGTCGGCGCGGCGGCGGTACCTTCCCACGAATACTTGCCGTCGTTGAGCGTACCGCGCGGTGCATAACGCGCAAGGTCGTGCCGCACGCTTTGCGGCAGCGGCAAATGCGCAGCCAGCATCGTCAGCGGCGCGAGCTCGACGCGCACGAACGTCAATTTGCCCTCGGCTCCTCGCCCATCGGCCGCTTCATCGTGCATGAACGTGAAGTCGGTCGGCGCCAGCGTCGTTCCATCCATCGCTTCGAACGCAAGCGCCTTGGTATACAACTCGTGGTGACCGGCGTCGTGCTTCCAGCCAACCCGTCCGGAAACACGGGCAAGCTCCAGCGGCCGCAAGTCGTTCGCGAGCTGCGTGCGCACGTCGACAAGGACGAGATCGGCAGTGACGTCGCTCGGCTCACCTTTTTCGAGCTCCATCCAGAGACGTAACGCGCCTTTGCCCGAGTCGACGGGCAACGGCAACGATAGATATTCGCGCCAGGCGGCTACATCGGCATAGTCGAGTCGCAAATAAAACTTGCCGCCGGCCTTTTGCCAATCGGCTGGCGCGAGGCCGACGACGTCGCCACGAAGATCGACCGGCGAAGCAAGCTCCGCCGGCGGCATTCCCGTCAACCCGAAGCGATGATGCCCGAAGCTATGCTCGAGGCGGAATTGCACCTGATCGAGAACGAGCTGGGGTGCCTTGCGCAGCTCGTCATCCCACGTGATGAGCGCGTTGCTGACGACGATCTCGCGCTGACGCAACAGCCAGTCGCCCACAATCGCCTCTTCGTTCTGGCGCGCAGAGTCGATCGCCATGCCGGCAATGCGCAGTCGACCTGCTGCGTCGCGGCGAACCGACAGCTTGGGTCCGTCGACGACAAGCTCGCGCAATCGAAATTCCAGCAGCGGCAGTGACGTCCACGCGACGATCAGATCGACGCGCGGCAAATCGAGCAACGGTTCGCCGGTCGAGCCCGCACGGTCAAGAATCCGCAGACCGCGAATCGAGAGCTTCGGATTCCAGCCGTCCCATCCGGTGCCGATCGCGTCGATCTCGACGGGTTCGCCAAGGCGCGCCGACAGCGCTGCAACGATTTCGGCGCGATGCGATTCGACCTGCGGAAAAACGACGAAGCGAACGACCAGCAGCAGCGCGCAAAACAGACCGACGGCAATCAATACGGCGTCGGCGACGAGAAGAAGCAGTCGGGCGGCGCGCAAGGGAGAAACCGCGGGCGAGACGCGGGAAGAGGCGCGCGCGAAAGGCATAGAATGGCTCGTGAGTGCGGATTGTAGCGGTAGCCCGTCGCGACCGCGAATTCTTCCCATGGAACTCGATCGAGCGCTGGCGTGGAGCCGCTACGCGCAGCGCGCAATCGCCGCGTCGCCGGCGCTCGGGCGCGACATCGCGGCCACCGTCGACACCCCGTTCGATTGGACCGTCGCGCAGCGCGCTTTGGACGCCATCGTTGCTGGCGGCGACTCCCGTGCGCTTGCCGATGAATTGCGTCGGCTGCGCCGCCGCCTTTTCATCCATACCCTGTGCCGCGACTTGACGGGACGCGCAGACTTGAGCGAGGTGCTGCACGCCGTCACGACGTTGGCGGAAACGGCGCTTGCCGCTGCCACAACGCTTCACGCGCGCGCGCTCGCTGCGGCGTCGGGCGACCCCATCGGCGCGGAGACCGGCACACCGCAGCAACTGATCGTCGTCGGCATGGGGAAGCTCGGGGGCGGCGAGCTCAACGTCTCATCCGACGTCGACCTCGTGTTCGTCTATCCGGAGGAAGGCGAAACGCGCGGTCCGCGGTCCGTCGCCAACCGTGAATTCTTTGATCGACTCGGTCGCCGCGTGATCGGCGCGCTCAATGAAATCACGGCCGACGGCTACGTTTTCCGAGTCGACATGCGACTCCGCCCGTACGGAGAGAGCGGATCGTTGACGTCGTCGTTCGTCGCACTCGAGCACTATCTCGTCGCGCAGGGACGTGCATGGGAACGATACGCATGGCTCAAGGCGCGGCCATTGACCGGCAACCGCCACGACGAGCTGGCCCGCCATATCGCGCCTTTCGTTTACCGCAAGTATCTCGATTACGACGCTTATGAGGGACTGCGCGATATTCATCGCCAGATTCGCGAACAGGAGCGCGGGAGTGGCTACGCGAACGACATCAAGCTCGGACGCGGCGGCATTCGTGAAATCGAATTCATCGCGCAGGCGCTGCAAATCGTACGAGGCGGAAAAGAGCCCGAGCTTCGTGCGCGCGGCACCCAGAATGCGCTCGCCGCGCTCGCCGAACGCGGTCTGCTGCCGCGGCGCGCGAGCGATGCTTTGCTGGACGCATATCGCTTTCTGCGCAATGTCGAGCATCGCCTGCAGTATCGCGACGATCGGCAGACGCAGCAATTGCCCGAGGACCGTTCCGAGCGCGCGCTTCTCGCCGAGACGCTCGGCTATTCGGACCTGGCGAGCTTCACGCGAGCGCTCGCGCTTCATCGCGGGAACGTCGCCGCCCAATTTGCGATGGTGCTCGGTGAGTCGCGTACCGCCACGCACGCAGGCGACGACCTGCATTCATTCACGCGTGTGTGGAAGGATCCGTCCACTGCCGCGTCAACGATGCTTGTGCAGGCAGGCTTCAGCGGTCCCGACGCGTTGCTCGTCGCGTTGCAACGCGCGCGCAACGGCAGCCGATACGCGCAACTTCCCCCGTCATCTCGTGAGCGCTTCGACCGGCTGGTGCCGATGTTGCTCAAGATCGCCGTCGACGAAAGAACGCCGGAGACTGATCCACAGACGGTGTTCCTGCGCCTGTTTGCGCTCCTCGAGGAAGTGAGCCGGCGGAGCGCCTATCTCGCGCTGTTCGTCGAGCATCCGCCGCTTTTGCCGCGTTTGGCGCAGCTGATGGGCGCGTCGGCGTGGGCCGCCGATTATCTGACGCGCCATCCGATCCTGCTGGACGAGCTGCTCGACATCCGGTCGCTCTTCGCCGAACCCGATTGGCGGGCATGGCGCGACGAGCTGGCGCGGGTTCTTGCAACGCATCGCGACGACGCAGAGCGGCAAATGGACGCGCTGCGACACTTTCAACAGGCGCAAACGTTACGACTGCTCGCGCAGGACTTAAGCGGGCGCCTGACCGTCGAACGACTCGCCGATCATCTGTCGGCACTCGCGGACGTCATTCTCGCCGCGACTCTCGTACGGTGTTGGACGCAAATGCAAAAGACCGACGCGCCGCCGCGCTTCGCGGTGATCGGGTACGGCAAGCTCGGCGGCAAGGAGCTCGGTTACGCGTCGGACCTCGATCTCGTGTTCTTGTACGACGTCGAACCGGGTTCGGTCGATGCCGATGTCGCGCCCGAACGCTACGCACGCCTCGCGCAGCGCTTCAATACCTGGCTCACCAGCCTGACGGCCGCGGGACGACTCTACGACACCGATTTTCGCCTCCGCCCGGACGGCGCTGCCGGTCTGCTGGTTTCGAGTCTCGCTGCGTTCAAGAAGTATCAACGCGAAACGGCGTGGACCTGGGAACACCAGGCGTTGACGCGCGCGCGCCATGTGGCCGGCGACGCAGACATCGGCGCCGCCTTCGAGACCGAGCGCACGTCGATCCTGCGTTTGGCGCGCGACATCCCGCGTCTTGCCGTCGACGTCGTCGAGATGCGGCGCAAGATGCAGGCCGGACACCCGAATCGTACGCAATTCTTCGATTTGAAGCACGATGCCGGCGGCATGGTCGATATCGAATTCGTTGTGCAGTACCTCGTCCTCGCGCATGCGCACCGGCACGTTGAGCTGACGCGCAACGTGGGCAACATCGCCTTATTGCATGCCGCAGGTGCGCTCGGCCTCGTTCCGCAGGAGCTTGCTCGCGATGCCGCCGACGCGTATCGCGAATATCGGCGACTGCAGCACAAAGTCCGGCTCACGGGCGCGCCGCATGCCCGCGTGGATGGCGCCGCCCAAACTGACCGGCGAGGCGCCGTGCTGGCCTTGTGGCAACGCGCATTCGGCGTACCGCGCTAAAATCGCTTCTTTTGTGCGAAGGAGAGGCCGCCATGTCGATGGCCGACCGCGACGGATGGATCTGGTACGACGGCAAGGTGGTGCCGTGGCGCGACGCGACGACGCATGTGCTCACGCACACGCTGCATTACGGCATGGGCGTCTTCGAAGGCGTACGCTGCTACAAGACCGCCGACGGCCCAGCGATCTTCCGGTTACACGACCACACCGACCGGTTGTTCCGCTCCGCGCAGATCTTCGCGATGAAGATTCCCTACAGCAAGGACGAGCTCAACGCGGCGCAAAAGGATTGCGTGCGGAAGAACAAGCTCGATTCCTGCTATTTGCGCCCGCTGGTGTTCTATGGATCGCACGCGATGGGCGTCGCAGCGCGCTCGAATCCCGTACGCGTCGCCATCAGTGTGTGGCCCTGGGGCGCCTACCTCGGCGCTGAGGGGCTCGAGAAGGGCATTCGCGTCAGAACGTCGTCGTTCACGCACCATCATCCGAACATCACGATGTGCGGCGCGAAGGCGGTGTGCAATTACGCCGTATCGATATTGGCGAAGCAGGAAGCGACGCACGACGTCTACGAGGAAGCGATGCTGCTCGATCCGCAGGGGTTTGTCTGCCAGGGCTCGGGCGAGAACCTCTTCATGGTTCGCGATGGCAAGCTGCACACGCCGGATCTGTCCGGCGGCGCGCTCGCCGGCATCACCCGCGAAACGGTCATGACGTTCGCGGGCGAGCTCGGCATTCCGGTGTTGGAGCGACGCATCACGCGAGACGAGATCTATGTCGCCGACGAAGCGTTTTTCACCGGCACCGCGGCGGAAATCACGCCGATTCGCGAATACGACAATCGGCCGATCGGCGCGGGACGCCGCGGACCCATCACGACGCGGCTGCAGGAAATGTTCTTCGACACCGTTGGCGGCAAGGACAAGTCGCGCGAGGAATGGTTGGCAAGGGTGTGACGATGGCGGAAGTCGATCCCCGAGGCGTCGTCGTCGTGAAGCCAAGTCAGTTGCCGGCGTTCTGCCCGAATCCCGCGATGCCTCTGTGGAGCTGGCATCCGCGCGTGTATCTCGATGTCGCGCCGACGGGCACGGCGATGTGTCCGTATTGCGGGACCCGCTACGAGCTGGAAGGCGGCCCGGTCAAACATGGCCACTGAATCGTGAGCTCCTTTGATCGCTGAGCGTCTTTCGTGGCCCGCGCTCGCATCCTGATTATCGCGCCCTCGTGGGTGGGCGATTCGATATTGTCCGAGCCGTTGATCGCGTTACTGCGACAACCTTACGAAGAGCCCCAGGTCGACGTGTTGGCGCCGCCGTGGTGCGCGCCAGTTTATGCGCGCATGCGCGGGATCCGCAAGATCATCGAATCGCCGTTCGCCCATGGCCGCCTCGATCTCGCGGCGAGGCGCACGCTGGCCGCCAAGCTGCGAGCGGAAAACTACGCGCGCGCGATCGTGCTGCCGAATACATGGAAGTCGGCGCTGGTGCCGTGGCTCGCGCGCATTCCGATCCGTACCGGTTACGTCGGTGAAGCGCGCTGGGCGTTGTTGAATGATCCGCGCAAGCTGCAGAAGCTGACCGTGCCGCGACTCGTCAACCGCTACGCGGCGCTCGCAGGGACGGCGGGCAAGCTGATGCCCGCCCCGCCCGCACCGGTTCTCGTGCCCAATATGGCGAATCGATCCGCCGCCGTGCGAGCCCTGTCGCTGAAAACGCACCGCCCGGTGGCCGTGTTGTGCCCGGGCGCCGAATTCGGCCCTGCCAAGCGGTGGCCGCCGAATCAGTTCGCCGAGCTTGCGGCGTTGTTTTTGCGCGACGGCTTCCGCGTGTGGCTGGTGGGCTCGCCGAACGACAAGCTCGCCGCGACGGCGGTGCTGCAATCGATGGACGAATCGTCGCGTCAGATACATGACCTGTGCGGACGCACCGACCTCGGTACCGCGATCGATCTCCTGTCGCTGGCCTCACTCGTCGTCAGCAACGACTCGGGGCTGATGCACTCCGCAGCCGCCGTCGGCGTGCCGGTCGTTGCGCTGTTCGGCTCGTCGTCGCCGGAGTACACGCCGCCCTTGTCGCCGTTGGCGCGCGTCGCCAAAATCGACATCGAGTGCAGTCCGTGCTTCAAACGCGAATGCCCGCTCGGACACTTCAAGTGCATGCGCGATTTGAAGCCATGGATGGTCTACAATTTTGCGCGCGCCGCGATGCCGCTGCACCTCTCTGCACGGCCGACAGTCGAGACGCAGAGCGATACCTGAGAAGATCATGAACCGATCTCAAAATCGGGCGAGCGGGCCGAGAGCCGCAGTTAACAAATAAGGGCCCGCAGCGAGCGGGGAGATAGTACATGGACGTACAGCGAGGGGCGAGCGAGGATACGGTGGTTCTATCTCGGCAAGTGCTAACGTGAGCAAAACCGTTAAGCGCAGCCCATTTTGAGATTGGTTCATGTCGAAACCCCGCACGCCGCCGATCTATACGTCGCCGCAGGATGCCGCGCTTGCCTTCTATCAAGCATTCGAGGCGAAAGACCTCGACGCGATGATGACCGCCTGGGCCGACGACGAGGAGATCGTGTCCATCCATCCTGGTGGTGCCCGACACGTCGGCTATGACGCCGTGCGCGGCGCTTTCGAGCAACTCTTTGCCGGCGACGGCAAGCTCGCGTTTCGGCTCGATCAGGTCGTATTGATGGAGACGGTCGGCCTCGCCGTGCAAAGCGCAATCGAGCATATCTTTCTGACCGACGGAAATCCGCGCGGCGCGGCCATTGCGACCAACGTTTTCATGCGCACACCTTCCGGATGGCGGATGGTGCTGCACCACGCGTCCCCCGCTCCGGCGCTTCCGCAGGTCGCGGCAGGTGGACCGTTGCACTAGGGCCGGTTCATACCGTTGCTGTGACCGAAGCCGACGCCGCATCATTTCGTTGTTGTAAGAAATTCGCGCCGATCAACGTCGGCAGCTCGAGCGGCAGGCGGAAGCACTCACGCTGCAACGCGAGCAATTCGCGCTAGTGCAGAAGAGTCAGAGCACGCCGAAAAGCTTCAGACACGCGCAGAGGCGATGCAGGACCGCAGCGCGCAGATGATTGCAGGCTCGCGCAAGGCGCTGGCGTTCGTCGTGCCCCTCGTCGTACTGATCGTCGTCGTGCTCGCCATCTACGTGGGTTGGATTGTTCTGCGCCACTGGTAACCTACAGAAAGACAAAACGTGCGCCGTTCATCGGAGCGGCGTTGCGTGACTTAAAGAACGCCGGCATTGTTCCCGCTGCCGCAATCCGAGATTCATCGCCGCGGACTGATGTTCGACCCGCGGCGTTCAACAGCCGCCGTCCTATTTGAAATCCGGAGGAGTTACATGAAGAGACGCATCCTGCCTCAACTCGTTGCGGCGAGCGTTGCCTGTTTGCTCGCAGGCGCCGTCAACGCCGCGGGGGTTCTAGCGCCCGACGACGACGAAGACGATCTGGTCCCCAATGGCAAGGGTTGGGGCGAACGCGCGTATCCCACCCATCCGAACGGCAATGGCAATGGGCAGGCCGGCAAAGGCAATCCGAGCGGAGCCAATGGCATTAGCTATCACGGCGGGCCGCTGATACTCGGCACGACGAACGTGTATTACATCTGGTACGGCAATTGGACCGGCAATTCTGCGACGACGATCTTGACCGATCTGGCCACTAACCTTGGTGGTTCGGGGTACTTCAACATCAACACGACGTACTACAACGGAAGCAATACGCACGTTTCGAATTCCGTCCACTATGCCGGCTCGACGACGGACAACTATTCGCAAGGCAAGGCGCTAAGCGACGGGCAGATCCAAAGTGTCGTCGCCAGCGCCATCAGCTCGAGTCGGGTGTCCAAAGACACCAACGCCGTCTATTTCGTGTTGACGTCAGCAGACGTGACCGCTACGTCAGGCTTCTGCACGCAATACTGCGGTTGGCATACGCATGGCACCATCTCAGGCTCCGACATCAAGTACGCGTTCATCGGCAACCCCGATCGCTGTCCGAGCGCATGCGAAGCGCAAACGACAGGTCCCAACGGCAATGCGGGCGCCGACGGGATGGCTAGCATCATTTCGCATGAGCTGGAAGAAGCCGTGACTGATCCGGACCTCAATGCGTGGTACGACCGACGCGGCATGGAAAATGCCGACAAGTGCGCGTGGACGTTTGGAACGACGTATCAAGCGAACGGGGCGATGGCAAATATGCGACTTGGTTCACGTGACTATTTGATCCAGCGCAACTGGGTCAACGCGAGCGGCGGCTTCTGTTCGACGACGTATTGAAACAGTGATGAACCTTGAGCCCGGGTCGCCGTTCGCGGCGAACCGGGCTTTTGTTTATCATGGCGCGATGATGTACTCGATCAATCGCATGGCGTTCGCATGGATGTGCGTCACTTTGCTCGCCTGGGCAGCGTCCGCGTCGGCGGCGGACGAGCAGGCCACCGGCGGACGCGTGCCGACGGTCACACGTCTCGTCAAGATGTTCACTGAGCAAGAGACGGCGTTAGCCTCCGCAATTCGCGCGGGTGACTCCTCAGCCGTCGAACGCTTATTGACCGACGATTTCGAAATGCGCATGGGCGCGATGCCGGCGAACCCGGTGCCTCGTTCCGAGTGGTTAAGCGAGATGATGCGCACGCGCAAACCCGGCGACGACGTAAGCGGGATGGCGGTTCATGACTTGAACGGCGCTGCGATCGTCAGCTTCGTGCAGGGCCGCGGGCAAACCGCGATTTTCGTCGTCGATGTTTGGCGTGCGGCGACCAACGATTGGAAGCTGGCGATTCGTTACGCAGCGCCGGCCGGAAGTGCCGCATTCGCCACTCCGGGAGCCGGCGCTACGACGCCGCCGGTAATACCGAAGAAATACTGACGCGCATGAGAGCGCGTTTGCTTTAGCCCGTTCCGCCGACCGTCAATCCGTCGATACGAAGCGTCGGTTGGCCTACGCCCACCGGTACGCTTTGCCCATCTTTGCCGCACGTGCCGACCCCGGAATCCAGTGCGAGATCGTTGCCGACCATCGATACTTTCGTCAGCGCGTCGGGACCATTGCCGATCAGTGTCGCGCCTTTTACCGGATGAGTGATCTTGCCGTCTTCGATCATCCAAGCCTCGGCAGCGGAAAACACGAATTTACCGCTGGTGATGTCGACCTGTCCGCCACCGAAGTTCGCGGCGTAGAGACCGCTTTTCACCGACGCGATGATCTCCTTCGGATCGCGCTGACCTGCAAGCATCATCGTGTTGGTCATACGCGGCATCGGCAAATGGGCGAATGATTCACGGCGGCCGTTTCCGGTGAAACCGACGCCCATCAACTGCGCATTCATCCGGTCCTGCATGTAACAACACAGGATGCCGTCATCGATCAAGACGGTGCGTTGCGTGGGATGGCCCTCGTCGTCGAGATTGAGCGAACCGCGCCGCTGGTCGAGCGTTCCGTCATCGACGACGGTGATACCGGGTGCTGCGACACGCTCGCCGATGCGACCCGAGAAGGTGCTCGTCTCCTTGCGATTGAAGTCGCCCTCGAGTCCGTGGCCAATTGCTTCGTGAAGAAGGATGCCCGGCCAGCCGTTGCCGAGCACGACCGTCATCGTGCCCGCGGGCGCGGCGCGCGCACGCAGATTGACGAGCGCTTGATCGACAGCCTGGCGTGCGTATTCGTCGAGCTTCGCATCGTCGAAGTAGCCGTAACCGAAGCGCCCGCCTCCACCTGAAAAGCCCTGCTCGCGGCGACCGTTCTCTTCCACGATCAAGGTGAGCGACATTCGCACGAGCGGCCGCACGTCTGCGGCGACGAGTCCGTCACTACGGGCGATCAGCACCGTTTCGTGCTCACCGGTCAACGACGCCATCACTTGGACGACACGCGAATCGCGCTCGCGCGCTTTGCGCTCGAGCTTCGTGAGCAACGCCACCTTGGCGCTTTCGGACAGACCGAGAACCGGATCTTCGAACGGATAAAGATTGCGAGCGGTGCCTCGGCGGCCTAGCGGCGTCGACGCTGACTGTCCCTGGCGGCCGATTGCGCGAACGGCAGAAGCCGCTTCTTCGAGCGCCGGGAGCGAGATATCGTCCGAGTACGCGTACGCCTGCTTGTCGCCCGCGACGGCGCGCACACCAACACCGCGATCGATATTGAACGATCCGGACTTCACGATGCCTTCTTCGAGGTTCCAGCTTTCGAAGCGGGCGTGCTGGAAATAGAGGTCGGCAAAGTCGACGTCGCGCGCATGAATCGTGGCGAGCACCTTCGACAGCTTCTCGTGATCAAGATTGGAGGGCGCGAGAAGCAGACGGTCGGCGTCGGCGAGAAGCGCGGCGGAAATCGGCGGCAGCGACAGATCGGTCATGGTTGTAATGTTCGGGCGACGCAGCGCGTCTTCAACACCGGATTATGCGCTCGCCGGCACGCTGCCGCCGAGGTACGTGTCTATAACCCGCGGGTTCGTCGCAAGATCCGAAGCGGGGCCTTCGAGCGCGACTTCGCCCGTCTCGAGCACATAACCGTAGTCGGCCACTTGCAATGCGGCACGCGCATTCTGCTCGACCAGCAATATCCCCACGCCGGCCATTTTGAGTCCGGCGATGATGCTGAAGATCTCGCGCACGATCAACGGCGCCAGTCCGAGCGAAGGTTCATCGAGCATCAAGAGCTTCGGTCGGGCCATCAGCGCGCGTCCGAGCGCCAGCATCTGTCGTTCGCCGCCGGATAGCGTTGCCGCAAGTTGCGTTTTGCGTTCGGCCAGCCGTGGAAAACGTCGATACACATCGTTCAACGCCGACATCGCGTCGCGCGAGCGACGGCGCGCGAATGCGCCGAGCTCGAGATTCTCGGCGACTGTCATGCCGGCGAACAGCTCACGCTTTTCCGGTACAAGAACGAGGCCCGCAGCCACCCGTTCTTCGACCGTCAACGTCGTGAGCGAAGCGCCCTCGTAATCGATGTCGCCGCGCGATGGAAGGAGTCCGATAGTGGCCGATAGAAGCGTCGTCTTGCCGGCGCCGTTCGGGCCGATCACCGTGACGATGCTTCCATCGCTTACATCCAGCGAAATGCCGTGCACCGCTTCGACCCTGCCGTAGCTTACCGACAGGCGGCGAGCTCGAAGAAGAATACCCATTTGCTATACGCCGCCGAGATAGGCTTCCAGCACAACCGGATTTCGCTGAATTTCCGCCGGGTCGCCTTCGGCGAGCTTCTCGCCGAAATCCATGACGACGAGCCGGTCGGTGATGCCCATCACGAAATCCATATCGTGCTCGACCAACAGGATCGTCATGCCCTGTTGTTTGAGCGACCGCAACAATTGCGCGAGCTCCTGCTTTTCCCGGTAGCGGAGTCCGGCGGCGGGCTCATCCAGCAGCAACAAAACGGGATCAGCCGCGAGCGCGCGAGCGATTTCGGCGATCCGTTGTTTGCCAAGCGGCAGGCTCCCGGCCGCGTCGAACATATGCGCCGCAAGCCCGGTGCACGCAATGGCGTGCGCTGCCGCGGCGCGCGTGCGCGCTTCCTCGGCGCGATCCAACCGTAGCGCTGCGCGGATCACGCCGGCTTCGCCGCGCAGATACGCGCCGAGCGCGACGTTATCGAGCACGCTCATTTGCGCGATGAGCTTGA
Source organism: Betaproteobacteria bacterium (assembly GCA_005881895.1). Classification (GTDB taxonomy): domain Bacteria; phylum Pseudomonadota; class Gammaproteobacteria; order Burkholderiales; family Casimicrobiaceae; genus VBCG01. The sequence goes on from VBCG01000137.1 coordinate 15,478, forward strand.
CGTGCTGAAACGTGCGGCCGACACCGCGCCGCGCGATCTCGTACGGCTCGAGGTTGCCGATGGGTTCGCCGCGAAACATCACTTCGCCTGATGAAAGCGAAAGCGCGCCCGAGATGAGCGCGAACGTCGTGCTCTTGCCCGCACCGTTCGGTCCGATCAGTCCGAGAATTTCGCGCGGCCGGATCTCGAACGACAGGTCGCTGACCGCAACCAATCCATCGAACTGCTTGCGAGCGCGCTTTACATCGAGCAGTGGCCCGTTCATTTCGACGCGTTCGCGTGTCGCGAGTGGCGGTGCTTCGGGAACGGGCTGCGGACGCCGCGCCGGCAGAATCCGCGCAAGCCACGGCCCGATCCCCTCGCGCGCGAATTGCAGCAACGCGATCATCAAGATTCCGAACACGACGATCTCGAAATTCCCAGACCGGCCAAGCACGCTTGGCAGCAGGTCTTGCAGCATTTCCTTCAACAGCGTGATCACCGTAGCGCCGATCACCGCGCCCCATACGTTGCCTGCGCCGCCCACGACGGCCATGAACAAATATTCGATGCCTTGATTGATGTAGAAGGGAGTCGGGTTCACGAAGCGTTGCAGATGCGCGTAAAGCCAGCCGGAGACACACGCAAGCAACGCGGCGTAAATGAAGACGATGATCTTGAGCCGCGCACCGTTCACCCCAAATGCCTCGGCCATCGCCAGACTGCCTCTGAGCGCGCGGATAGCGCGCCCGGGTCGCGAGTCGAGCAGATTATCGGTCGCCCATAAGGCCGCGAGCGCGATCGCCCAGATCAGATAGAAGTAGCGCCGCTCGTCGCGCAATTCGAAACCGAACAAGTTGAGTGCCGGAATGCCGGTCATGCCGGTGTGCCCGCCCAGGAAATCAAGATTGCCGAACAGGAAATACAAACTCATGCCCCATGCGATCGTCGCGAGCGGCAGGTAATGTCCCTTCATCCGCAATGTGATGAATCCCAGCATCAATGCGACCGCCAGCGTAATCGCCATGCCGACCGCCAACGCGAGCCAGGGTGAAGCACCGAACCGCGTCGTCAGGTACGCTGTCGTGTAGGCACCGAGTCCAACGAACGCGGCCTGGCCGAACGACGTCTGGCCGGCAACGCCGGTCAACAGAACCAACCCGAGTGTTACGATGCTGTAGAGCCCGATGTAGTTGCCGAGCGTTATCCAGAATTGCGGAACGATGAAAGGTGCCGCCGCGAGTGCGACGACGAGCAATGCATGCGCCGCGCGCGATCGTGTCATGCCGGACCAGAGGTGCCCACGCGAAATTGACTATTCATCTTCTTCGTGATGGTGCGTTGTCAGGCTTCGCCATAAGAGCACCGGAATGATCAGCGTGAAGACGATGACTTCCTTGAACGCACTCGCCCAGAATGACGAAAACGACTCGAGCAGCCCGACGAGCAATGCGCCGGCCGCGGCCAGCGGGTAACTCACCAGACCGCCGATGATCGCGCCGACGAATCCTTTGAGGCTCACTAAAAAGCCGGAGTCGTAATAGATCGTTGTAATCGGTCCGATGAGCACACCGCAGAATGCGCACATGAGCGCAGCGACGGCAAACGTCAGCGTACCGGCGAAACTCGGCGATATGCCAACGAGCCGCGCGCCAACGCGATTGACGGCGGTCGCGCGCAAAGCCTTGCCGTACAGCGTCCGCCCGAAGAAGACGTAAAGAACGCCGATCAGAGCTGCGCTCGTCCCGACGACGAGCAGGCTCTGGACATTGACATTCACATTGCCGAGTTGAAACGACGCCGAAGCAAATGCCGGCGTCCGCGAGCCTTCGGCGCCGAAAAACCAGAGGCCGAGTCCGGTGAGCGTGAAATGAACGGCAACCGACACGATGAGCAGCACGAGGACGCTCGCCTCGGCGATCGGCTGATAGGCGATTCGATAGAGGAGCGGACCCAGTGCCGCCACTGCAGCAAGCGTCAATGCCACTTGCACCGGGAATGGCAAATTCAGCGGCGCAGACCACCATACGAGTGCTGCAATGACGCACGGCACGCCGGTCCACAGCAGCAGCCGACGCGGCGCTCTCGCAATCTCGCCACGCCGAATGCACACATAGACCTCGAGGAGGCCCGCCACGATGGCCATTCCGACCAGCAAACTTACCGTGCCCGGCGGCTTGCCAAGCTGCATGCCGGCGAGCGTCAACGTCCCGTACGCGACAAACTCGCCCGAAGGCACCCAAATGATCCGCGTGACCGCGAACACCAGCACGAGCGCCAGCGCGAGCAAGGCGTAGATCGCGCCGTTGGTGATCCCATCCTGCGTCAACAGCGCGGCGATCGAAAGATCCATGGTGAGCCGCGCCGCAGTTCGTGGATTCTATTTAGCAAGAACCCATTGGCCGTTGTCGATCTTGATCATGACGCGTGCACGGTTGTCGAGACCGTTGTGCTCTTGTGGCCCCATGACGAAAACGCCATGCGTGCCGATGACGTTGCTCTTCTCGAGCGCATCGCGGAGCGCGGCGTGGAACTCCTTCGTGCCTGGCTTCGCCTTCTTCAACGCCTCGGGAACCGCTTGCGCGATCAGCAGATAGGCGTCGTACGCATGGCCGCCGAATGTCGTGCGCGAACCTTTCCCGTACTTCGCCTCGTACGCGGTGATGTACTCGGCGGAAACTTTCTTGATGGGATTCGAATCGGGCAATTGCTCGAAGACCAGCATGGGTCCGATCGGCAGCAACGTGCCGTTGCCATCCTTGCCGACGACGCGCAGGAAATCGGGATTGGCGACGCCGTGCGTCTGGTAGATCTTTCCCTTGTAGTTTCGCCCGACGAGCTCCTTCTGTGGCGTGGCGCCGGGCGTTCCCGCGGCGCCGATCAAGATCGCATCGGGATTCGCGGCAACGAGCTTCAGCACTTGTCCGGTCACGGATGCATCGCTTCGGTTGTATTTTTCTTCGGCGACGACCTTGATTCCCGCCGTCTGCGCCGAGCGCTTGATTTCGGCGAGCCAGCCGTCGCCGTACGCGTCGTTGAAGCCGATGTAGCCCAGCGTCTTCACGCCATTGGCTTTCATATGGACGGCGATGGCGTCCGCCATCAGAGCGTCGTTTTGCGGCGTCTTGAATACCCAGCGCGTCTTCGGGTTGCTCGGGTCGACGATCCGCGCGGACGCCGCCATCGAGATCATCGGCGTCTCGCTATCGGCCGCGACGTCGATCATCGCCAACGAATTGGGGGTGATCGTCGAACCGACGACGACGTCGACCTTGTCCTCGGCAATCAACTTGCGGATGTTCGTCACAGCCTTCGTCGTGTCGGACGCATCGTCCAGCACGATCCAGTTGATTTTCTGTCCCGCGACCGTCGTCGGCAGAAGCTCGATCGTATTTCTTTCGGGAATGCCGAGCGAGGCCGCAGGACCTGTCGCAGAGAGCGTCACGCCGATGTTGATGTCGGCGTTGGCGGCGTTCGGCAAGCCGACGGATGCGACGAGCCCGAACGCAATGGCTTTGATGCAACGTAACATATGATCCCCCATTTTACGGCGTTAGACATCCGGCTTTTGCACACGCCGCGCGCAGTATGACGACCGGCCGCACAGTCGGCAAGCCGGTAACCACCTATTGCGGCGCGCACAAGGCCACGCCGTCGACGCCATAGCCTTCGGACAAATAACCACGCTCGATCATCGCAGCACGCAGCGTTGGATCGGCGACATAACGGTGATTGCTGTCGATACGCTGATTCCACTGTCGATAGACGGCCGCCGTCCCCGCAGGGCACGCACCGTTTGTTGCGTCGGGGAGCGTCATCCGCATGACGTCATCCGACTCGACAATGAATTGCGCAAAGCGCGCTTTGGTTGCGGCGCACTCGGCCGGCGACGCGGAAAGGAAATGGGAATCGCCGCTGGCCGGCGGAAGATAGAAGCGGCACACGGGTGACGTGCCGGAGCCTGCACTCGCATACGCATGAAACGCCTGCCCGGTGCGCGACCAGCCGCGCAAAATCCCGTCATCGAGTGCCGCCACCTCGACAGGAAGCGTCGTGATGAAATAGTGATCGAGCGCGGCGTGGTAGTACTCGATGACGTTCACGGAATTCGCTGTCGCGTCTGCCGCGATTCGGTAGACGGTGCCATCGTTGGCATTGGCGACATAAAGCTCCCCCGCTTCATCCTCGCCGAACGTCGTGATCGCGAATCCGGTCGCGAGCTCCTGGCGCGTCGTCCACACGCCCTGCGTATCGCGCGCAGCGCTCCACATCGTTCCGCTGCACAGATCGCCGTACAGAAAGCGACCGAACAGTGCGGCGACCTGCGTTCCGCGATAAACGCTGCCGCCGATGATCGAGCACCCGAGCGCATGCGTATATTCGATTACGGGATTCGTGAGCGCGGACGATCCGCAGGCAGGGCCGCCGCCCAACGCCGTACAGCGTGATCCCTCCATCACGTGCCAGCCAAAGTTCGCGCCCGCCCCGGCGCCCGCCGGAACGAAGTCGACTTCCTCGACGGCGTCCTGACCGACGTCGGCGATGTAGAGGTCTCCGGTTTGGCGATCAAACGCAATCCGCCACGGGTTGCGAAGACCGTACGCCCACACTTCGGGCCGGCCGGAGACGCCGCTTACAAACGGATTGTCCGGCGGAATGGCGTAAGGCACACCGCGGTCCACGTCGATGCGCAAGAGCTTGCCGAGCCATTCGAACGTATTTTGAGCGCGATTGCCGGGATCGTTGGCCGAGCCGCCGTCGCCTGTCGCGACATAGAGATAGCCGTCGGGACCGAATTTCAGCGCGCCGCCGTTGTGGTTGGCGAACGGCTGAGGAATCAAGAGCAATTGGACTGCCGACGCCGGATCCGCACGATTGGGATCGGTTACGCTGACGCGATAGCGCGCGACGACGGTTGCGCCATCATCGCGGCGAGTGTAATTGACGAAGAACAGGCCGTTGTCGCGAAAGTACGGATGGAAAGCGAGTCCAAGCAGGCCTTGTTCGCCACCGAATTGAACGAGCGCGGTCAAGTCGAGAAACGGCGTCGCAGGCAGCTGCCCGTTCTTCGCGACGCGGATCCGTCCGGGCTGCTCGACGATGAACAGGCGCCCTCTACCGTCACGCGCGCTCGCGATATCGACCGGGTTTTGCAATCCCGCAATCGCGGGCACAAGCCTCGTGCCAGCGTGTGCGAGGTCGATCGCGACGCCTAGCTGCACACCGACGGCAATCAGCAGCGCGGCCCTGCCGATCGATCGTCGATACGTTTCGTACGCCCGCGCGGGCATCGCGTCATTTCTTGAGCGCGTCGCGGATTTCCCGTAACAGTTGCACTTCCTCGGGAGGTGCGGGCGGCGCCGGAGGTTGCGCGCGCCGAAGGCGATTGATCTGTCTCACCATCAAAAAAATGATGAACGCCAGAATGATGAAGTTGATCGCTACCGTAATGAAGTTGCCGTATGCGAACAGCGGCACGCCGGCCTTGGTGAGCGCTTCGTAGGTCATCGGGCCGCTGTAGTTCGGCGGCGGACTCCCCAGCATGACGAACCAGTTCGAGAAGTCGAGACCGCCGATGAGCCTCCCGACAACGGGCATGATGATGTCTTTGACCAGCGAGTCGACGATCTTGCCGAACGCCGCGCCGATGATCACACCGACGGCAAGATCGACCACGCTGCCCTTTATCGCAAATTCGCGGAACTCGGTCATGAACGACATGGGCCCTCCTTCGAGCGAGTGAAGAGCCGGCCGCGCGGCGACCGGCCGTTTCCTTTCATACCGCAGCTTCGCCTGATTCGCCCGTGCGGATGCGCACGGCTTGCTCCACGTTCGTTACGAAGATTTTTCCATCACCGATCTTGCCCGTGCGCGCAGCCTTGATGATCGCTTCGATCGCGCGCTCGACCAGCGTGTCGGCAATAATGACCTCAACCTTTACCTTCGGCAGGAAGTCGACCACGTATTCGGCGCCGCGATAGAGCTCCGTGTGGCCCTTTTGCCGGCCGAAGCCCTTGACTTCCGTCACGGTGAGCCCGGTGACGCCGATGTCGGACAGCGCCTCGCGGACTTCGTCGAGCTTGAACGGCTTCACGACTGCTTCGACTTTTTTCATGCTACTTCTCCGTGCCTCGAAGGTTGCAGCAGGATACACGATGTGATCCGTTACATAGGTCTTGGGGAATCCCCGCGCGAGGGCGACACTCCTTCCGATTCGTTCCAGGCCGACGTGATCGGATAGCGCCAATCTTTGCCGAATCCGCGCGGCGTGATCCGAATGCCGACGGCCGCTTGGCGGCGTTTGTATTCGTTGATTTTGATGAGCCGCACGACCTTACGGACGTCCTCGGCCGCGAAACCCTGCGCCACGATTTCGGCCGGACTGAGATCCCGCTCGACGTATGCTTCGAGAATCGCATCGAGCACGTCATACGGCGGTAGCGAATCCTGATCGGTCTGATTCTCGCGGAGCTCCGCCGACGGCGGGCGCGTGATGATGCGCTCCGGAATCACGCGGCCGAGACTGTTGCGGTAATGCGCAAGACGATAGACGAGCGTCTTGCTGATGTCCTTCAGAACCGCAAATCCGCCGGCCATGTCGCCATAGAGCGTGGCATAGCCGACCGCCATCTCGGACTTGTTGCCCGTCGTTAGCACGATCGAGCCGCACTTGTTCGACAACGCCATCAGTAGCGTCCCACGGATGCGCGCCTGGATGTTTTCTTCCGCCGCGTCGACAGGGTGTCCACCGAATTCGCGCGCGAGCGTTTCCAGAAATGCATTGAAGATCGGCTCGATCGGCATCTCGTCGTAGCGCACGCCGACAATGCCGGCCATCTCGCGCGCGTCGTCGAGACTGAACGATGCGTTGTATCGGGACGGAAGCATTAACGCTCGGACACGATCGCGCCCGAGAGCGTCAACGGCGACTGCGAGCGTCAAGGCAGAATCGATACCGCCCGAAAGCCCGATCAGCACGCCGGGAAAGCGGTTCTTGTTGACGTAGTCTCGCACGCCCATGACCAGTGCGTGGTAGACATGCGGCTCGAGTGCTTCGTCCAACCCGCCGCGTACGTGCTTCGGCGTGGCGCCGTCGAAGCGCACCAGTGCGATCGTCTCATGCCATGCCGGCAACTGCTGAGCCACGGCGCCCGTTTGATCGACGACGAACGAGGCGCCATCGAACACGAGCTCGTCCTGGCCGCCCACGCGATTTACGTAGACGATCGGGAGCGCGGTTTCTTTGGCGCGCGCGCCCACTTGCTCGCGGCGCAACGCCTGCTGATGCGTGTGATAGGGCGACCCGTTCGGGACCACGATCAACTGCGCGCCCGCGACCTTGGCGCGCGCTGCCGGCGCGGGAAACCAGACATCTTCACAAATGATCGCAGCGCAGCGGACGCCATCGGCGTTGAATATGCACGGCGTGCCATCGGGCTCGAAATAGCGCTGCTCGTCGAATACCGTGTAATTCGGCAGCTCCGCCTTGCGATAGACCTGCGCGACCGCGCCATCGCGAATGACGGCGACGGCATTGTGGCGCACGCCGTGACGCACTTCGGGAAACCCCACCAAAGCCGTCACGCCGTGGACGCGCGTTGCGAGCGCCGCAAGCTCGCGTGCGCAGGCGTCGAGAAAAGCGGGACGCAACAACAGATCTTCAGGAGGATAGCCGGACAGCGACAATTCGGGAGTCACGACAAGCGCGGCGCCGCCTCGCCGTCCTTCGTCGATCGCAGCGGCGAGACCCTGCGCATTGCCGCGAAGGTCGCCGACAACTTGATTCAGCTGCGCGATCGCGACGTGCATTGGGAAATTTTAACATGCACGATGAATGCGTTTTCGCTTGAGCGGCGGCGAAGATGGCGCCACAATCTCCAGCTGCGATCCGATTCGACCGATGCGCGCCCCGATTCCTTTTTCGCCCGTGCCATTGCCCGTTCCGCGCTCTCCCGTCATTCGGAGCGATGTGCCGCTCTCCGCGATCGATGCCCGCGCATGGAATGCACTCGCGCCGGCCCATCCGTTCCTTTCGCATGCGTTCTTCTCGGCGTTGCACGAGACGGGCTGTGCTTCGCGAGAGACCGGCTGGCAAGCGCGTTTCGTGACAGCATGGAGCGATGGGATGCTCGTCGGCGCGATGCCGCTTTATGCGAAAGCGCACAGTTACGGCGAATATGTTTTCGATTGGGGCTGGGCCGATGCCTATCGACGGCACGGAAGGCGCTATTACCCAAAGCTCCTCGCAGCCATCCCGTTTACCCCGGTACCCGGTCCGCGGTTGCTGGCAGCGGACGCCACGACGCGAGCTGCGATGCTCGATGCGGCCTTGGCGCAGGTCCAGTCCGGGCGCTTTTCGTCGCTGCACGTATTGTTCGTCAGCGATGATGAATCCAATGAAGGCGAAGCCGCGGGCTTGATCGGTCGCCATGGTGTGCAGTTTCATTGGCGCAACCACGGGTACCGCGATTTCACCGATTTTCTCGCGGTGCTTACGCACGACAAGCGGAAGAAGATCCGGCAGGAGCGGAAGAAGCTGGCGGCCGCAGGCGTTTCATTCGTTCGCAAGACCGGCACGGCGATCGAAGAACGCGATTGGCGCCTGTTCTTTCGCTGCTACGAAAACACTTACCGAGCGCACCATTCAACGCCATACCTCACGCGCGAGTTCTTCGACCAACTCGCCCGAACGATGCCGGAGCATCTCTTGCTCATCGTCGGCTACCATGACGAAAAGCCGGTATGCGCAGCACTCGATGTCTATACGAGGGAAACGATGTGGGGACGCTATTGGGGTTCGCTCGAGTACGTCCCCGGCATGCATTTCGAGGCGTGCTATTACCAAGGCATCGACTTCTGCATCGAGCGCGGCATTGCGCGCTTCGAGGGCGGCGCCCAGGGTACGCACAAGCTCGCGCGCGGACTTTTACCGGTCACGACGCATTCGCTGCACGCGATCGGCGACCGCGGATTCGCGGCGGCGATCGCCGACTATTGCGCGCGCGAACGCATCGACGTGGCGCACGCGGTGGATGAACTGGAAGAATCGAGCCCATTCCGCGATGCGACGAAGTAATGCTGATCTACTCCACGTCGCATTTCGTTCTGCCGCTGCCCGCGACGCATCGCTTTCCAATGCGCACGTATGCGTTGCTGCACGAACGGATAGCGGCGCTGGCGCCGGACCTTCTATGCATACCTGCAGCGGTAAGCGACGCCCAGCTCGCCAATGCGCATTCGACTGCCTACGTTGCCACCGTCGCGGAGGGCTCGCTTACGCCCTCCTCGCTTAGGCGAATCGGCTTCCCGTGGTCGCCCTCGATGGTCGAGCGATCGCGCCGTTCCGCTGGAGCGACGCTCGGCGCGTGCCGCGGTGCGCTCGCGTCGGGCTGCGGGATCAATCTCGCGGGCGGCACGCACCACGCACATCGCGATCATGGCGCAGGATTTTGCGTCTTCAACGACGCGGCAGTCGCGATTCGAACGCTGCAGGCCGAAGGTCGGATTGAACGCGCGCTCGTCATCGATCTCGACGTTCATCAGGGCGACGGTACCGCGGCGATCTTTGCCGATGATCCGCCCGTATTCACGTTTTCAATGCACGGGCGCGGCAATTTTCCGTTCATCAAGGCAGCGTCGAGTCTCGACATCGAGCTTGCCGACGACACCGGCGACCGCGATTATTTGACGATCCTTTCGCTGGCCCTTGAGCAAGTGTTTTCGGTGTCGAAGCCCGACATCGCAATCTATCTTGCCGGCGCAGACCCGTATGTCGGTGACCGATTGGGCCGGCTTTCGCTCTCGAAGCTGGGCCTCGCTACACGCGATCGACACGTGCTCGAGACGTTGCGCCGTCACGGAGTACCCGTCGCGATCGTCATGGCGGGCGGCTACGCCGACAAGATCGAAGACGTTGTCGACATCCACGCGACGACGGTCGAAATTGCGCTGACGCTGTTCGGGCCGGCATTTGCGTGAATTTGCCAATGGCCGACACCATCATCGTCGAGCGAGCGAACCGAGTCGCGACGGTCATCTTGAACCGTCCCGAAGCGCTCAATGCGCTGGACTTCGCGATGATGGACGCGCTGGTGGCCAACATGGCGTCACTCGCGGCCGATGAATCATTGCGCGTGATCGTGTTGCGCGGCGCGGGACCGCATTTCATGGCGGGCGGCGATGTCCGCGCATTCGCGCAATGTGTCGACGAAGAACCCGGCGCACGGCAGGCGCATTTTCAGCGTTTGATCGGGCGCTTGCACGCCGCAATCGAGCTGGTGCATCGGATGCCGCATCTCGTTATTGCCCGCGTGCAGGGTGCCGTCGCCGGTTTCGGCCTGTCGTTGATGTGCGCGTGCGACTTGGTCGTCGCAGCCGAAGACGCTTACTTCACATCGGCGTATCGGCAACTGGCCTTGACGCCCGACGGCGGCCTGACATTCGCGTTGCCGCGCATCGTCGGGCTTCGCAAGGCGATCGAAATCCTGTTGTTGTCAGAACGGTTCGACGCCGCGGAAGCATCACGTCTGGGACTCGTCAACAAGGTCGCGCCGCTCGAGGAGCTTGATGCGACGGTAGCCGCGTGGGCGCAAGCCGTGGCAAGTGGGCCGGTTCAGGCGTTACGCAACGCTAAGCGGCTCGCGCGTCAATCGCTTGATCGCACGCTGTCCGAGCAATTGCAGGCAGAGGCCACGAGCTTCGCGCAATGCGCGGCAACGCCGGAGTTTGTCGAAGGGGTGCGCGCGTTCATCGCGAAGCGCAAACCGCGGTTCTAACTTTCGTCGTCGTCGCTCGGCGGGGTGGGAACGCCCGGTGGCGCAACGTTGCCGTTCACCTCGGCGCGCGGCTTTTCGGAGGGTCGTGCGTGCCGATGACCGAAGCCGCCAGGCCCTTTCTGTCCACCGCCGAATCCCGCCGCCTTCGCGCGCGGACCGCTGCGATGACGCGGCGCATCGTGCCCAAGCCCACGATGTCCACCACCCGCATTCGCATTACGCGGCGTCGCGAATGGTGATGCATTTGCGTTGCTCTGCGGTTGGATCTCGTCGAAGTTGCCTCGCTGACGGGGTGGCTGTCGCTGAGGCGATCCCGAAAAGCGGGGCTGTCCGTTGCCGGCAGCCGGTGCGGGATGGCTTTGATGCGGCGGACCTTTCGCGTGCGGCCGAAATCCGGCTTTGGGTCCCTTATGGTGAGGCCGTGACTGCGTCGGGCCCGCTGCGCCGTGAGTGCGCGGTGTGCCTTGGCTCTGCGCATGCGGAGGCCCGTGACGACGTCCCTCCTTGCCGCCGACATTGCGCTGGTCGCGCATGCCTCGGCCCTCGGGTGTAGCGCCCGGCGCGAGTCCCGCACTTTCTACCAGCGCGTTGACCGCCGCCGGTTCAACCTCGAGCCATTCGCCTCGCTTGATCGCGGTCGGCATTGCGACAACACCGTAGCGCGTGCGGATCAGTCGGCTGACCATGACGCCCAATGCTTCGAATATCCGCCGCACTTCGCGGTTGCGTCCCTCGCGCAGCACGACGCGGTACCAATGGTTGGACGCGTCTTCGTCGCCGCCGCCATCTTCCACCGATTGGCAGCGGGCGACGCCGTCTTCCAGCGTAACACCCGAGACCAACTTTTGCTGTTGCTCATCCGTCAAGCGACCCATGACGCGAACGGCATATTCGCGGTCGACTTCGTAACGCGGATGCATCAGTCGGTTGGCAAGCTCACCCGAATTGGTGAACAGCAGCAAACCTTCGGTGTTGTAGTCGAGACGGCCGACGTTGATCCATTTGCCGTTGCCGATCGACGGCAACTTCTCGAACACGGTCGCACGTCCTTCGGGATCGTCGCGCGTCACAATTTCGCCCGGCGGCTTGTGATAGATGAGCACCCGCGCGCGCGGCTCCGCGAAGCGGACCTTGACGAGCTCGCCGTTGATACGAACTTCATCGCCGGGGCTCACCTTCTGACCGATTTCCGCGGGCATGCGATTCACGGTAATGCGCCCCGCGAGAATCATCTCTTCCATCGCGCGCCGCGACCCGAACCCGCACGCTGCCAGCACTTTGTGCAGGCGTTGCGGCTCGTTGAAGACTTCGTCAGTGGAGCGCTTGTGCTTCGGAGGCGGCAGGCTCTCCGCGATCCGCTGCAGCGCCAGGCTCGGCTGCTGCACTGGACTCGAGGACCGGACTCGCGAGCGCGAGTGGCGCCTCGGTGGCCTTTGTGGGGGCATTAGGAATCTCCAGGAGGTGGGAAGGATCGAGCTCGGCGAGAGGTGGCAGCTCCGACAGGGAGCGCAAGCCGAGATCATCGAGGAAGGTCTTCGTCGTCGCGTAGAGCGCCGGCCGTCCCGGCGTTTCGCGATGGCCGACGACCTCGACCCATTGCCGGTCCTCGAGCGTCTTCACGACGTTCGTGGACACGGCGACACCGCGGATGGCCTCAATATCGCCGCGGGTTACGGGTTGCTGATAGGCGATGATCGCCAGGGTTTCCATGACTGCACGTGAATATCGTGGCGGCTTTTCGGGACTCAATCGGTCGAGATAGGTTTGAACGTCCGGGCGCCCTTGGAAACGCCACCCTGACGCAACTTGCACCAGCTCGACTTTGCGCCCGCTCCAATCCGCCCGTAGCTCATCTAAGAGCCTGCGCACGAGGTCGGCGTCGAGCGCTGGCTCGAACAGTCGCGCGAGCTGCGTGACGTGAACGGGCTCGCCGGCGACAAGAAGCGCGGCTTCAAGGATCTGCTTGATTTCGGTCAAGTCGGATATCGGCTCTGCTGTTTGCATCATGTTTCGTTGGCGAGCACAAAGGGGCGCTCACCTTTCAGCTGGACGTGAATCGGTGCATAGGGTTCGGCTTGTGCAACGTCGATCAGTTGCTCACGCGAAAGTTCAAGCAGCGCGAGGAATGTGACGACAAGGTGCTGCAGATCGGCGTGCTCGGCAAACAACGTCGTGAATTCACGATAGCGTCCCGGCAGTAGCAGCTTCAAAAGGCGGCTCATCTCCGAGCGAACCGACAACTCCTCGCGCGATACGAGATGGTGACGATTGACTCGCGCCCGATCAATCAGCACTGCCCAGGCCGATCGCAGGTCCTCGAAATCGCGTTGGCGCAACGCGCTCGAGAAAGATGCAAACGGTCGCAAAATCGCGTTCGACCAGCGGCAGCGCATCAAGCTCGCGCGATGCCTGCTTCATTCGCTCGTATTCCAGCAGACGGCGAACGAGCTCGGCGCGGGGATCGGCAGATTCGTCACCTGGCGGCGCGGGCGGACGCGGCAACAACAGGCGCGACTTTATTTCGATCAGCACCGCAGCCATCAACAAATATTCGGCGGCGAGCTCGAGCTGCGTCCTGCGCATCATCTCCACGTAGCCCAAATATTGGCGCGTCAACTCGGCCATCGGGATGTCGAGCACATTGATGTTCTGCCGCCGGATCAGATACAACAACAAATCAAGCGGACCTTCGAATGTTTCCAGAAAGATCTCGAGCGCTTCCGGAGGAATGTAGAGATCGTGCGGAAACTCGTTGACCGGTTCGCCATAGACGCGCGCCAGCGGCCGCGGCAGCGGTGACGGGTGCTCGAGATCGAGCGCGGCTTCGCCGCTAATCATAGGCAAGTCCCATTGCCTGGCGCACATCCCGCATCGTTTCCTCGGCGAGCTTTCGTGCGCGTTCGCAACCGTCCGCAACGATGTTGCGAACGAGCGCCGGATCGTCGAGATACTTTTGCGCGCGGTCGTGAATCGGTTTTTGTTCGCGTATGATCGCGTCGATCACCGGCTGCTTGCATTCGAGACAGCCGATACCGGCCGTCGTGCACCCTTTGACGACCCAGTCTTGGGTCTCCTTCCCGGAATAGATCTGGTGCAATCCCCAAACGGGACATTTCTCCGGGTTGCCCGGATCGCTGCGGCGGACACGCGCGGGATCGGTCTGCATCGTGCGGATCTTTTCCGTCACCGCCGCGGGATCTTCGCGCAGCATGATCGCATTGCCGTACGACTTCGACATCTTCTGCCCGTCGAGACCCGGGACGCGAGGCGTTTCCGTCAGCAGCGGCTGCGGCTCCGGCAGGATCACGCGCCGCGAGCCTTCGAGAAAACCGAACAGACGCTCCTGGTCGCCCAGCGAAAGATTTTGCGTGTCGTTCAATAGCGAGCGCGCGGCGTCGAGCGCTTCCGTATCGCCCTTCTCCTGGAACGCAGTGCGGAACTGCTGATAGCGTTTCGCCTTCTTGCTGCCCAGCTTCTTGATCGCCAGCCGCGCTTTCTCCTCGAAACCCGGCTCGCGGCCGTAGATGTGATTGAAGCGCCGCGCGAGCTCACGCGTCAGCTCGATGTGCGAGACCTGATCTTCTCCCACCGGCACCATGTTGGCGCGATAAATGAGGATGTCTGCACTTTGCATCACGGGATAGCCAAGAAAACCGTAGTTGGACAGATCACGATCGGGGAGCTTTTGCTGCTGCTCCTTGTACGACGGCACGCGCTCGAGCCAACCAATGGGCGAGATCATGCCGAGCAACAGTGTCAGCTCGGCGTGCTCGGGAACGCGTGACTGGATGAAGATCGTCGCCCGCGTGGGATCGATTCCCGCCGCCAGCCAATCGATGAACATGTCCCATACGCTTTCCGCGATTGTTTCGGGTGTTTCGTAATGCGTCGTCAATGCGTGCCAGTCGGCCGCGAAGAACAGGCATTCGTATTCTTCCTGGAGCTTGATCCAGTTCTTGAGCGCGCCGTGATAATGGCCAATGTGCATGCGCCCCGTCGGACGCATGCCCGACAGCACGCGATCAGCAAACATGTGCAAAAACGATCGTTGTTCTTTCGCTAGTGGCCTGTAACAGGGGAATCGGTAGTGAGCGACAGCGTTATGGCGCCGCTATTCGTGCCGAGTGCAAGGCGCCGCTGCGAAGCAAGGGTAGGTCCCCTTGCGAGCAGTGGCAACGCAGCAATCGGCACGGACAGCAAGCCAGACACTATCGATTCCCCTGTACAGGCCACCTAATTTACATGCCGATGATTCGGGCAATCATCGAGGCGGCGACGCGAATCAGCGGGCGCATCAGGTCGTCGAGCACGCCCAACGCCAGCAAGGCAAGAATAATGAAAAATCCGTACGGCTCAAGGCGCGACAACATTGTGGAGGCGTTGCCGGGCAACAAGCCGGCAAGGACTCGGCCGCCGTCAAGCGGCGGCAGTGGAAGCAGATTCAACGCCATCAACACCAGGTTTACCTTGAATCCAATATCCGCCATCTCAAAAAGGCCTGCGCTCGGGAACGGTCCCGAAGGCGCAGTGGCGGCAAGCGCGAATGCCCATAACAGCGCTTGCAGAAAGTTCGACCCCGGTCCTGCGGCGGCCACCCAAATCATGTCGCGCTTCGGATTCTTCAGATTACCGAAGTTCACTGGCACCGGTTTGGCCCAACCGAAGACGAATGGCGGCGATCGGTTGACCCATGCCAGCGCCAGCAACATGCCCGGAACCAGGATCGTCCCGACCGGATCGATGTGCTTCAATGGGTTCAGCGTAATGCGGCCAAGCATTTCGGCCGTGCGATCACCGAACAACTTGGCGACGTAGCCGTGAGCGGCTTCGTGCAACGTGATCGCAAAGACCACCGGCACTGCCCAGAGCACGATGGTCTCGAGCGAAACATCCATTGATTTTCTATTTTACCCTAGTCGGGCCCTTCCCGTCCGACCTGCATTTGGTCGCTTCCCACGTCTTCACGTAGAGAAGCCGATGCGCCCCGGATCGCCCAGCCCGCGCCGGACGACGACCGGCGGCGTTTGCGCGAGGTCAATCACCGTTGTGGGCGCTGCCGCGCAAGGACCGGCGTCGATAATGAGATCGATTGACTGCCCGAATCGCGCGCGAATCGATTCTGCGTCGTTGAGCGGCTCCTCACCTTCCGGGGGGATAAGCGTTGCGGAAAGAATGGGTGCGCCAACTTCATCGAGCAAAGCGCGCGCAAGCCGATGGTCGGGGATTCGTACACCGATCGTTCGACGACGCGGATGCTGCAGACGTCGCGGCACTTCATGGGTTGCGGGCAACAGATACGTAAAACTGCCGGGCGTTCCTTGCCGGACGATGCGGAATTGCCAGTTGTCGAGCCGCGCAAAATGGCCAACGTCGGCCATGTCGCGACACATCAGCGTGAGGTGATGCCGCTCGTCCAAGCCGCGAATCACGCGAATGCGTCGCGCCGCCTCTGCATCATCCAGCCGACATCCGAGCGCATACGATGAGTCTGTCGGATACGCGATCACACCGCCATCGCGCAGCGTTCGCGCCGCCAAGCGAAGCAACCGCGGCTGTGGATTCGTCGGATGAATCGTCAATACTTGCGGCATATTGCCTGCGTGTCCGGAATTGCGATGACCCTGGCTATATAATGTACGACAATATTGTTGAAAGCGTTATATGCGGTCGTGAACCTGCAGCAGCTCAAATATCTGTGCGCGGTCGTCGACCACGGATTGAACGTTTCCGACGCTGCGATCGCGCTGTATACGTCGCAGCCCGGCATCAGCAAGCAGATTCGGCAGCTCGAGGACGAGCTCGGTCTGCGCGTCTTCGTTCGCCAGGGCAAACGTCTGGCATCGCTTACGCCGGCGGGTGAAATCGTCGTCGCAACGGCGCGACGGGCGCTCCGCGAGATTGCCAACATGAAGCGCGTCGCCGATGAGTTCCGTAGCGAGGACGCGGGGACGCTTGCCATCGCCACGACGCACACGCAGGCGCGCTACGTGCTGCCTAAAGTCCTGTCCGCTTTCACCGCTCAATTTCCAAAAGTGCGCGTGATGCTGCACCAAGGCAATCCGGTCCAAGTTGCCGAGCAGACCGTGGCCGGGGAGGCTGACCTCGGCATTGCCACGGAATCGCTTGCGGATTACTCCGAGCTGGTCACGCTGCCGTGCTATCGCTGGAATCGATGCGTCCTTGTGCGCAAAGGTCACGTGCTAGCGAAGATGAAGCCGTTGACGTTGGAGGCGCTCGCACAGCATCCGATCGTGACGTACGACTTCGCCTTTACTGGACGCTCCGCGATCAACGCCGCGTTTGCGGCCAAGGGTCTGCAGCCGAACGTCGTGCTGACGGCGCTCGACTCCGACGTCATCAAAACGTACGTCGAGCTCGGTATGGGCGCCGGCATCGTGGCGCGGATGGCCTACGATCCGGAAAAGGATCAGGCGTTCGAAATGCTCGACGCGAGCCATCTCTTCGCCACGTCGACGACGCGCCTCGCATTGCGACGCGGCGTCTTTCTGCGTGGCTACGTCTATCAGTTCATCACGCTCTTCGCGCCGCAATATTCGCGTTCGGTCGTCGACGCTGCGCTCGCCGGCGACGCAGTCGCTGTCGAGTTGTGACCGGTTCGTCGGCGAGGCCCGACTCCGTCGCGCATCCGAAACTCCCCTACCCGCGGTCATGGTCGTTCGCCGCGCTGCTTGCGGCGCTGGCGATGCTCGGTCCTTTTGCGATCGACATGTACCTCCCTGCGTTCCATGCCATTGCGCTGGAATTCGCCGTCTCGCAAATCGCTGTTCAGCAGACGCTGTCGACCTATCTCTTTGCCTACGCCTTCGTGATGTTGTGGCACGGTGCGTTGTCGGACGCGTTGGGTCGCCGTCCCGTTGTGCTCGTAAGCTTCGCGATCTACGCGTTCGCGTCGCTCAGGTGCGCAATCGCGGGCAACATTCAATCGTTATGGCTCTTTCGTACGTTGCAAGGCTTGTCGGCGGGCGCGGGCCTTGTCGTCGGACGCGCAATCATTCGCGACCGCTATCACTGGCCGGAAGCGCAGCGCCTGATGTCGCAGATCACGCTGGTCTTCGGAATTGCGCCGGCGCTTGCGCCCGTTGTTGGCGGTGTGTTGCTGAATGCGCTCGGCTGGCGCGCCATCTTCTGGATGATGCTCGTCCTCGTTGGCGCAGTCCTCGCGCGGACGGCGCTTCGCTTGCAAGAAACGCTGCCGAAGACGCTGCGCCAACCGCTGCATCCACGCGTGTTGTGGGCCAACTACTCGCAGGCACTGCGCACCTCCGACTTCCTGTTGGTTGAGCGCAATTCCTACGCTCAACTTCGCGGCAATCTTCATCTACGTCGCCGCGGCACCCACTTATCTCGGTCGATCTTTTGGGCTATCGACCTACGGATTTGCATGGTTCTTCGTCCCGCTGATCAGCGGCATCATGACAGGCGTAGTGTTTTTAGGGCAGCTTGCCGGTCGACTATCACCGAATCGAACGATCCGCATCGGTTACGCGTGCATGTCGCGGGCGCATTTTTCAATCTCCTGGTTGTTGCATTCGTTACGCCGAATGTGCCTTGGCACGTATTGCCACTATTTCGTATTCACGATGGGAACCAGCTTCGTGATTCCGAGCGTCACCTTGCTGCCACTCGGCCTCTTTCCCGCGATGCGGGGATTAGCGTCTTCGCTCGCGGGCTTCGTTCAATTTGCGCTTTCGGGTTCAACGCACGCACGATCGCGCCATTCCTTGCGCATTCCCTTGCGCATTCGCTCGCGTCGCTCGCAAGCGGTATGGCAGCTCTGACAGTTGCAAGCTTCGCGCTGTGGTTGGTGTACGGACGGCGCGCAATGCTAAGTGTTCTCTGACCCAAACACTGCAACGCCGAAAGCCGGTAACGGGTCGAGCTTCGAGCGCGTAGAACGCCAATGACTTAATGCGACGAATGACGTTAACTTTTCATCCGGGAAGTGCATGGTCAGCTGTTGTTTATTAGTTTGCGCTTCGAATGACAGCGTAATAATCGCCGGCTTCTTGAGCAGATCATCCATTTGCGTAATTTACGAAACAGAAATGAAGGAATAGAGTCTGCCCGACGTCAAGGGGGATTCCGATGCTCGTTCAAATTGAGCCGAAAACAAATTTTGAAGTGGAGGACTTGTGTTTCGCCCCTTGGTTGGCGTCGTTAAGCGAGCCAGCGCGCAAGGGCGAATCTATCATTGAGCCGCTTCAAGCAATTGTCCGTTCAATGGGCTTCAGCTCCTTCTTGTACGCAGTTGGGACAAGCAAAAACCTTCATCACGACGAGCGCTTCTATTTGTGGACGACAGTTCCAGCCGAGTGGATCGCCGAGTACGATAAGAACAGCTACATCGAGGTTGATCCTCGGGTAAGTTATGGGTGGTCAATGTGGCCGACGCCATTGATCTGGGACAAGCGCATCGCCGCTAACAATCCGGACGTCGAAGCGTTTCTAGCCCGTGCAGCCAAATACGGAGTGGGGAGCGGCCTCGCGATCTATTTGCGAGATGCGGGTAACAAAATCATGTTCGCCTTGAATCGCCGACAACGAGCATTGAGTTCAAAGGATCGCGAAAGGATTGGCGCAATAACGCCCCAGGTAATGTATCTCGGTACGGTTCTTCATTCGGTATTCATGGCAAATGTGATCGCCAAAGGTCTACCGCCCATGCAGGAAGGCAGCCCCCTTTCCCCTCGCGAGCTCCAGTGCCTCCATCTCGCGGCGCGCGGCATGGTGAGTCCCGACATCGGCCACAAGCTGAACATCACCGAGCGCACGGTGAACTTTCATTTCAGCAACATCATCAGCAAATTGGGCGTGCTCAACCGTCACGAGGCCATTGCGATGGGTGTAGCACATGGGCTGATTCAAGTGGATCGTCGCAACACGCCGCTGGTGCCGTTGCATCCATCAAGAATTCGGGATGCGCAACTCAAGCGCTGGGAAAATCTAAGAAAGCAACGCGCGCCGCCACCGTCGGAAGTGTAAATTCAGCCGCTACGCCGGGCTATGCCGGCTTTGTGTCCCGCGCCGCCGTCCAATTGAGCGACGTACGACGCGAGGTCCGAAGCAAGTTGCGACTCGATCACGACGGGCTGTCCAGTCGTCGGATGGACGAACGCGAGCTTCCACGCGTGCAGAAACATGCGCCGCAATCCTTCTTTCGCAAGCGCCTTGTTCCAGGCAAAGTCGCCGTACTTGTCGTCGCCCGCGAGCGGAAATCCGAGATGCGTCAGATGTACCCGAATCTGGTGCGTGCGGCCGGTCCGCAACTCAGCCTCCAATAACGCAAGCGGCGGATCGTGGTCGGCCCAGATGCGGCGCCGGTAGATCACCGTTTCGGCCTCCCGACCGTCCTCTTCCACGCGCACCCTGCGCTCGCCTTCCCGCGTCGCGAACTTGTGCAACGACAGTCGTACGGCTCGTTTCGCATCACGCCAGCGACCGCGGACCAACACCAAATAGCGTTTGTCAAACTCGCCATTTCGAAGCTGCTGATGCAGCGCAACCAACGCCGCTCGCTTTTTAGCGACAAGCAGCACGCCTGACGTGTCACGGTCGAGGCGATGCACGAGCTCGAGGAACCGCGCGTCGGCGCGCGCGGCACGAAGTTGCTCGATCAGTCCGTAGGCAATTCCGCTGCCGCCGTGCACTGCAAGTCCGGCAGGCTTGTCGATGGCCAGGATTGCATCGTCCTCGTAAAGAACGGGCGCTTTTGACGCGATCTTTGGAACGGGTCGTGAGGTCGTCGCCTGCTTCGCCATCCGCACGGGCGGGACCCGCACAACATCGCCGGAAGCCAGCCGCGTTTCGGCGCCGACTCGCCCTTTGTTCACGCGCACTTCGCCGGTTCGCAAGATGCGATAAACGTGACTCTTGGGAACGCCTTTCAGAATACGAACCAGAAAATTGTCGATCCGCTGGCCGGCTGACTCCTCGCCAACCGTGAGCCACGAGACAGCATCCTTGCTTAACTCATTCATTCGCTTATAATTGTGATCGATTGCGCCGATCGACATGGCGGGCAGCTGCGAAGTACGTAGCGCGCCGATGGTCGGTTATTACCGCGCGCAGACCCTGCCTAACGCAGGGGAAACCGGCTAAGTCGCTCGCCGGTCCGGGTTTGTCCCTGGGAAAGTAGCGATCGTAAAGCAAGAGCGCAGTCTCCGCATCCGGCATCGGCCGGGACGAAGCGGCGTGCTGCGCGGCGCATGAAGCGAGAATTTCTGCTCGCGGATGCGAGGTGATGCCCGCGCCCTCTCGCGCCGCATCAGCGCAGCCGCCAGACATCGACGCCTGTTCGTGAACAAGAAGACGCACACCCGACGAGAGCCTTCGCCCCGGTCAACCGAGGCCCCATGCCAAACGAGCCCGTAACTTTTCGCTCCGCTTTCGTTCGTTGCCGGCCGTTGCCGGCAACGCAGTCTTCACACATGCCTGCCGCGTAGCTTGATCGACGCAAGCCGTCGTGCTTGCGCCGTGTGCCGCTTCCCCACGCTGCCTACGGTCGACGTTGCGCCGGGGAAGGCCCATGAAACGCATGTTGTTCAACGCCACTCAAGCCGAAGAGCTTCGAGTGGCCATCGTCGATGGTCAGAAGCTCATAGACCTCGATATCGAATCCGCATCCAAGGAGCAGCGCAAGAGCAACATTTACAAAGCCGTCATCACGCGCATCGAGCCCTCGCTTGAAGCATGCTTCGTCGACTACGGCACCGACCGTCACGGCTTTCTACCGTTCAAGGAAATCTCGCGACCTAGTCTCAAGGCAGCCGCGGGTGCGCGCAGTGATGGCGACGACAGCGAAGAGCCGGGCGCGCGCCGCATGCAGGAACAACTCCGCGAGGGCCAGGAGCTCATCGTCCAAGTGGACAAGGACGAACGAGGAAACAAAGGCGCCGCACTCACAACCTACATTTCGCTGGCCGGACGTTACTTAGTCCTCATGCCGAACAACCCGCGCGGCGGCGGTGTATCGCGACGGGTGGAGGGTGAAGAACGCAACGAACTCCGCGAAGCCGTCGGTCAGCTCGAAGTCCCGCGTGGAATGAGCGTCATCGCCCGCACGGCGGGCATCGGGCGCTCGACCGAAGAATTGCAGTGGGACTTGAACTACCTGATGCAGCTGTGGCGTGCGATCGAGGACGCCGCAAAGCTGCAGTCAGGCGCGTACTTGATCTACCAGGAATCGAGTCTCGTCATCCGCGCGATCCGCGATTACTTCCACCCCGACATCGGCGAGATCCTGATCGACACCGAGGGCATCTACGAACAGGCGCAGCAGTTCATGAGCCACGTAATGCCGGGCAATGTGTCGCGCGTCAAGCTGTACAAAGACGACGTCCCGTTGTTTTCGCGCTTTCAGATCGAGCACCAAATCGAGACGGCGTACGCGCGACAGGTTCCGTTGCCGTCAGGCGGCGCGATCGTCATCGATCACACCGAGGCGTTGGTGTCCGTCGATGTCAACTCGGCGCGCGCCACGAAAGGCAGCGACATTGAGACGACGGCGTTCGAGACGAACCTCGAAGCGGCCGAGGAAATCGCGCGGCAGCTGCGATTGCGCGACTTGGGCGGCCTGATCGTCATCGACTTCATCGACATGGAAAGCGCGAAGAACCAGCGCGAAGTCGAAAACCGACTCCGCGACGCGCTCAAATACGATCGCGCCCGCGTTCAACTGGGCAAGATCTCGCGTTTCGGCTTGATGGAGTTGTCGCGGCAGCGCCTACGGCCCGCGTTGGCTGAATCCGCCTACATCCCCTGCCCGCGTTGCCACGGCATCGGCCATATCCGCGGTACCGAGTCGACCGCACTGCATATCCTCCGGATCATCCAGGAGGAAGCGATGAAGGACAATACGGCGCAGGTCGTCGCGCAAATGCCCGTCGACGTTGCGACGTTCTTGTTGAACGAGAAACGCAGTGACGTGCTGTCGATCGAGACGCGCTTCAAAGTGAATGTCTTGCTCGTGCCGAACCGGCATCTCGAGACGCCAAACTACAGTATCGAGCGCCTGCGCCACGACGATTTGAACCTGGGCGAACCATTGCCCGCGTCGTTTCAGCTCGTGTCACAGCCCGAAGAGGAAGACTCCGCCAAAGCACGCAAGGAAGAGGTTCGCGAAGCGCGGCAGGAGGCGGTCGTCAAGGGCATCACGCCGGCTCAACCGGCGCCCATTCCGGTTGCGAGAACGGCAATCGCAACGCGCGGCATTCCGGCGAAGTCCGTTCCTGCAGGGTTGCACGAAGGCACGTGGTTATCGCGGGTGCTCGCATGGTTTAGGACGAAGCCCGCTGATTTTGCCGCCGCCACGCCAATGGATCGAACGTCTGAACCGGCCGCCAAACAAGTCACCCGCGAAGTTGCTGGCCGCGAGCTGGCCGACGTGCGTGGCCGCACTGAAGTCCGCCGAGACAAGACTGCGCATGATGAGCGTGGCGGTCGACAACGGCGTGACGAGCGCCGCGGCGAAGCACTGACGCAAGCACCGGCACGCGATGCCGGCCAAGGAGCACCGCAACCCCGCAAGCGTGAAGAACGAAAGGATGCCCGTCGCGACGATCGCCGCAATGAACGCCAGACGGAACCGCGTACGCAGCGACAAAAGCCGCCACGCGAGACGGGTGCCGAGGCCCCTGTAGCCAAGGCGACGGCGGCGACCACCACGAGCTCCGTTCCACCAATGCCGCACGCAGACGGCGAGGAACGTCGCGAAGGGGGACGCAGACGGCGCGGTCGCCGTGGCCGTGGCGGTGATCGCGCGGAGCGCGCGCCGACAGTTGCCGCGACGCCTGAAACGACATCGCACGAACGAATCGGCAAGACGGAGACGGCCGCCGACGTCGTCGCTGCCGCAGGCATCCCTGCATCGAAAGAGCGAACCGACTCTCCCGTTGTCGTCGAGACTCATGAACGTGCGGCCGTAAATGTCGAGTTTAATGCCCATGCGCCAGCCCCAGCAATCGAAGCGCCGCCGGCGCGTGAAGCGGAGCCTGCAGCCCCCTTCGAGCCGGCGACCGAAATAAAAACTGCAGAGGAGCCCGCAACGCCACGGAATCTGCCGGAGATTCCGCCGGTGACCGACGTACTACCACCTGATTCCGATTTGGTCCTCGTGGAAACGCGCCACGGCGTTCCGAGCGCGCCGGAAGGGGACTCGGAGTCCGTTCAATCCTCGCGCCCCAAGCGCTCACGACCGCCGCGCGTCGAAATCGCGAACGAACCTCTCGAGATGGTCGAAACGCACAAGGAGGACGCGGCGCCACCCGCGCCTTAGTATGTGGCGCGCATCGCTGCGGCGCGCACACGCCTCACTGAATGTTCATGCGCTCGCAGCGGTTTCCGCAACGCGCGCAAATAGCGCCTCGCTGGCGGGTTCGATCAGATCCAACATCCGTTCGAACCCGTCAGGTCCGCCGTAATACGGATCGGGAACCTCGCGCACGCCTAGTTGGGGCGCGAGATCGAGCAGCAACCCGAGGTGTCCATCGAATTCCTTCGGCCGCACCTCGATCAACCGATGCAGATTGTTGTGATCCATCGCCAGAATCCACTGGAAGCGCGCGAAGTCCTTTGAATCGACTTGGCGCGCACGAAGCTTCCGAATGTCGTAACCTCTTCGTTGCGCGCTCGCGATTGCGCGCGCATCCGGTGGCTCGCCGACGTGGTAGTCATGCGTACCCGCAGAATCGATGATGAGCTTCTTTGTCCAGCCTCCGCGGCTCGCGACGGCGCGAAAAACACCTTCAGCCGTCGGGGATCTGCAGATATTGCCCATGCAGACAAAGAGGACGCCGACTTTGTCCTTCACTGGCGTTTTCCAGTCGAAATTCATCGCGCGATGAGGCGATTATGTCTCGACCGGTGCTTGCACGCCGAACATCGCTTCCTTGAGCTCGTACAACCGGTCGCGTAGCTCCGCGGCCTTCTCGAATTCGAGGTTGCGCGCAGCGTCGAGCATCTGCTTCTCGAGCAGCTTCAACTCCTTCTCGAGATCCTTCTCGCCCATCGCCTCGTATTTCGCGCGCACTTGCGCAGCTTTGAGCGCTTTCGTGCCTTCGTCGTAGTCGTAAACACCGTCGATCATGTCCTTGATGCGCTTCTCGATACCCTTGGGCGTGATCCCCATTTTGGCGTTCCAGGCGACCTGCTTCGCGCGCCGGCGTTCGGTCTCGCCGATCGCGGCCTTCATCGAGTCGGTCATCCGGTCGCCGTAAAGAATCGCCATGCCGTTGATGTGCCGCGCTGCACGGCCGATCGTTTGAATCAGCGAGCGCTCCGCACGCAGGAATCCTTCTTTATCCGCATCGAGGATGGCGACGAGTGAGACCTCTGGAATATCGAGGCCTTCGCGCAGCAAATTGATACCCACCAGCACATCGAACTCGCCAAGGCGCAGATCGCGGATGATCTCCACGCGCTCGACCGTGTCGATGTCCGAATGCAAATAGCGGACCTTGACGCCGTGTTCGGCGAGATAGTCGGTCAGATCCTCCGCCATCCGCTTCGTGAGCGTCGTCACCAGCACGCGTTCGTTTCGCTCGACGCGGAGCTTGATCTCGGACAACAGATCATCGACCTGCGTTGCCGCAGGGCGCACATCCAACGCCGGGTCGACGAGCCCCGTCGGCCGCACCAACTGCTCGACCACTTGGCCTGCATGTGCGCGTTCGTATTCGGCCGGCGTGGCCGACACGAACATCGTCTGCGGCAGAAGCTTTTCGAACTCGTCAAAGCGCAACGGGCGGTTGTCCAACGCCGAAGGCAAACGAAATCCGTAGTTGACGAGATTCTCTTTCCGCGCACGGTCGCCGCGGTACATGCCGCCGACCTGCGGCACGGTGACGTGGCTTTCGTCGATGAACATCAGCGCGTTGCGCGGCAAATAGTCGATCAACGTCGGCGGCGGCTCACCCGCCTTGCGCCCCGACAGGTGACGCGAATAGTTTTCGATTCCTTTGCAGAAGCCAATCTCGTTCATCATTTCAAGATCGAAGCGCGTCCGTTGCTCGATGCGTTGCGCTTCGACCAGCTTCATCTGCGAGACGAAAAACTCCTTCTGCAGCGCGAGCTCCTGCTTGACCGCTTCGATGGCGTTCAGAACCTTTTGCCGGCCGGTGACGTAATGCGACGACGGGAAGATCGTGTAGCGCGTCATCTTCTGCTTCAAATGACCGGTCAACGGGTCGAAGAGTTGCACGGATTCGACTTCGTCGTCGAACAGGCACACGCGCACCGCGTTCTCCGCGTTTTCCGCTGGAAAGATATCGAGCACGTCGCCGCGCACGCGAAACGTGCCGCGCCTGAACTCGAGCTCGGCGCGCTGATATTGCATCTCCGCCAGCCGCTTGATTGCATCGCGCTGCGCGAGCTTGTCGCCTTGCCGAACGTGCAGGATCATGCTGTGATATTCGGACGGGTCGCCGATGCCGTAGATCGCCGATACTGTGCAGACGATCACGCAATCCGGGCGCTCGAGGATCGCCTTCGTTGCCGACAGCCGCATCTGCTCGATGTGCTCATTGATCGAGCTGTCCTTCTCGATATAGAGATCGCGCGACGGTACGTACGCTTCCGGTTGATAGTAATCGTAATAGGAAACGAAATATTCAACGGCGTTGTGCGGGAAAAACTCGCGGAACTCGGAATAGAGTTGCGCGGCAAGCGTCTTGTTCGGCGCGAGCACAAGCGCGGGACGTCCAGTGCGCGCAATCACGTTGGCCATCGTGTACGTCTTACCCGACCCGGTGACGCCGAGGAGCGTTTGGAACGACAACCCATCGGTGAGACCCTGGACGAGCTTGTCGATCGCCTCAGGCTGATCGCCTGCGGGCTCGAAGGGCTGATGCAACTCGTACGGGCTATCGGGAAACGTCACGATCATGTCTTCTACAAGCGAACAAGAGAACCGGATATTTTAACCAATACGCGCCCACCGGCGCGAATGTGTTTCGGAAACGGAGCGAAACGACGCCGCGACGCAGCGCCGATCACAGGGCAGCGTGCGGGATTGCCGCCTCGGCGCCCGCCTCAGAAGTCGAGATGTGTGCGTCAGGCGTACCAAATTGCAATGCAGCCAGTCGAGCATAAAGCGGACTTTCACGCGTCAGATCATCGTGCCGCCCGACCGCCACGATGCGGCCACGGTCCATCACCGCGATACGATCGGCGTGCCGGACCGTTGCGAGTCGATGAGCGATCATCAACACCGTACGTCCGGCCATCAGGCGCTCGAGAGCGAGTTGCACGACACGCTCACTTTCGGCATCAAGTGCGCTGGTCGCCTCGTCGAGCAGCAGCACGGGACGGTTGGCGAGAATGGCGCGCGCAATCGCCAGCCGTTGTCGTTGGCCTCCAGATAGGCGCACACCGCGTTCGCCGAGAAAGCTCTTATAGCCTTCCGGCAGGCGTTCGATGAATTCACTCGCAAACGCCGCCTCGCACGCCGCCAAAACCTCAGCGTCGCTTGCGTCGGGTCGACCGTAGCGCACGTTTTCCAGAACGCTGGCCGCGAAGATGACCGGGTCTTGCGGCACTACGGCTAAGCGGCGACGCACCTCAAGCGGGTCCGCCGCCTTCAAATCGACGTCGTCGATGCGAACGACACCGCGTTGTGGATCGTAGAAGCGAAGCAACAGCGCGAAAACGGTCGTCTTGCCGGCACCCGAGGGGCCGACCAACGCGATTTTTTCGCCGGCACGCACCGTAAGCGAAAAATCGTCGAGCGCCGCGGTCTCGGGACGCGACGGATAGCAAAACGTCACGGCATCGAAGCTCACGATGCCGCGTGCGCGCGCTGGCATCGGTACCGGATGCGCAGGCGCACGAATTTCCGGCTCGATGGCCAGTAATTCGAACAGCCGCTCAGTCGCCCCCGCGGCGCGCTGCAAATCGCCGATGACTTCACTGATCGTCCCCACTGCGCTTGCGACCAGTACCGCATAGAACACGAACGCGGAGAGCTGTCCGGGCGAGAGCCGCCCGGCGACCACGTCGTGACCTCCAATCCATAGGATCACGCCCACTGCTCCGAAAACCAGGACGATCACTGTCGCCACGAGCAGCGCGCGTTGGCGAATGCGTCGCTTCGCCGTCGCAAACGCCGCCTCGACGCGTTCGCGGAACAGTTTGCGATCGATCTCTTCGTGGCCGTAAGCCTGCGCGGTGCGTACTTCGTGCAACGCCTCGTCAACGTACGCGCCGACGTCGCCCACTCGGTCCTGACTCGCGCGCGCAAGGCGGCGCACGCGACGCCCAAAGAGAATGATGGGGGTGACGACAAGCGGAACGCCGGCAAGAACGAGCAGCGTCAACTTGACGCTCGTCAGCATGAGCATCACGAATCCGCCGATCATCAGCAACGAATTGCGAATCGCCATCGACGCCGACGAGCCGATGATCGTTTCCAGCATTGTCGTGTCGTTGGTAAGGCGCGAGATCACTTCGCCGGTTCGAGTGATTTCGAAGAAGCTGGGCGGCAGACGCAGTAGATGATCGAACACCGCGCGGCGCAGGTCGGCCGTCACGCGCTCCCCCAGCCACGAAACGAAATAGAACCGCGTGTATGTCGCGAGCGCGACAACGATGATCACCGCGAGCATTGCCCCGAGCATGCGATCCAGCTCAGCGGCGTTGCCCGCCGAAAAGCCGCGATCGACGACGAAGCGAAGTCCCTGACCCATCGCGAGCACCGCGGCGGCAGCAAACAGAAGACCGACCGCAGCGTAAACGACCTGCCGGCGATACGGCCGCACAAAAGCGCCTATGCGGGAAACGATCCGCAGTGCGGTCAGCGGTGGAATCTTTGGTGCGGGTTCGAGACGGGAATCGGCGCGGGCCATGCGATAGCAGCGGATGTGTTCAAGGTAGGTGGGGACGGTCCCGCGCGCGCTCAAGGTCGCGATCGTCGGCGGTACAATACGTTACTCCTTCACGTCTTGGTAATCCGCCATGAATGCCCCGCTGACCGGTTCGCTGCTTTCGGCCATCGAGCTCGCGCCGCGCGATCCCATCCTCGGCGTTTCGGAAGCATTCAACGCTGACCGAAGTGTGCACAAAGTGAACCTTGGCGTGGGCGTCTACTGTGATGACAACGGCAAGATTCCTCTGCTCGAATGCGTCAAGCGCGCCGAGCATGAAATTGCGGAGCGAGCAGCGCCTCGCGGCTACTTACCCATCGACGGGATCCCCGTCTACGACAAAGCCGTGCAAGCGATGCTGCTCGGCGCAGACAGCGAAATTGTGGCGCTCGGTCGCGGTGTGACGGTCCAAACGCTGGGCGGCACAGGCGGACTCAAGGTCGGCGCCGATTTTCTACGCAAGTTCGCCCCCGGCGCACAGGTATGGATCAGCGACCCGAGCTGGGAGAATCATCGCGCGCTATTTGAAGGCGCCGGCTTTGTGGTCAATGCGTATCCGTACTATGCGCCGGCGACGCACGGCCTCGACTTCGACGGTATGCGTTCCGCACTCGAAAACCTGTCACCAGGATCGATCGTCGTGTTGCACGCGTGTTGCCACAATCCAACCGGTGTCGACCCAACCGACGGACAATGGACCACAATCATCGATATCGTCCGCACGCGCGGGCTGATTCCGTTCGTCGACATCGCCTATCAAGGCTTCGATCGCGACATTGATCGCGACGCGACGGTCGTGCATAGATTCGCCGCAACGCCGGGGCCGCTGTTCGTTTCGAACTCGTTTTCAAAATCGTTTTCGTTGTACGGGGAGCGCATCGGCGCGGTGACAGTCGTCGCGACGGACAAAGACGAAGCCGCGCGCGTGCTTTCGCAGTTGAAACGTGTCGTTCGCGCCAATTATTCGACGCCGCCGACGCATGGCGCGCAAATCATCGCGACAGTGCTAGGCAATCCGGAGTTGTGTGCGTTGTGGAAAATTGAGCTCGCTGGAATGCGCGAACGGATCCGCGAAATGCGCAAGGCGCTGGTCGAGAAGCTCACCGATTGTGCGACCGGCACCGATTTTGGATTCATCCTCGAACAACGAGGCATGTTTTCATACACGGGCCTTACGGCCGCGCAAGTGTCGCGGCTGCGCAACGAGTTTTCCGTTTATGCCGTGGACACCGGCCGGATTTGCATCGCTGCGCTCAATACGCGTAACGTCGAATACACGGCGAAAGCGATTGCGGCGGTGATCAAAAACTAGACACAACGAACGCATTTCGTCTTGGCAGCACCGAGCTCTCTACTGTATAATCAACGACTTCCTTTCGCGGGAATAGCTCAGTTGGTAGAGCGCAACCTTGCCAAGGTTGAGGTCGCGAGTTCGAGACTCGTTTCCCGCTCCAGATTTTTCGAGGGAGAGCAGCATCAAAGCTCTCCCTTTTAGCTTGTAGCCGGACTGCGCACGCGGACGGCGCCCCACAAGGCGGGGTGGCAGAGTGGTTATGCAGCGGCCTGCAAAGCCGTGGACGCCGGTTCGATTCCGACCCCCGCCTCCCCATGGCACGCGCTCTCGGAAGCGACCAATCGATAAGCTCGAGAAAATAGCGGGCCTAACTCAATCGCCATAGGTTCTACCGCGCTCCGTCGGATAGTGAAGGTCGCACATCTATGGCAAATCGCGCGCATACAAGAACGGCGGATTAACAGGGCGATGTGATTCGCTGACTTGTTGATATTCGGTCGCAACCTTCCAACGACGCTACGTTTTTTCAACGGTGTACGCACTCGACCGTTTCGAGCGAGGTTGCCTGCTCGTCGTGCTTTAAGCGGCGCAGTTATCCCAGAAGACCGCACCCTGAACGCAGCGACCGCGATAGTCGCCGTTGACTCAATGAAAGTAGAAGGCTTGCCCTGTGAAGTCCGCCTAAGCCGCCAGCCCCGGAACAAAGAAGAAATAGGCATTGAGCATGTAGAGCCCGGAAAGGATCAACACCAGGCCACCGGCGATCTCCAACGCTCGCTGCGAACGCCTCAAGCCTGCGCGGCCTTCGAGCCAGCCCATCGCAGACGCACCAAGGACGACCGGCACGGCGCGGCCAACACTGAAAGCTAGTAACAGCAGCACGCCAAAGAGCGGCGAACCGACGCCGGCCGCGACGCCCAGCAGCACGACAAGCGCGGGCGTGCAGGCAGGACAGATCGCCACCGAAAACGAGGCCCCGAGCGCTACTGCGCCCCACGTGCTAGCGGTCCTTCGGGCGCGCAAGGGTATCCGCGGAATCGGCAGCCTGATCCATCCCGGCCACGCCAGCCCAATCGCGATTGACGCCGGCCCGAGCACCAGCCCCCATTCACGACCGATGAAGCGCTGGATCCAACCACCTCCGAGACCGACGATAAGTCCGAGCAGCGCGTGCGTCACGATCATGCCTAGCACGAACAGCGCCCCCAACATCACCGCCCGTTGCGGTGCCTGTGCCTTGGTCACGTAGGCGAGCGAAACGGGGATCGCCGCCAGCGCGACCGGGTTGAAGCTGAAGAAGAAACCGATCGCGAGGCCGCTGGCAAGCGACGCCAGGCTCGCTTGCTCGAGCGTGTTGCGTACTGCCTCGATGTCCATCGAGTACCCCGCGCCTCCCGCACTGCTCGGCTATCCCCGCCTCAAGCGCGCCGAGGATCCGGGACTCGTCGCCCTGTAGCCGCGCCTCAGCGCGCGCCCGTGCTTTGGTTGGCGTACTCGTCGTGGCGACGCCACCAGACGCCCGTCTCGGTCTCGTTGCGCCCCTTGGGGGCGCGGTCGAGCCACTGGTACATGCCCCAGAGGCCGTCCAGTCCGCGCGCATAGGTGGAATAGGCGTGATAGACAACGCCGTCCTCGAGCACGAACGCGCTCATGC
>VBCG01000138.1 GCA_005881895.1 Betaproteobacteria bacterium
TTGAAATTCAGGCGGAAAAAAAGCCCAACACGAAGGGTGGGCTTGAAAGAGGAATACAGAAATAGGCCGGATGGATTACCCGACTAAATTGTCAACACCTTTCATCACACTGGCACGCGCTCAATCCTAGCGCTAACAGTCGCGCTGCAGCTGGTTCGTCGTTCGTTCAAACGGTGGAAGCGTCGTCCGCAGTCCCCTCGGAGGGTTCAAATTGACGCGGCCGATGTCGAGGCTACCCTCGGTCTGCTCCATCGCGTCGCCGTCGCGCCCCTTCTGATTCTGCAACCGCAACGAGTCGGACGCGCTGTGGAGGGCGACGACTTTGCACTCCTGTTGCTG
>VBCG01000139.1 GCA_005881895.1 Betaproteobacteria bacterium
GACCTGGCAAAGTTCTCGCATGGAATCAAATAATTCGCCTTTCCCGCGCTCTGACGCTCCGTCATCCCTACTCCAATGACCCGGCCGGCCCCCTCTTTGGCTCCGCAATCCGTTGCGGCGGAGGAACGCGCGGCCGTGACCGCGGCGCTGCTCGAAGCGACTGCGCAGCTGGTCGGCCAGGCGGACGCGTTAGCGACGATTCAAAGCATGTGCGAGGGCGTGGTCGCGGCGACGCCGCACATCCGCCTCGCGTGGGCGTGGTTCGGCCATCCCGACACGCGCGAAATCCGTCCATTGGTCGCGGCCGGTCCCGCGAAGGCGTACGCCGATGCGCTGGTTATTGAGCGGCACTTGCTGACGTCCATGGATCCCGCGGTGCGCGCGCTGCGCAGTCAGGAGACCGACGCCTCGGCCGTCGCGCGCCTTTCTCTCTATGGTCCGTGGCGCGCGGCGAGCAAGACGTACGGGTTCGAAGTGGCTGCAGCATTTCCCATTCACATACCGAATGCGCGCAAACGGGGGCTGCTCGTTTTTTACGCCGACAACGCCGACTATTTCGAACGCGTGGGCGAAAAGCCGTTCGCCGCGTTTGCACGTCTTGCGGAGGCAACGCTCGCGCAAGCCGAGCTGCGGGCGCAGCTTCATCGCAAAGCTACGCACGACGCGCTGACGGGCTTGCACAATCGCGGATGGCTGACCGAGGAGCTGGACAGGACGCACGCGAACGCGGAGCGGTACGGTCAACGCTATGCGCTGATGATGTTCGACCTCGACGGATTCAAGGCGATCAATGATCGCAATGGCCACGCAGCGGGCGATCGCGCATTGGCGACTGCAGCGCGTTTAGCGAAGGAGGAAACCCGTCGTGGCGACGTGATCGGACGCTGGGGCGGCGACGAATTTGTCGCGATCCTGCCGGAAAGCGACACGGCGGCCGCTGTCGCGGTCGCTGAACGAATCCGCGCGCGGCTCGCGGCGGTCGACATGAAGACAGCCGATGCGCCGATCGCATTGCACGCGGGATTTGGCGTCGCGGCGTATCCGGTCGCGGCGACGACCATCGATGATCTGCTGCGCGCCGCCGACGCGGCGCTCTATGTTGCGAAGCGCGGTGGCGGCAATCGCGTCGCGGCTGCGCCGCCGTTGCCGCAAACGTGAGTAGGGTCAGACTCCATTTTTGCCGACGGTTGCGCAACGAAGGTGCAAGCGTGAAAATGGAGTCTGACCCCATTTCAGCGTTGAAACGGATATATCGCGGGCAGCCGTAACATCGTCGATAGCTCATCCAACGCGCGCCGCGATTCTTCGAGCAACGCGGGATCACCCAAGTCGTCCGGTGCCAGGCGATCGCGATAATGGCGGCGGATCCACGCTTCAAGTTCATCGGCCAGCGCAGCGTCGAGAAAGACATTGGCGCGAATGGCCGCGCGCTCGGCAGGCGTCAATGCAACGCGAAGTCGCAAGCATGCGGGACCGCCGCCGTTCTGCATGCTTTGCCGCAGATTGAACGTGATGACCTCCGCGATCGGCGAGCTGCCCGAGACCAGGCGGTCGAGCAACGCGCGCGCACCCGTGTGCTCATTGCATTCGGCAGGCGCGACCAGAAGAAACGTGCCGTTGGCGCGCGCGATCAATTGACTGTTGAATAAATAGGTCGCGACGGCGTCGCTAACGCTCAGTTCAGCGTCGGTGACGACGATCGGCATAAACCCCGACACCATTCGCTCGAGTTTTTCGAGCACGATGGGCTGACCGACAAATGCGTGCGCGTGGCAGAAGAGCACGTTGCCGGAACCGACCGCGATGACGTCATTGTGAAAGACGCCCGCGTCGATCGCCGCCGGCGATTGCTGCGCAAGGATGACGCGTGCCGGGTCGAGCTCATGTCGGCGAACGATGGCTTCCGACGCTTCGCGTGTTTGCCGCGCCGGAAAGCGTTGCGGCGCGGAGGCGGCAGACAGTGCGCTCCGCCCATAGACGAACATTTCCACGCCCGAGCCTTC
Organism: Betaproteobacteria bacterium; assembly: GCA_005881895.1. Classification (GTDB taxonomy): domain Bacteria; phylum Pseudomonadota; class Gammaproteobacteria; order Burkholderiales; family Casimicrobiaceae; genus VBCG01. The sequence goes on from VBCG01000139.1 coordinate 2,004, forward strand.
GGCCGGTGCGGCAAATCGCGTATGGTTCGCCGCGCCTTCGTCACCGAACTGCGTCGCGGCGGGCAGCGGCGAATGAACGGCGAACCGTTCCTTGTCGACAAAGATCGTGCGCAAGACACGCGTCGTCGTCTCCGCCTCGAGTGAGCGATGGAAATTCGCGATCAGGTTGGCCGGTGTGAAGTGAACGCGCCGATCGGTGGTGTCGGCCGATGGGCTCACGGTTGCGGCGTTGGCCGCCCACATCGCTGCGGCCGACGAGCAGGCGGCGAGCAATTGCGGCGCTTCGCGCGCGACGCGCGTGACGATCGCCGCATCGCTCCCTTCAAATCCCAGTTCGCGTAACGCCGGAACGAGGGGCCGCTCATGCGGCGGCAAGACGGCTTGCGGAATGCCGCGGGCGGCGAGCGCGCGCATCTTCGCCAGACCTTGCAGTGCAGCCGCGCGCGGGTTCGCGACCATCCGCGCATGCTTCTCCGCCGCAAGATTGCCGCGCGCAAGACCCGCGTAGTTGTGCGTCGGACCCGGAATTCCGTCGAAATTGATCTCGACCATCACTGGCGTCACCGATCGCGAGACGCAAGCGGCACCGCGCGTACGCTGTCGCCTTCACCAACACCGAGCGCTGCGGCTACATAGGGACGCAATGGAAAGCGATCGACGCGTGAGGGCGCTGCGGCCACGAGCGCACGAAAGTCCTCAAACCTTCGATTCACCACGAGCCATAATACGTCGTCGGTGAGACTGTCGGGCACCGGATCTTCTTCGCCGAGCGTCACCGGCAACGTTTGCGAGCGGCGCACCGCGTCGATCGTGTCGCGAAAGCACTCGAGCGTCGGTCCGGCGTCGAAAATGTCGACGTAGCCCTCGTAGCGAAATCCCTCCTGCTCGAGCATCACGCGAGCAGGCGCGGTGTCGATATGCACGGCGCCGATCGCATCGCGCGCCCCTGCTGGCAGCAGATTGACGTACACCGGGTGCTTCGGCATGAGCTCCGCGATGAATGCTTTCTGGCCGATACCGGTCAAGTAATCGGCGGTGGAATATTCCATCGCGAAGAAGTGGCGCCCCAATCCTTCCCAAAAAGGGCTCAAACCGTTGTCGTCGAGCTTGCCGCGCAATTCGGCGATCACTTTGGCCGCAAACAGATGCGCGAACTCCGCGATGAACAACAGGCGGCTCTTCGACAGCAGCGCGCCGTTCTTGCCGATTCGATAGGCCTGATCGAGAAAAAGCGAGCACAGCTCTGAATGCCCGGTGTGATCGTTGGCGAGAAACAGCGTCGGCGCGACCGTGTAGACGCCGAGCGCGCGAGAGGCGTGGACGAGCGTCCCGACGTGATAGTTGTACCAGGGTTCTTTGAGTCCGACCGCTCCCTCGATGGCGCTGATGCCCACGACGCGTTCGTCGCTGCTGTCGACGAGCGCGAACACGTAGCACGCGTCACCGCGATCGGCCGTGCCGGCGAAAGAGGCCAGCGAACGATCGATCCGCTCGGAGAGCCGCTCGCGATTCGCCGGAAGCGTCGTCAAGCCGGCGCCGGAGCGCTCCGACAACGTGAACACTGCGGGCAAATCGTCGCGCGCAATCGGGCGGACGAAGAACATCCCGCGTAATGATCAGTGGCCTGTAACAGGGGAATCGATAGTGTCTGGCTCGCTCTTCGTGCCGATTGCTGCATTGCCGCTGCTTGCAAGGGGACCTACCCTTGCTGCGCAGCGGCGCCTTGCACTCGACCCGAATAGCAGCGCCATAACTCTATCGCTCACTACCGATTCCCCCTGTTACAGGCCACTAGACGAGCACGCGGCCGAGCGCAGTTTCGAGTCGCGCGAGGCCTTCGAGAATTTCGTCCAGCGATATCACGAGCGATGGAGCGATTCGAACGACGTCGGGACCCGCGACGAGCACGATAAGCCCGGCGTCGCCGGCGGCCTTCAGCACATCCATCGAGCGGCCACGCCATGGCTCGTCCAATTCGCAACCGAGCCACACGCCTTCGCCGCGCAAGTCGCGAAAGACACGCCGCCGCGCGTTGATCGCTTTCAATCCTTCCATGAAGAGCGCGTGCCGTGCCTTGACGCCGTCGAGCACTTCGGTCGTATTGATGACGTCGAATACCACGCTCGCGACCGCGCACGCGAGCGGATTGCCGCCGTAAGTCGTGCCGTGAACGCCGACCGAAAAGGCGCTTGCAATCTCGCCGGTCGTGAGCATTGCGCCGACCGGAAAGCCGCCGCCCAGTCCTTTCGCGCTCGTCATGATGTCCGGCACGACACCTTTTTGCATGTACGAAAAGAGCGTACCGGTGCGGCCCATGCCGCTTTGGATTTCGTCCAGCACCAGGAATGCGTTGTGCTCGCTGCATAGGCGACGCGCCGCTTGCAGATAGTCGGGTGTGCCGGGTGTCATCCCGCCTTCACCTTGCATCGGCTCGAGGATCACCGCGCAAATTTCATCACCGTGCGCGGCGAACTCCGTTTGCAGCGCCGCGACGTCGTTGTACGGAAGATGGGTGAAACCCGCCGGGTTCGGGCCGAAACCCATCGCGTATTTCGCTTGCCCGCCGGCGGTCACCGTGAACAGCGTGCGGCCGTGAAACGAATTGTGCGTTGAGACGATGCGCGTCTTGTGCGGCCCAAAATGGTCGTGCGCGTAGCGCCGCGCGAGCTTCAACGCGGCTTCGTTGGCCTCCGCGCCTGAATTGCAGAAGAACACGCGCTCGGCAAACGTCGCATCGACCAGCCGTTGGGCAAGACGCAACGCGGGTTCGTTGGTGAACCAGTTCGAAACGTGCCAGAGCTTGCGGGCCTGCTCTTCGAGCGCGCGGATCATCGCCGGATGCGCGTGCCCAAGCGCCGTCACTGCGACGCCGCTCGCGAAGTCGATATACATCCGTCCGGCCTGATCCCAGACCCGCGAACCTTCGCCGCGCACCGGAATGAACGGCGCCGGCGCGAAACACGGCACCATCACTTGGTCGAACGTTTCGCGCGTGACCGGCAATTCGGCGTGCCCGCGCGGAATTGCGATGTCGCGCGATGCCGCTGCGAGCTTCGCGACGGACAATGCTGCCGATTTGGCTGTGGATGAGGGCATGGCGAAGCGGTGCTATGCTGAATTCGGCTCGTGCGCGAGTGTGGGCATCGATTCTAAACTATGAGCGCTCGTCTAGCCCTGACCCTCGCGGCTCTACTGGCCTTCGTAGCCGTCGCGCTCGGTGCGTTTGGCGCACACGCGTTGAAGACGAGAATCGCGCCCGACTTGCAAGCCGTGTGGCAAACGGCGGTGCTGTATCACGGCTGGCACGCGCTGGCGCTGCTCGGGATCGGCCTGTTGATCCTGCATTTCCCGGACCGCGCGGGACTCGCTTGGGCCGGATGGTTATTCGTCGCCGGCATCGCGCTCTTCTCGGGCAGCCTTTACGCGCTCGCGCTGACGGGCGTCAAGAATTTCGGCGCAGTTGCCCCAATCGGAGGGATTGCCTTTCTAGCGGGTTGGCTCGTCGTCGCGTGGACGGTTGCGAAAGGCTGAGGCTAATCGACCTTCGCGCCGCTTTCCTTCACCACCTTCGCCCACTTCGCAGTTTCAGCTTGAATATGCTTGGTGAAGTCTTCCGGCGAGCCACCCGCGACGTTCGCGCCTTGCGCCGCGAGCTTCTCCTTCGCATCAGGAGACGCCAACCATTGCGCAACTTCGCCGTTGATTTTGACGACGATCCCGCGCGGCGTGCCCGCGGGTGCGAGAACGCCAAACCATGACGACGCTTCGAACCCAGGTATCGTATCGGCGACCGTAGGCACATCGGGTAGCGCAGCGGCGCGCGCGGTGCTCGTAACCGCGATCGCTCGCAGCTTGCCCGCCTTGATGAACGCAAGCGACGACGGCAGGTTATCGAACATCAATTGGACCTGACCGCCGATGAGATCGGTGAGCGCGGGCGCGCTTCCTTTGTACGGCACGTGCGTCATCTGCACGCCCGTCATCGTCTTGAAAAGCTCGCCGGAAAGATGGATCGACGTCCCGCTTCCCGATGACGCGAAATTGAGCCTGCCCGGATTCGCCTTCGCATAGGCGATCAACTCCGGCACCGAGTTGACGGGCACCTGCGGATTGACGACGAGCACGTTCGGCACACCTGCGACGAGAATCACCGGCGCGAAATCCTTGACGTGATCGTAGGGCATCTTCGCGTAGAGACTCGCATTAATCGCGTGCGTGCCCACCGTTCCCATCAGCAGGGTGTAGCCGTCCGGCGCCGCCTTCGCGACCAACTCGGCGCCGATGTTGCCCGCGGCGCCGGGCCGGTTGTCGACGATGACTTGCTGGCCCCAAGCCTCCGAAAGCTTTTGTGCCGCCGCACGCGCGAGGAGGTCCGTTGTTCCGCCCGCGGGGAACGGCACGACGAGGCGCACGGGCTTGGTCGGATATGCGGCTTGGCCGAGCGCAACCGGTGCCGCAACGACCAACAGCGCAGCGGCGAGCGCGCGCGCGAAATGCACAAGCGGGCATTTCATCATTCTTCCTCCAATGGCCTTCTAATCGACCTTCGCGCCCGACGCCTTGACGATGCGCGCGTATTTCGCGAGCTCGCTTCCTATGAACGCGCCGAACTGCTGAGGTGTCATCGGCGCGGCCTCGGCGCCTTGCGCGCTCAACCGTTCGCGCATCTCCGGTGATTCAAGTATTCGCGTCACGTCGGCGTTCCATTTGGCGATGATCGAAGGCGGCGTGCCGGCCGGCGCAAGCAGCCCGAACCAGGTGGAGATATCGAATCCCGGGACGCCGGCTTCCGCCATCGTCGGCAAATCGGGGACGAGCTTCGAGCGCTGCGACGTCGTCACGGCCAGCGCCTTCAGTTTGCCGGCCTTCACTTGTGGCATCGAGTTCGCGAGATTGTCGAACATCAATTGCGTGTCGCCCGCGAGCAAGGCCTGCATTGCCGGCGCGCCGCCCTTGAACGGGATATGGACCATGTCAGCACCGGTGTCAACCTTGAACAGCTCACCGGCGAGATGACCGGCGCTGCCGTTGCTGCCTGAGCCGAACGAGAGCTTCCCTGGATTCGCCTTCGCGTACGCGATCAGTTCCTTGACGGAATTTACCGGCAACCTTGGATTGACGACCAGGACGTTCGGTGTGACGGCGACCAGCGTGATCGGCGCGAAGTCCTTGACCGCGTCGTAGGGCATCGTTGCGTACAAGCTCGGATTCACCGCGTGCGTCGACAACGCACCCATCACCACCGTGTAACCGTCGGGCGGCGACTTCGCGACAAAGTCCGCGCCGATGTTGCCTCCCGCCCCCGGCTTGTTGTCGACGACAACGGGCTGGCCCCACATTTGCGTCAGCTTGTCGGCAATCCCTCGTCCGACGGCATCGAGCGGCCCGCCGGGCGGGAACGGAACGACCAACCTGACCGGTTTCGCCGGAAACGTTTGCGCCGTTGCTTGTTCACTGCCTATCGACAGCGCCGTGCAACCGATGGCAAGCGCGAACGCTACGTGCAAGAGGCTTGAGGGCTTATTCGACACGATTTGTTGCAACTTGCAGAGAAAATTCGATGCGCGACCATTTTGATCAGTTTAACAGGGCCGATGTCGGGTCCGCCGCTCCGCGGCTGGGTTTGCCGGGCAGAGCGGCAAAGCGCATAATTCGCGGCTGCCCTCGGCGCGCCGGTTTGCCGCGCCGACTACGAAAGACAAACGTTTGAAGAGTAAAGCTGTCGTTGGTGTCATTTCCGCGTCGCTGATCGTCGTTGCTGCCGCGGCCGGTTACTGGTTCGGAACGCAAAGAACTGCAGGTACTGCGCCGACCGCAGCCGGCACCGTTTCCGCTGCGCCGAAAAGCGGGGGCGCATCGAGCGCCGTCGCCGTCGAGGCAATCAAAGTGGCCGTGCAGCCGATGCCGCAGTCGATCACGGCCGTTGGCAGCCTGCGTTCCGACGAGTCGATCACCGTGCGCCCCGAAGTCGCCGGACGGATCAGCGAGATCCTCTTCAAGGAAGGTGAGCGTGTTTCGCGCGGCGCGACGCTCATCCGTCTCGATCCGGCGATCAACCAGGCGGAAGTCGAGCAGGGCCGCGCAAACCTGAAGCTCGCGAAAAGCAAATACGACCGTGCGGTCGATCTCGCCAAGAGCAATTTCATTTCTGGACAGGCGCGCGACGAGGCCGAAAACAACTTGCGCGTCGCCGAGGCCGGCGTGCACCTTGCCGAAGCGCGACTCGCGAAGATGGAGATCAGGGCGCCGTTCGCGGGGATCATCGGCTTGCGCGTCGTATCGGTTGGCGACTATGCCAAGGAGGGCTCCGATATCGTCAATCTCGAATCGATTGATCCGCTCAAGGTCGACTTTCGCGTGCCCGAGGTCTACCTGAAGCAGATCCAGGTTGGGCAGACGCTGCACGTCTCGCTTGACGCTATACCGGGCAAAACGTTCGAGGGGAAAGTTTTCGCGGTCAATCCGCTGGTCGATGCAGCAGGCCGCGCCATCGTGATCCGTGCGCTCGTGCGCAACCCCGATACGTCGCTTCGTCCCGGCATGTTCGCGCGCGTGCGGTTGATCACGCGCAATCTGCAGGATGCGCTCGCCGTTCCGGAACAGGCCATCGTGCCGCAAGGCGATGACCAGTACGTGTTCAAGATCACCGACGGCCGTGCGATGCGGGTCAAGGTCGAAGTGGGACAGCGCCGCGACGGCAAAGTCGAAATCGTCAAAGGGCTCGAGCCCACCGACATGGTCGTCACCGCGGGTCACTTGAAGATCCGTGACGGTGTACCGGTGACGATTGTGAACGGTCCGTCGGCTGCCATCGCAACGATGTCTCCGGCGAGCACGGTGCCCGCCACTGCAACGACGGGCAACGAAGGCGCCACCGTGATCTCGCCGGCCAAGGCCGACACGCTTACGCGCCCACCGGCACCGAAGTCCTGAGCCCTCGGCGGCTATGCAACTACCCGAGATTTGCATCAAGCGTCCGGTGCTGGCGACGGTGCTGTCGCTCATCATCCTGCTGGTCGGAATAATTTCGTACACGCGATTGTCGGTGCGCGAATACCCGCGGATCGACGAGCCTGTCGTCAGCGTCACCACGACCTACCGCGGCGCTTCGGCCGAGGTCGTCGAGTCGCAGATCACCAAGCCGCTTGAAGACTCGCTCGCCGGCATCGAAGGCGTCGACATCATGACGTCGCAGAGCCGGTCGGAGCGCAGTCAGATCAACGTGCGTTTCAACTTGAAGCGCGATCCGGATTCGGCCGCGGCGGACGTGCGCGACAAAGTCGCGCGTGTGCGGGCGAAGCTTCCCGACACAACCGATGAGCCGGTCATCGCCAAGGTCGAAGCCGATGCATTTCCGGTGATCTACATCTCTGTTCAAGCCGGGGGTCGCTCCGTCCTCGAGGCGACCGACTTCGTCAAACGCTACGTGCAGCCGCGACTGTCCGTGCTTCCCGGGGCTTCGGATGTACGGATATTCGGCGAGCGCCAAATTTCAATGCGCGTTGACATCGACCGCACGCGACTCGCCGCATACAAGCTGACGGTGCAAGACGTCGAAGATGCGATCCGCCGCCAGAACGCCGAAATCCCGGCAGGCCGGATCGAGTCCAATGCGCGCGAATTCACCGTCGTCGCGGAGACGGATCTGCAGACGCCGGAACAATTCAACAGCATCATCATCGCGAATGTCGGCGGCTATCCGGTGCGGCTGCGCGATGTCGGAAGCGCCTACGTCGGTCCCGTCGATGAACGCGTGATCTCGCGCTACAACGGTCAGCCGTCGCTCAACATCGGCGTCATCAAGCAGGCGGTCGCCAATCCGCTCGAGCTGTCGAAGGCCGTGCGTGCGGAAGTCGACAAAATGAACGAGAACCTTCCGGAAGGAATGAGGCTCGTCGTCGCCTACGACACATCGGTGTTCATCGACCGTTCGATCAAATCGGTGTTCCAGACGATCGGTGAGGCGGTCGCGCTGGTCGTGCTCGTGATCTTCTTCTTCTTGCGCTCGCTTCGAGCGACGCTCATCCCGATTGTGACGATCCCGGTGTCGCTGATCGGCGCGTTCGGGTTGATGTATGCGTTCGGCTTCACGGTCAACACCCTGACGCTCCTTGCCCTCGTGCTTGCGATCGGCCTCGTCGTCGACGACGCAATTGTCATGCTCGAGAACATCTGGCGCCACATCGAGTCCGGAATGCCGCGCAGGCAGGCGGCGATCGTAGGCGCGCGAGAGATCGGTTTTGCGATCGTCGCGATGACGCTGACGCTCGCGTCCGTGTTCGCGCCGCTGGCGTTCGCGACGGGTCGCACCGGTCGGCTGTTCATCGAATTCGCGCTGACGCTCGCGGGTGCGGTGGTGGTCTCCGGCTTCATCGCATTGACGCTGTCGCCGATGATGTGCTCGCTGCTGTTGAAGCACGAGGCGAAGCATTCATGGCTATACAACATCGTCGAAAAGTGGATTCAGGCACTCACGGGGGGCTATCGGCGCGCGCTCACGTGGACGCTGCATCATCGCTACGTGATTGTTGCGGCATGGCTGGTCGTTCTGGGCGCGGGCGCCGTGCTGTTCAGCAATTTGAAATCGGAGCTTGCGCCGATCGAGGACCGCGGCGTCGTCTTCGGATTGCTGACTGCACCGCAAGGTTCGACGCCGCAATACACGGCGGACATGTTGAAGCCGATCGAGTCGGTGTACGCCACGCTGCCGGAGACCGGCGCATTCACCGCGATATCCGGTTTCCCGACGGTGGTTGACGGCAACGCCGTGCTGCGGCTTAAACCATGGGAGGAGCGTACGCGTACCGCGCAGCAGCTGGCAGATGACCTGCGGCCGGCGATGATGTCGATCCCCGGTGCGATCGCGTTTCCGATCAATCCGCCGTCGCTGGGTCAGCCGTTCCGCTCGACGCCGATCGAATATGTGGTGATGTCGCAAGTCCCCTACGTCGAGCTGCAGCGTGTCGTGGATCGCTTCCTGGAAGAGGTGCGCAAATATCCCGGCATCCAGAATATTCAAACCGATTTGCGCCTCAACACACCCGAAGTGCGCGTACGCATCAATCGCGACAAGCTTTCCGACATGGGCGTTCAGGTCGAGACCGTCGGACGTACGCTCGAGACGATGCTGGGCGGCCGGCAGGTTACGCGTTTCAAGAAAGACGGCGAGCAATACGACGTAATCGTTCAGGTCGCGCCGGTCGACCGCACGACACCGGCGGACATCAGCGATTCGTACGTCCGCGCGCGGGACGGCTCGATGGCGCAGCTCTCGAACCTCGTCGATGTACGAGAGGGCGTCGCGCCGCAGTCGCTCAACCACTTCAACCGATTGCGTGCCGTCAAGATTACGGGAACGCTGTTGCCTGGCTACACGGTCGGCGACGGGCTCAAGGCGATGGATGCGGCCGCCAAAGTTGCGCTCCCGGTAACGGCGCAGACAGGGCTCGATGGTCAATCGCGTGAATTCAAATTGTCGGGCGGCGAAATCTATTTCACGTTCGTGCTGGCGCTGGTGTTCATTTATCTCGTGCTCGCCGCGCAATTCGAGAGCTTCGTGAATCCGTTCGTCATCATGCTGTCGGTGCCGCTGTCGATGACGGGCGCGCTCCTGACGCTGTGGTTCTTCGGCGGAACGCTCAACATCTATAGTCAGGTGGGCCTGGTCACCCTGGTCGGCCTGATTACGAAGCACGGCATCTTGATCGTCGAATTTTCCAATCAGTTGCGCGCGAAGGGCGAAGAGATGATGCAGGCGGTGATCGATGCGTCGACGATGCGCCTGCGCCCGATCCTGATGACGACCGGCGCGATGGTGCTTGGTGCGCTGCCGCTTGCGCGCGCGGTGGGCGCCGGCGCGGAATCGCGCACGCCGATCGGCCTCGTCATCGTTGGCGGTCTTGTGTTCGGAACGATGTTGACACTCTTTGTCGTGCCGACCGCGTACACGCTGCTTGCCGGTCACCGGATCAAAGAACCGTTGGAGCAGCCAGGGGTCGCGCCGTCGCCGGCGGGAAGCCACGCCGATTGACGCCTGTGGCTGTCATTCCGAGTTCCTGTTTTATCGGAGCGAGGAACCTGCTTTTTGAAGCGGATCCCGCGCCCTTGGCTCGGGATGACATGGCGGCCGTTCCCGTTCTGCCATAGAATCCAACGCCAAAGCGGCACAATAGCCGCCTGCCTTTTTTTACCCACGAGGAGGATTCATGTCCCACCGCGTTCCCCGTCTAACGCGTGCAGCCATCGTGCTGGCGCTTGCTTGTGCCGCCACCGCGGCGCAAGCGGTCACCGAAATCCAGTGGTGGCATGCACAGACCGGCGGCAACAACGAACGCATCAACGCGCTTGCCAAAAAGTTCAACGACAGCCAGACGGACTACAGGGTCAACGCGGTCTACAAGGGCAGCTATCCGGAGTCGATGGCCGCTGCTATCGCCGCGTTCCGCGCCGGCAACGCGCCCCATATCTTGCAAGTCTTCGACGTCGGCACCGGGACGATGATGGCGTCGAAAGGTGCGATCAAGCCCGTCTACGAAGTGATGGCCGAGGCGGGCGAAAAGTTCGATCCGAAGGCCTACGTTCCAGCAGTGGCCGGCTATTACACGAACAGCAAAGGCCAGATGCTGTCGCTCCCGTTCAACAGCTCGACTACGGTGTTCTGGTACAACAAGGATGCGTTCGCGAAGGCCGGGCTCGATCCGAATCGTGCGCCGCAAACGTGGCCCGAAGTCGTATCCGCGATGGCGAAGCTCAAGGCGTCCGGTCACGCGTGTCCATTCACTACCGGCTGGCAAACGTGGACGCAGCTCGAGAGCTTCTCTGCCTGGCATAACGTGCCGTTTCTCACGAAGGAGAACGGCTTCGGCGGCCCCGACGCGAAGCTCGTGTTCAACGGTCCGGTGCAGGTCAAGCACATCGAGAACATGCAGGACTGGATCAAGAAGGGCTACTTCGTCTACGGCGGGCGCAAGAACGAGCCCGAGGCGAAGTTCTACAGCGGCGAATGCGCGATGATGACGACCTCTTCGGCGGCCTACGCGACGATCAAGCAACAGGCGAAGTTCAAGTTTGCCGAATCGACGCTCCCGTATTACGCCGATGTGCCGGGTGCGCCGCAGAACACCATCATCGGCGGCGCAAGCCTGTGGGTCATGAGCGGCAAGAAGAAAGAGGAGTACAAGGCTGTCGCCAAATTCTTCTCGTTCTTGTCCCAGCCCGAGATCCAGGCGGAATTCTCTCAGCTGACCGGCTACGTGCCGATCACGATGGCGGCGTACGAGCTCACGAAGAAGTCGGGCTTCTATGAAAAGAATCCCGGCGCCGACGTCGCGGTCCAGCAATTGATCGTCAAGACGACGAGCAATTCGCGCGGTGTGCGCGCCGGCAATTTTCCGCAGATTCGTGACGTGATGGATGAAGAGCTCGAGGCTGTCTGGGCGGGCAAGAAAACGGCCAAACAAGGGTTGGACGACGCGGTCAAGCGCGGCAACGAAGTTATCGACCGTTTCAACAAGGCGAACAAGAGTTAGCGCAACAAGTAGGGTCAGACTCCACTTTCTCGACCATCGTAGTCCTACTGCGAAAGCGGAGTCTGACCCTACTTAGCCGATGGAAAAACGCGCCCGCTTCGAATCGCGCTGGCTCCCGTATGCGCTGATCGCGCCGCAGATGGCGATCACGTTGATCTTCTTTTTTCTGCCCGCGTCGCAGGCGCTCTACCAATCTGTCTTCGTGCAGGACGCCTTTGGCGCCAGCACGCAGTTCGTTTGGTTCGAGAATTTCGAGGACTTGTTTCGCAACGAGGAATATCTGGCGTCATTCAAGGTGACGGCGGTCTTTTCGATCCTCGTCGCCGTGCTTGGACTGTCAATCTCTCTCGTGCTCGCGGTCCTCGCCGATTGGGTCATCCGTGGCGCAACGGTCTACAAGACGCTGCTGATCTGGCCGTACGCCGTAGCGCCGGCGGTCGCCGCGGTGCTGTGGCTGTTTTTGTTCAATCCGACGCTCGGCATCGTCGCCCATTGGTTGAAAGGCTTCGGTGTTCCCTGGGACCCGCTGCTCAACGGCACGCACGCGTTGATCATGGTCGTCGTTGCGGCTGTGTGGAGGCAGATCAGCTACAACTTCTTGTTCTTCCTGGCCGGTCTCCAGTCGATTCCGAAATCACTGATCGAAGCCGCGGCAATCGATGGAGCGGGTCCGATCAAGCGCTTCTTGACAATCGTGTTTCCGCTGCTGTCCCCGACGACATTCTTCCTGCTCGTCGTCAACATCGTTTACGCGTTCTTCGATACGTTCGGCATTATCGACGCGGCGACGAGCGGAGGCCCGGGCAAGGCAACGGAAATCCTCGTGTACAAGGTCTACGCCGATGGCTTCAGAGGACTGGACCTGGGCAGCTCATACGCGCAGTCAGTGGTGCTGATGGTCATCGTCATCACGCTCACCGTCGTGCAGTTCCGCTATGTCGAGCGCAAGGTCCAGTACTAGTGGCCTGTAACAGGCAAATCGATAGTGTCTGACTTGCTCTCCGGCCCGATCGCTGCGTTGCCGCTGCTTGCAAGGGGGCCTACCCTTGCTGCGCAGCGGCGCCTTGCGCTCGGGCCGGATAGCGGCGTCATACCACTTTCGTTCACTACCGATTCACCTGTTACAGGCCACTGACATGATCGAGAATCGGCCGATCCTGACGTTTCTTTCGCACCTGATCCTTGTGATCGGCGTGGCGATCGTTGCGATGCCGGTCTATGTCACGTTCGTCGCATCGTCGCTTGCGGTGGATGAGGTTCTGCAATCGCCGATGCCGCTGCTGCCGGGATCGCATCTGGTCGAAAACGTTACGAAGGTGCTCACCCAAGGGGCATCGACCAATGTAACGACTGCGCCAGTCGGGCGCATGATGTTCAACAGCTTGGTGTCGGCGCTCGTCATCGCCATCGGGAAGATCGCGATTTCGCTGTTGTCCGCATTTGCGATCGTCTACTTCCGCTTCCCGTTCCGTGGGCTCGCGTTCTGGATGATTTTCGTGACGCTGATGCTGCCGGTTGAGGTGCGAATCCTGCCGACGTACAAGGTGGTTTCAGACCTGCACATGCTGGACACCTACGCCGGTCTTACGTTGCCACTGGTTGCTTCGGCAACAGCGACGTTCCTCTTCCGTCAGTTCTTCCTCACGATTCCCGACGAGCTGGCTGAAGCGGCACGGATCGATGGCGCGGGACCGATGCGTTTTTTCTGGGACGTCGTTGTGCCGCTGTCGCGGTCGAACATTGCGGCGCTGTTCGTCATCCTGTTCATCTTTGGCTGGAACCAGTACCTGTGGCCGCTCCTCGTAACCACCGACGAATCGATGTATACGGCGGTGATCGGCATCAAACGGATGATCGCCGGTGGCGAGGCCGCGACCGAATGGAACCTCGTCATGACAACCGCACTGCTGGCGATGTTGCCGCCCGCGCTCGTCGTGTTGCTGATGCAGAAGTGGTTCGTGAAGGGATTGGTCGATACGGAGAAATAAGGGCGAGTGTCATTCGAGAAGCCGAGGGACCTGCTGTTGAGGCTACCGAGCAGTAGCGCTTGACCGTGCTAGTCCCAAAAGTATATACTATTATATATACATACTTGCTGATGGTTCGGCAAACATGCCTAAGACTGCCAAGCTTTTCAACAACGGTGGGAGCCAGGCCGTTCGGCTTCCAGTCGAGTTTCGATTTAGCGGCGAGGAAGTTTACGTTTGGCGAGACGAACGCACCGGCGATGTGGTCCTATCGGAGCAAACCCGAAAGCGCTGGACTGATTTTGTGGCACTCCGCGATCGCCTGCGCGCCGTGCCGGATGACTTCCTTTCGGATCGTCAGCAGCCGATTGAGGGACGCGATCCTCTCGACCGTGCGCGATGACCTTATACCTGCTTGACACCAACGCCGTGAGTGCGGCGCTCAAAGGAAACGCGGCGCTTGATCGCAGGCTCCAGGATCTGCCCGCGGCGGCGTGGTGCATTTCTGCGGTGACGCGCGCGGAGTTGCGGTTCGGCGTAGCCCGGCGCCCAGACGCCACTCGACTCGCTCAAGTCGTCGATGCGTTCTTGGCGGCTGCCCGGATTGAAGCTTGGGATGCGAAGGCGGCTGACGAACACGGGCGGTTGCGCGCAGCGCTCGCGGCGAAGGGACGACGCATTGGTGACTTCGACAAGATGATTGCCGCGCACGCGCTCGCGCTCGGGGCCATTCTGGTGACAGACAATATGCGTCATTTTTCCCGGGTGTCCGGCCTCAAATCTGAGAATTGGGTGCGCTGAATGCCGGACGCCCGGGCACAATATCATCGCGAAGTGAAGCAGAGGGACCGCTAGTCCAGTGTCATCCCGAGGCAAGGCCGAGGGACCTGCTGTTGAATTTATCAAACCTACAACATGGCTAAAGTTGCGTTCCGCCGCCTGACGAAGAGCTACGCTAACCTGGAAGTGATCCACGGCGTCGACATGGAAGTGTCCGACGGCGAATTCATCGTCATCGTCGGTCCGTCGGGGTGCGGCAAGTCGACGCTGTTGCGGATGGTTGCCGGCCTCGAAGCGATTACGGGCGGCGAAATCGTCATCGGCGATCGCGTCGTCAATACGCTGGAGCCCAAGGACCGCGACATCGCGATGGTGTTCCAGAACTACGCGCTCTATCCGCACATGAGCGTGTTCGACAACATGGCGTACGGCCTCAAGATTCGCGGTCTGGCGAAAGATGACATCGGCCGGCGTGTGCAGCGCGCGGCCGAGATTCTCGAGCTTGCGCCGTTGCTCGAGCGCAAGCCACGGCAATTGTCGGGCGG
>VBCG01000180.1 GCA_005881895.1 Betaproteobacteria bacterium
TCCGGAGACGGGATCGTTACGCGAAAGAATGACGACCTCGACGCGCTTGACATCGTCGGCATTGAACGCGAGCAGCTTCTTCACGAGCCGGAACGCGACACCCGGCTTCGCAGGCTGCTCGAGGCGGTCGTACTGCAACCGCATGTAGGCGTGGTCGTCGGCACTCTCGAAGACGGCGTTCTCTTCTTCGAAATCGAACAATGCGCGCGAGCTGATCGCGACGACCAGTTGATCGGACGGTGCGGAGACGGGCATCCGGAAAGTATAGCGGCGACGCACCGTTCGCGCCGCAGGGCCGTCCCAAGGCGCGAATCCGTCCCCCGCTTTTGGGGGCAGAGGGCAGAGCGTAGCGGCGAGCCGCCAGCGTGGGGGCACCATTATTCGCGCCGAAGGGCCGCCCCCAGGCGCGAATTACTCCCCCTCGGGGCAGCGCAGCGGCGAAGCCGCAAGCGTGGGGGCACCATTATTCGCGCGAAGGGCCGCCCCGAGGCGCGAATTACTCCCCCTCGGGGCAGCGCAGCGGCGAAGCCGCAAGCGTGGGGGCACCATTATTCGCGCCGAAGGGCCGCCCCGAGGCGCGAATTACTCCCCCTCGGGGGCAGCGCAGCGGCGAAGCCGCAAGCGTGGGGGCCCTAATTACGCCGCGCGCTTTTTCTCGCGTTCGAGCTCGCGGATCACCGCCCGGATCTCGCCCGCAGCCCATTCGAGAGCATCTCGGGGAATGTTGAGCGGCGGAGCGATACGGACAACAGTGCCGTGCGTATCTTTCGACAGGATGCCGCGGGCAAGCAATCGATCGACGACGTGCCGCGCGGTTGCACGCGTCGCGTCGATCTCGATGCCGACGAACAAGCCGCGGCCGCGGACGTCGGTCACGATCGGCCCGCGCAGATCCTGCAGATCAGAAATAAGCCAGGCACCGAGCTCCGCCGAGCGGTCGATCAGTTTCTCCTCGAACAAAACGTCGAGCGCCGCCATCGCCACGCCGGCGGCAAGCGGATTGCCGCCGAACGTGTTGCCGTGGTCGTTCGGATGAAAAACCTGCATCACGTCGTCGGTCGCAATGAACGCCGACACGGGCAGCAATCCGCCACCCAGCGCCTTGCCGAGAATGACACCGTCGGGCATCACGCCTTCGTGCTCGCAGCCGAGGAATTTGCCGATGCGGCCAAGACCGGTCTGGATTTCATCGCAGATCAATAGCACGTGATGCTCGCGACAGATCTGCGCGCACCGCGCGAGATAGCCCGGCGGTGGCACGATCATGCCGCCCTCGCCTTGCACGGGCTCGACCAAAAATGCGGCCGTATTGGCCGTGATCGCGCGCGCCAGTGCGTCGGCGTCGCCATAGGGAATCGTCAGAAGGCCCGGCGGAAAAGGGCCGAACCCGTCGCGGTACTGCGGCTCGGTTGAAAGACCGGTAATCGTGATCGTGCGGCCGTGAAAATTATTGCGGCAGGCGATGATTTCAGCATGACCGTCGGGGATGCCTTTGATCTTGTATCCCCACTTGCGCGCAGCCTTGATCGCCGTCTCGACCGCCTCGGCGCCGCCATTCGCCGGCAGCACGCGATCGAGGCTCGTCAATTGCGCGAGCCGCTCGAACAAAAGCGGGAGCCGATTGTTGAAATAGGCACGCGACGTGACACCGAGTTTTTGCGCCTGCTCGATCAACGCGCCGACGATCTTCGGATGCGCGTGGCCGAAGCTCACCGCCGAATACGCGCTCATCAGATCGAGATAGCGGCGTCCGTCGACGTCGAATAGAAAACTGCCCTCGCCGCGCGCAAGCACGACGGGGAGCGGATCGTAGTTACGCGCGCCGAATGTGCGCTCCCGGCTGATGAGCTCTTCCGCCGCATCGGATGCTTGCGGAGAATGAAGCTCGGTCACGCGCCCGGATGGAATGTTGGCAGTCACCTGAAAAGGATACCGCGTGAGCGCTACAGGCGGTAGCCGTCAGGCAACACGTATGTCGGCCCTACATGACCGATCGAGCGAGAATCGAGCCTCTTGAGACATGATTTGCTCGTTCACGACGCGAGCCGCGCAAGCAGCTTGTCGTGAATGCCGCCGAAGCCGCCGTTGCTCATGACGAGCACGTGATCGCCCGGCCGTGCATCCCGTGCGATCGATTCGATCAACGCGCCGAGATCGGTATGGATCTCGGTCTTGCCGTCGAGCGGCGACAGCGCGGCAGCGACGTCCCAGCCGAGATTGGCGGCATAGCAATAGACACGATCAGCGTCGCGCAGGCTCTCCGGGAGCGCTGCCTTCATCGTTCCGAGCTTCATCGTGTTTGAGCGAGGTTCGAGCACGGCGAGGATGCGCGAAGCGCCGACCGCGCGGCGCACACCATCGATCGTTGTCGCGATGGCGGTCGGATGATGCGCGAAGTCGTCGTAGACGGTGATGCCGCGAACGGTGCCGCGCGTTTCGAGCCGCCGGCGTACGCCGCGAAATGAAGCAAGCGCCGCGAGACTTTGCGCGACGGGAACGCCGACGTGCCGCGCGGCCGCAATGGCCGCCGCCGCGTTCAATTGATTGTGGCGTCCGCGCTCGGCGAACGTCAGTGTGCCCTGCGCCGCGCCGCCGAGCAGGATCGATCCATCGACTGCGATCGTCCAATCCTGGTCGGTTCCGGGCACTTCGGCAAAGCCGAAGCGTTCGACTTCGCTCCAGCACCCGCGCGCCAGCACCCGGGCAATGCTCGTCTGACCGCCGTTGACGATCAATCGGCCATTCGACGGCACCGTGCGGACCAGATGATGAAATTGCGTCTCGATCGCGGAAAGATCGGGAAAAATGTCCGCGTGGTCGAATTCGAGATTGTTGAGAATCGCGGTGCGGGGACGGTAATGAACGAACTTGGAGCGCTTGTCGAAGAACGCCGTATCGTATTCGTCCGCTTCGATGACAAAGAACGACGAGCGCGTGCGGCGCGCCGAAACGCCGAAATCGAGCGGTACACCGCCGATCACAAACGAAGGATCGAGGCCGGCGCGCTCGAGTATCCAAGCGAGCATTGCGGCGGTTGTCGTTTTCCCGTGCGTTCCCGCGACGGCCAGCACCCAACAATCGCGCAGTACGTTCTCGTAGAGCCATTGCGGGCCGGAGATATACGGATGTCCGGCGTCCAGCACGGCCTCCATCAGCGGATTGCCGCGGGAGACAACGTTGCCGACGACAAACACGTCGGCGCCGCGCGCGATGCCTTGCAATTGCTCGGAGCCGAATCCTTCGGTGAGCGCAATGCCCAACGATTGCAATTGCGTCGACATCGGCGGATACACATTCGCGTCGCAACCGGTCACGCGATGGCCCGCCGCTTGCGCGATCGCCGCGATACCACCCATGAATGTGCCGCAGATGCCGAGAATATGCAGATGCATGTCAAAAAGGCTGAAGATGCTTTTCGGTAAGTGCGCGAATATACGCGGTTTCGAGTGCGTGCGCGTACACGGCGGGATCGGTTAGCGCGGAACGCGCTAACGCAAGGCGAATCGCGTCTCGCTGCGCCGATCGAAATGCGCAATCGGTCGCAAGGCGGATCGCGAGCTCGACGTAACGCTGATCGGAATCGGCAACGAGCGCGTTCAACCCGGCGTGCACGAGAATGCTCGCCGACATCCGCTCTGCGTGTCGCGACCCGATGCGCGTCGCCACGGGGACGCCGGCCGACAGCGCGGCAACGGTCGTGTCGCCACCGCTGTACGGCAACGTATCGAGCGCCAAGTCGGCGAGCGCGTAGCGGTCGTGCAGCGATTGCATTTCGTACGCGATGAAATGAACACGGCTCGCGGCGATGCCGAAGCCTTCGAGCCGCCGGCCAAGCGCAGTGCGATCGTCATCGCGCTGCGGCGAAAACAGCAGCATGGCCTTCGGGACGGCCGCCAGAAACTCCCGCCATAGCGCCAAGCAGCGCGGGGAGAGCTTCTGCGCGGCGACGAATGTCGCGCAAACGATCGCGTCGGGCGCAATGCCGAGCTCAGCGCGAGACGTACGCGCAATCGGTTCGCGAAATGCCCGTAGCGGCAACACGCATACGGACAATGGCAACAGAGCTTCGAGCTGAAACGCCGCGTTTTCGGGTACGTCGGCCACTGCGTCGGTGATTTTGTAGTCGACGCTAGCGAGCCCTAGCGCGCCGTGCGAGCCGAGGTGCGTGGCGACGACGCGCGCCGGCTTCCGCGCCATGATGCCGGGACGCGAATACGCCGAATGCGCCATCAGTTCGACCAGCAGGTCGAGATCGTCAGCGGCGATCTTGCGCGCGGCCGCGGGATCGTCGTCGTCGGAAAGGCATACGAAATCATCGGCAGCCACGCGCAGCCGTTCGGTCAGCGCGTCTTCGTTCGCCGCCGGCGCGATCGAGTAGAGCCGAATCTCAAAACGGGAGCGGTCATGTAGCGCAAGCACGGGCGCGAGGATCTCGCCCATGACGTGCTGCCGGAAATCGGCCGACAGATATCCGATACGAATGCGGCGATCGTCATTCGCGATTTTACGCGGCGTCATAGGCGCGAGCGGGAGCGCGTCACCGGCTGCCTCCAACTCGGCGCGGACGACACGGTCGTACGTGCGGTAGAGCTCGAGCAGCGACTCGCGCGACACATCGTGATACTGCATGTGCCCCACTGCCTCGGCGACAAGCTCCGAATCTCCACGTGCATACGGGTAAGACAGCGCCGCCGCAACCGCGCGCTCCTCGCGTTGCACGCCGCCCATCCGGCGCGCCGCCCGCGCCGGATACGGCTCAAAGCGAAGAAAGTCAGCAAGCGCATCCTCGTGGCGGCCAAGGCGCAAAAGACTTGCCCGCAGCATCCACCAGATCGATTCATCCGCGGGCGCGCGTTCACGCGCTTTGAAGAGATGCGGCA
>VBCG01000192.1:0-425 GCA_005881895.1 Betaproteobacteria bacterium
TACGCGGTGCAAAACGTCGCGCAGAGGTTCTTCCACGTGTTATCAACACCCTCCGCCTTCAGCGCCTTCGCGACAAGATGACCGCCGGAGATGACGTTGGCGTCCCGGGTTTTCTGTTTCTGTGTGTCGTCAGCGGTCATCGACGCGGGCCGCGCTGCGGTAATTACAGACATTGCGTGCTCCGTTGAAAGGCGGCTGAGTTGTTTACGCTTAGGCGGCAGAGTTCGCGATGAGGTTGCCGTCGACCTCGGCGTTGCCCTGCACGCGCGCCGCTTCGATCTGGTTGCGCCGCATGGGCTTCAACACGAACCACGCCAGCAGCGCCGCGGCCGCGTTCATGACGCTCGCAACGATGAATACCGCATGCCAGTTGCCCGTCATCGCCGTCAGGATGCTCGACAGCGGAACGAGTAGCGACGCCGTGC
>VBCG01000192.1:443-7376 GCA_005881895.1 Betaproteobacteria bacterium
CGAGCCGAACGTGTCGGCGCACGTCGAAGGGAATAGGCTGTAGATCTCGCCCCATGCGAAAAACACGAGACCAGTCAGGATCACGAACAGCACCGGATCCTGGCCGAACTTATACAGCGCGAGAATACCGATCGATTCGAGCGCGAATGCGATGAACATCGTGTTCTCGCGGCCGATGTTGTCGGACACCCAGCCAAAGAATGGACGCGTAAAGCCGTTCAGCACGCGGTCGATCGCGAGCGCGAAGGTGAGCGCCGGCAGCGTGAGTCCGATCAAGCTCACCGGCACATCCATGATCTTGAAATCCTTCGCGATCGGCGCGAGCTGCGCGGTCGCCATCAGCCCGCCGGCCGCCACGAGGACGAACATCACGTACATCACCCAGAACACCGGCCTGCCCAGCACTTCGAGCGGGCGGTAGTCGCGGCGCGTCTGCTGGACGTGCGTCGATGGCGTCGCGGCCTTCTTCTTGAGTGTCGCGCTGACGACATGGCGCGGATCGGTCAGTGCGAGCGCGATCAGAAAGACGATCAGTCCTTGACCGATGCCGAAATACAGGAACGCCGACTCGTAGCCGCTTGTCTTGATCATTGCGGTGATCGGCAGGATCGTCAGCGCCGAACCGGCGCCGAAGCCCGCCGCGGTAAGGCCCGCTGCAAGGCCGCGGCGGTCGGCGAACCACTTGAGCGCGTTGCCGACACACGTGCCATACACTGCGCCGGCGCCGATGCCGCTCACAGCCGGCAGCGACGTACAGCAGCACAAGCGAGTTCGCGAAAGAGTTCAGCACCCAGCCGATCCCGCACAGCAAACCGCCGACCATCACGACGGGCCGCGGGCCGAAGCGGTCGACCAGATAACCTTCGATCGGCACCAGCCAAGTCTCGGTCAGAACGAAGATGGTGAAGGCGACCTGGATCGCCGCCTTGGTCCAGCCATATTTGTCGGCGATCGGATTGACGAACAGCGTCCAGCCATATTGCAGATTCGCGATCATCGCCATGCAAACGATGCCCATGAACAGCTGCATCCAGCGATATGACGCGGGGCGCGTCGCGATCTTGCTCAACGTGCCGGCATCGGCTTCCGTAGTCATCTTTCCTCCAAGGGACATTGCAGGCGTTCATGCCGCCTGCAGGATTCGGAAATGCGGTGAGCTATCGCGACTCGCCGTAGTTGCTACAGCGGTTTTGTTTGGTCTGATTAACGTGTTGCGTAGCGTGGGTCGGATATTAGACACGCGCGGCCATTAGCAATAGTTGAAGTTTTTTATCTCTGGCATACACTGCATCTTATGGATCGCCCGATGCCGCCTCGCTGACCGATGAAAAACGCGACGCTGCGTCAGCTGAAAGTGTTTGAAGCGGTGGCCCGCCACTTGAGCTTTACCCGGGCGGCAGAGGAGCTGCATTTGACGCAGCCGGCCGTGTCCACCCAGGTGAAAGAGCTCGAATCGCATGCCGGTCTGCCGCTGTTCGAGCAGCTCGGACGCAAGACGTATATGACGCCCGCCGGACTAGAAATGCTTCGCTTCAGTCGCGCGGTCATCGAGCAATTCCGCGATGCCGAGCAAGCGATGCAGCAGTTGAAGGGCGTCGCTGGCGGCAAGCTCAATGTCGCCGTCATCAGCGCCGGTGACTATTTTTTCCCGACGTTGCTTGCGGAATTCGCGCGCCGACATCGTGGCGTGATCCTCAATCTGACGGTTCACAACCGCGCCGAATTGTTGCACCAGCTTGCTGACAACCTGACCGACCTCGCGATCATGGTGCGGCCGCCGGAGGACATGGACACGGTGAACGAGCCGTTCTCGCCGCATCCTTACGTCATCGTCGCTGCGCGGAGCCATCCGCTCGCGAACAAGCGGCGAATTCCGATGGACGTGATCCTGCGTGAGCCTTTCCTGGTCCGTGAGCGCGGATCGGACACGCGCGCGTCGATGGCCGAGAGCTTCGGCGACCGGCTTTCGACGATCAACATCGCGATGGAATTGAAGAGTACCGAAACGATCAAGCAAGCTGTGATCGCCGGCATGGGGATCAGCTTTCTGTCAGCGCACACAGTCGCGCTCGAGCGTCAGGTCGGCAGCCTGGTCGTGCTCGATGTGCAAGAATTTCCCGTGATGCTCAACTGGTATGTCGTCCACCGGCGCAACAAGCGATTGCCGCCCGTCGCCTCGGCGTTCAAGGAGTTCCTGTTGAAGGAAGGAGCGTCGCTGATCGAGGCGATCACGCATTTCGGCGCGCATAAGGGAACGCGGCCGAGCGGCGCGCAGCACGGTAAAACTGCACGCGTTCCGCCACGAATTAAAACGTAATCGCGCGACAGCCGCGTAGGCTTGCATTTTTGAGCGCCGCTCTCGATTTCACCGAATCCGCGTTCGGGCCCTGGAATCCGGGCATCCGCTCGCCGCTGCCGCGTGAGCTTCTGGCCCTCGCGACGATTTTGCGTCCCGACAACGTCTACACCGATGCGCGCTATGCCGAAGAGCTGAGCGATCTGACCGGCCTCGACGTGACCGACGTAGTCGCGTTTCGCCCGCAGCGCCTAGCGCTGCACGAACTGCTGGTGCGAATTACCGCCGACCTATCGGTTCCAGACGGTCCAAAAATCGAGGACCTCGGGATCAATTTTCGCGAGATGACGCGGGTCATTCTCGGCCGCTATATCGAGCCGCGGATGCCGTCGATAATCGCCGCTTACGACGCGTTGCGAACCGACATCGCAGCGCGCGTCGAGGCCGAAATCGATCTGTTGTTCACGCCGTCGGTTGCGCCACCACGAAAGCAGCGGATGATGGGCTTGCGCGCGCTGTTCGCGCGGCGACGCGAAGTGCCGGTTCAATTCGACGGCGATTCCGATCGCGGCCTCCGGCTGATCGACCATTGGCGGCGCGCAGCCGATATTGGCGACGACGCACAGCGCGCGGCCTCTTTTGCCCTCGCGAAAGTTGTGTCTGCACTTTACGCGCGCCACGGACAGATGTGGGGAAGCCGCGACTTCGTCGCCTCGATCGCCGTCGATGTCGCGTGCAATCAGGTAGCGGGGGAGGCGATCGGACGGCTGATCGACCCGCTAATAGCGACCGCGGTGCATGAACAGGGATACCAGTTGTTGCCGAGCCAGGAACGGCCGGTCGTCATGAACACGAAAGGGCCGTCGGCGTCGGGGAAAAGCACGATCCGCCCGTTGCAACGATCGCTTGCCGGCTACATCGGCGTCGCCTGGAGCGAGTTCGCGCTGATCAGCCCCGACATATGGCGCAAGCAGCTCATCGACTACGGCTCGCTCGGTCCGCATTACAAATACGCAGGCGCGTTCGCCGGCGATGAGCTTGCGATCGTTGACCGCAAGCTCGATCAGTACATCGCGCGCAAGGCTCTGCGCGGCATCGTGCCGCATCTGTTGATCGACCGATTCCGATTCGACAGCTTTGCACCCGACTCCAACGAACCGGGAAGCAATCTGCTCACACGCTTTGGCCATGTCGTCTATTTGTTCTTCCTGATCACGCCGCCTGCGTCGATCGTCGAGCGGGCGTGGAAGCGCGGCGAGGAGCTCGGTCGCTACAAGTCAGTCGATGATCTGCTCGCGCACGCGGTCGAGGCGTACTCTGGGATGCCACAGCTCTTCTTCACATGGGTCCAGCGCGCCGACAAGCGCGTCCACTTCGAGTTTCTTGACAATAGCGTGTCATTCGGCCAGCGACCGCGCACGGCGGCGTTCGGATGGAACGATACGCTGAACGTGCTCGACGTCAAATGCCTACTGGACATCGACCGTTATCGTCGCGTGAAAATCGACGCCACTTCGCCGGAGGCGCTGTACCGCGACCGGTCGCAGCTTGCGCCGGAGCAGAACGTTGAATTCCTTCGCCAGTGCGTCGAGCGGTTTTCCGAGACCAATTTCGCCGATGCGTCGACGGGACGAATCTACGCGCGCGTTGCGCGGGGCGTGCCGTTGTGGGTCGATGCGGATGCATTGCGCCACGTTGATGCGGAGACGCGTGCGGGGCTCGCAGCGGTCGCGCCAACTTTGTTCGACCGTCCGCCACCCGCGCCCGACAGACCGACGTTCGTTGTGGGCGCCGAGAAGATCCATACGCTCGGAACGTGGGGACCGCAGGCGTGAGCGCACGCGTATCGGGAACGCCTATCGTTCGCATCCAAACAAACGATTGGCCATTTTTCTGATCAGCCGTAAAGATGCTCACGGCCGGGCGGCATCATCGCCGTCAGCGCGCCAATGACAAGGAGCATCGCGATGAGACCCCGTTTTCCTTCCAGCGCCTCGTGGTCGATGGCATCGTATCCGCGCATCCAAGCAAGCGAAACGACTTCGCATCAAGACAGCGCCAGGCCATCCGCATTCCTGCGCTGGCTGGATAACTACTTTCGTGCGACGCCGGAAGAGCGGATGAGCGACGCGTACAACGCATACTGGCATTAAAGAGGGTCAGACTCCCTCTCGGTTGCCGCCGCGCACATAGGGTCAGACTCCACTCCCTCATCAACCGAGGTTTTCGGCGACGGGCGCATTCGCACGCGATGTGCCCGGCGGGTGAGAAGCGATATCTTGCGCCGGAAAGCCGGACTTCCGAGTGCCCACGCGTTCTGCGTGGCGTCTCGGATTTCGGACACATCGTCTTCCGGAATCGCGGATCCGAACAGGTCTCGGTACGCCGTCTGCCGTGCGTCTGCGGAGTCACCCATCGCGTCGTAGATAGGATGCGGCGTGATCAGCCGGTCGACGCCGCCGCACGCGTTCGCGCGAAAGCTCGACCAGCGATATTCGCTCGGGCTCTCCACGATCCGCGCACGCACCGGGTTGCTCTCGATATAGCGCATGCACGAGAGAAGATAGCGTTCGTGTTCGACGATCGCAGCCTTGTAGCGGCCTTCCCACAGCGTGCCCGTTCGCCCATAACGCCCGTTGAAATATGCGACGTAGATGCGGCCGAGTGATTGCATCATTTTCGGCACGCTGGCCGGAAGGCTCGGCGTCACCAGCAGATGCAAATGGTTTGTCATCAGGACATACGCGTGCACCGAAACGCCATGCACGCGCGCTGCCAGCACCAAGCGTTCATAGAGGAACACGAAATCGGCGGGGCGGCCGAAGATCGCATCGCGATTATTGCCCCGCTGAATGATGTGCAGCGGCACATCAGGGACGAAAAAGCGGGGTAGACGGGCCATGCGCCGCAGGATAATGCTCGATCGCGCAATCATCCAAGGTCCCCAGACGACTGAACCGCGGCCCGCCCCTGATGTCGATGCGTTAAGCGGACGCTGCAGCGCTTTTTCGGTGCAGTCGGAAACGATTACCGTTCACGCGGCGTCCGATCGCTGAAAGGAGGCTGATATGAAGGCGATGGTGTTGCGATTGTCGCCGGGCGCGACGACGATGATCAAAACGGACCATGCGCATGTGCTGTCGACATTCCACTCGTACCGCATCGACTTGCCTGCCGACAAGAAGCGAACGCTTGTCGACACGCTAGGCGCCGCGCTCGAGATTCACGCCAAGCTTGAGGAGGAAATCTTCTATCCGGCGATGCGCAGATACGATGCCGACCTCGTCGACAAGAGCATCCCGGAGCATAACGAGATGCGACGCCTGATCGCGCGACTGCGTGAATTGCAGCCCGAGGATCAGGCCTTCGATAGCACGGTGATGGAGCTCATGCGCGATGTGATGCGGCATGTGGCGGACGAGGAAACGACCTTGCTGCCCGATGCCGAACGCGTTCTGGGCGACAGGCTAAACGAGCTCGGCGCCCAGATGACGCGACGACGCTTCGAGCTCGCCGGCTCGCGCGCCGACGAGATCGCTGTCAATGCCGTGCGCTCATTCCCGGGCGCGACGTTGGCGCTGACGAGCGCGGTCGTGCTCATCGCGTTCCTCGGCGGGCTTGCTTTGGCACGGTCGCCGCGAATGCGCGCGATTCCTGCGTCCAGTGCCATTCGCAAATTTCAGCGTGCGAAAAGAGTGCGTGAAATCAAGCGGGCGTTGATGAGCCGGGTTAAAAGCGTCGCCACGGCGTGACGGCCCTCGGAATGGCGCGATAGGGCATCGGACCTCGCGCAGCGCATGACCCAGCCCCATCCAAGCTGGAAGGTACGACCACACGGCGAGCTGTCGGAGATCGACGACGGCATGCTATCGGTTGTCGGCCCGATCCGGATGCCAATCGGGAGCTTCCCGCGACGCATGACCGTCATTCGTTTGAGCGATTCGCGGCTCGTCGTGTGGAGCGCGATGGCGCTGGGCGGAACGGAAATGGCCAAGCTGGAAGCATTCGGTCGCCCGGCGTTCCTGATCGTGCCGAACGACCACCACCGGCTTGACGCGAAGGCGTGGAAAGACCGCTACCCGGAGGTGCAGGTTGTCGCGCCCATCGGGTCGCGCGCGAAGGTCGAGAAGGTTGTACCCGTCGACACGACGGCACCGAACTTCGGCGACCCGAATGTGCAGTTCGTGACTGCGGCCGGGACGCACGATCGCGAGGCGGCACTCGTCGTGCGTACTCGCAACGGTGCAACGCTCGTGCTGAATGACCTCGTCGGAAACATCCGCGATGCGTCGGGCATCGGCGGCTGGCTGCTGGGTCTCGCGGGCTTTGCCGGTAGATCAGCGCAGATTCCGAAAGTAGTGAAGTGGAATCTCGTCAAGGATGCGAACGCGTTACGGGCGCAGTTGCTGAAATGGGCCGACATGCAGGCGCTAAAGCGCATCCTCGTTTCGCACGGCGAGCCGATCGACGCGAACCCGCAACAGACATTGCGCGCTCTTGCGGGCTCGCTAACATAAGGGAGCCGTGCTCACGCGTTCTGGATGATCGCGAGGATGTTGCCTTCGCTGTCCTTGAACCACGCCGCTTTCGCGCCGCCAGCCGTGACGACGCCGCTCGGGCTCTTTTCGCCGGGCATG
>VBCG01000193.1 GCA_005881895.1 Betaproteobacteria bacterium
ACTGTTGAATCCGCCCCAGAACATGCGCTTGCCGTCGAACGGCATCTTCGCGGGGTCCATCATGTCCTTCATGCGGGGGTCTTCCATCACCTCGGCGTTGATACGGTCACGGTCCTCACGGGATTTGTAGAGAATCCATGAGAATGCGACGATCTCGTCATCCTTGAGCTGCACGCTTTGCGGAAACGACGTGAGCTTGCCGGGCTTCACGTCGTCGCCGATGCATTCCCAGTACTCGAGCGCGCCGTGCTCCATCCAGATCTCGCCGGCATGCTCCGCCACGCGTCGATAGGCATCGAGCTTGCTACGCGGCACCGGCACAACGAATCCATCAACGTAGTGCGCCATTTGGGTC
>VBCG01000140.1 GCA_005881895.1 Betaproteobacteria bacterium
GGTTGCGCAAATCCGGTTGCTGCGGTATTCGTGCTGGTTTTCGCCGTCGCGTCAGGCGCGGTGCTGATTGTGCGAGCCTGAGATCGCCAAATCGGCCGATGACTTGAACGCGTTGTCGCGCGCGTGCCGCTGTTCACCCATCAGATACGTCGCCGCAACGCAGCGGTCGTCGCCCAGGATCAGCAGCGCGAACAGTCGCTCATCGATCGTCGCCGCAGACTGCATTCGCCGCGCGAGGAGCGGCGTTGCAGCGAAATCCAGCACGACGAAGTCGCCTTCCTTACCGAGCGCGAAGTTGCCGATGCGGTCGTCGAGCCGGAGCGCCTGCGCACCGCCGAGCGTTGCCAAATGAAGCGCTGCGAACGGCGACAGCCGATGGTGCAGCAGGTTCGCAACTTTGTAGGCTTCGTCGAGCGTGCGCAGCATCGAAAAGCTCGTGCCGGCGCCAACGTCGGTGCCGACGGCGACGGGCACGCGATGTCGACGCGCAGCATCGACATCGAACAGTCCGCTGCCAAGAAACAGATTCGACGTCGGACAGAACACCGCCGCGGCGCCAGTCGCGCCCATGCGATCCCGATCGGTGGCATCGAGGTGCAGGCAGTGCGCGTAAAGCGCGCGCTCGCGCACCAGGCCGAAATGATCGTAGACATCGAGGTAGCTGCGGCTCCACGGATAGAGCTCCGCGACCCATTTCACCTCGTCGGCATTCTCGGCGACATGCGATTGCAGGTAGAGGCCCTCGTGCTCGTCGAGCAGGCGCCCGGCAAGCTCGAGCTGGCGCTCGGTGGACGTCGGCGCGAAACGCGGCGTTACCGCGTAGAGCAGCCGGTCGCACCGGTGCCAGCGCTCGATCAACGCCTTGCTGTCCTCGTATGACGTTTCCGCGGTGTCGCAGAGGTCGGGCGGGCAGTTGCGGTCCATCATCACCTTGCCCGCGATCATCCGCGCGCCGAGCGCCTGAGCCGACGCGAAGAACGCGTCGACCGATTCGGGATGGACGGTCGCGAACACCGCGGCGGTGGTCGTGCCGTTACGCAACAGCTCCGCGAGGAAGAAGTCGGCAACCTCGCGGGCGTAGGCGGGATCGTCGAACCGCCGCTCGGTTGGAAACGTGTAGCGCGTGAGCCATTCGAGCAGCTTTTCGCCGTAGGCCGCGACGATGTCGGTTTGCGGGTAATGGACGTGCGCGTCGATGAAGCCTGGGACGATCAGCTTCCCCGAGTAATCGATGATTTCGGTATTGGGGGGAAGCGTGGCGAGCAGCGTTGGCGCGTCACCGCAGCTCTCGACCTTGCCGTCCGCCAGCACGAGCAGGCCATCGGACCAATGCTCGTGCGCACGATCGCCTGCGACGACCGGATCGTCGACGAGGTGGACGATCTCCGCGCGAAGCGCCCGCCGCCCGGTGCCCTTCATAGAAACACCTTAACCCTGATCGCGCCGACGTTCGTTGGGCTGCCTGGCCGCGACGCTCGGACCCCCCACGCTTGCGGCCTCATTGGCCAATTCGGCCGCTGCGCCGCCCCCAGGAGAAGCAATTCGCGGCTTGGGACGGCCCGGCGCCGCTCATTTCGTCGGCGCGCCCTGCGCGAACCAGGCGGACACGGTCGCCCGCTCGCTATCGGTCATCTGCGTCAGATTGCCGATCGGCATGTAGCGGTTACCGACCGTCTCGGCGATCTTCGCGGCGTTCGCGGCGATCTGATCATTGGTTTCAAGCACGATGCCCTTTGGCGGCTGCGCGAAGCCTTCCTGCTTCGGCTGCATCGCGTGGCACGCGACGCAGCGCTGATCGAGTATCGCGCGCACCTGCGTGAATGCGACCTTCGAGCCCGCTTCGCCGCCGCTCTTCGGCGCCAGCGCGACGGCGACGCCGGCGAGCAGCGCAACGCCGGCCGCCGGCAACCACGCTTTCACGTCTCCGCGATGCCGCAGCACGAAGAACTGCCGGATCAGCACGCCGGCCGCCATGATGACGGCGAGCACCAGCCAGCCGTGTGGATGACTGTACGTCATCGGATAGTGGTTGCTGATCATCGTAAACAGCACCGGCAGCGTGAAGTACGTGTTGTGCACCGAGCGCTGCTTGCCGATGATCCCCGGCCGCGGGTCCGGGTCGCGCCCGGCCCGGATGTCGGCGACCATGCGCTTCTGGCCGGGGATGATATGGAAGAACACGTTGGCGACCATGATCGTCCCTATCATGGCGCCCACGTGCAGATAGGCGGCGCGTGCCGAGAACACGTGGAACAGGAGCCACGCAGTGGCGACGACAAACACGAAGACCAGCGCGGCCAGCAGCGTCTCGCGGCCCTCCAGTGCGCGACACAGCCCGTCGTAGACGAGCCATCCGGCCACGATCGTCGCGATGCTCGCCGCGATCGCGGTCGCCGGTGTCAACGCCAGGACGCTGGCATCGATCAGATACGTATTCGCGCCGTACCAGTAGACGATCGCGAGCAGCGCCATGCCGGAGAGCCACGTCGTGTAGGCCTCCCACTTCGACCAATGCAGGTTCTCGGTGAGCGGCTCGCCCTTGGGGCCGGTCAGGAATTTCTGGCTGACGTAGAAGCCGCCGCCATGCACGGCCCACAGTTCGCCGAATACGCCGCGCTTCGCGTCGTCGGGACGCGCCGGCGTTGTGAGCGAATTGTCGAGCATCACGAAATAGAACGACGCGCCGATCCACGCGATCCCCGCGATCAAGTGCAGCCAGCGGACGAGGAGATTCGCCCAGTCGAGCAGATATGCTTCCATCTCAAAGTCAAGTCATTGTTGTCGCGTCATCCGGCGTTCAGGTGCTGCGTCGGTCGTCGCGACGAACGCCGTGCGCAAGCGCGCGCGGGTTCGTCGCGACAACGCGCACTCACTGCTTGGGCAGCGTTCCCTGAACCCCCTCGACGTAGAAATCCATCACCGCGAGCTTGTCGTCGCCCATCGTCTGCCCGGCGGCCAGACGTTCCTTCCCCGCGTTGTCCTTGAGCGGGCC
The DNA here is from genome assembly GCA_005881895.1 of Betaproteobacteria bacterium. Classification (GTDB taxonomy): domain Bacteria; phylum Pseudomonadota; class Gammaproteobacteria; order Burkholderiales; family Casimicrobiaceae; genus VBCG01. Next base: position 2,993 of record VBCG01000140.1, read on the forward strand.
AGTGAACGGATGCAGCTTGCCCGCGCCGATGTCTTTCTCCTTCGACGCAACGAGTTCTACGACATCCTTCGGCACGGCCGCGTTGATCGGTGCGAGCTTAATCATCCCGTCCTTGATGCCGCCCCACACGTTCGTGCCTTTCCACGTGCCGGCGAGCACCTCCTGCGTCACCTTCGTGTAGAACGCGCCCCATTGATGCGTCGTGGCCGACAGCTCCGCCTTCGGCCCGTACTTGGACATATCGGAGTGATAGCCGAACGCGTACTTGCCCTTTTCCTCGGCGGCCTGCACGACGGCGGTCGAATCGGTGTGATGCGTAAGCACGTCGGCGCCCTGCGAAATCAGCGTGTTCGCAGCCTCGCGCTCACGACCCGGGTCGTACCAGGAGTTGGTCCAGATCACTCTGACCTCGGCTTTCGGGTTAACGCTGCGCATGCCGAGCGTGAAGGCGTTGATGCCCTGCAAGACCTCGGGGATCGGGAACGCGGCCACGTAACCGGCCACGTTGCTCTTGGTCATCTTGCCTGCCATGACGCCGCAGAGGTAACGGCCTTCATAGAAGCGCGCGTTGTAGATGCCGACGTTCTTGGCGGTCTTGTAGCCGGTCGCATGCAGGAACACGGTGTTGGGGAACTGCTGCGCGACCTTGATCGTCGGGTTCATGTAGCCGAACGACGTCGTGAATACGAGCTTGTAGCCGTTCGCCGCGAATTCGCGAATCACGCGCTCGGCATCGGGCCCCTCCGGCACGTTCTCGACGTACTTCGTCTCGACCTTTCCCGCGAGCGCCTTTTCCATCTCCTTGCGACCCTGGTCGTGCTGGAACGTCCAGCCGGCGTCGCCGATCGGACTCACATAGACAAAGCCGACCTTCAGCGGGGCCTGCGCCGCGGCGGGTCCCGCTGCGAGCGAGCCGAGCGCCGTGCCTACCGCCAAGGCGAACGCCCAGCGGGTGATGCGTTGCGTGTTCATCTGTGCCTCCTGATGAAATGCGTTGTGGGTCGATCAATCAATCGGGGCGGTACGACCGTCCCAGTGAAACCGGCGAGTTCAACCGGATGGTTGCGACATTGCGCGAGATCACCACGAGCACGATGATCGTCGCGAGATAGGGAAGCGCCGACAGGAACGGCGCTGGAATCGCGATGCCGCCGCCTTGCGCGAAGAACTGCGCGATCGTCACACCGCCGAAGAGATATGCGCCGACCATGACGCGCGCCGGCCGCCACGTCGCGAACACGACCAGCGCGAGCGCGATCCAGCCGCGTCCCGCCACCATCCCTTCGACCCACATCGGCGCGTAAAACACGGCGAGAAACGCACCGCCCACTCCGGCAAGCGCGCCGCCGAATAGCGTCGCGAGCCAGCGGATGCGAATCACCGGGTAGCCGATCGCGTGGGCCGAATCGGGGGACTCGCCGACCGAGCGCAGCACGAGGCCCGCGCGGCTGCGAAACAGGAACCAGCTCACGGCCGCGAACACCGCCCACGACACGTAGACCAGGTAGTGCTGGCGGAAGAGGATCGGTCCGAGCACCGGCAGATCGCCGAGCAGCGGCAAGCTGGGCGCGCCTTCGCGCAACAGCGACACGCCCTCGAACGGCTTGCCGACGAATGCGGAAAGACCGAGGCCGAACAGAGTCAGCGCGAGGCCCGAGGCTACCTGATTCGCCATCAGGTTCAACGTGAGCACCGCGAAAATCGCGGACATCGCCGCGCCCGCGGCCATGCCTGCCACCGTGCCGAGCCACAGATTGCCCGTGGTCACCGCGGTCGCGAAGCCAGCGATCGCGCCGATCAGCATCATGCCTTCCACGCCGAGGTTCAGCACGCCAGCTTTTTCGGTCACGAGCTCGCCGAGCGCGGCGAATACGAGCGGGGTGCCGGCGGCGATCGTCGCCGCGAAAATCGGAACGAGAGTGTCGATCACGATGTGGCCCCCAGCGGCGCCACCGCGGCAGGTGCGGATGCGCGCACGAGCTTCAGCTGGTAGTTGATGAACACGTCGGACCCGAGCAGGAAGAACAGCAGCATCCCCTGGAACAGGCCCGTGATCGCCGACGGCAGGTTGAGGCCCATCTGCGCCGCTTCGCCGCCGAGATAGAGCAGCGACATCAAAAGGCTTGCGAGCAGAATGCCGACCGGGTGGAGCCGGCCGACGAAGGCGACGATGATCGCGGCGAAGCCGTAGCCCGGCGACACCGACGGCAGCAGCTGGCCGATCGGTCCGGCGACTTCACCAACTCCCGCGAGACCTGCGGTGGCGCCGCCGATCAACAGGCCGAGCCAGACCATCCGGCGCGCATCGAAACCCGCGTAACGCGCCGCCGCGTCGGCCTGTCCCGCCACGCGCATCTGGAAGCCGAGGAAGCTCCGATTGAGGAACAGGTAACCCACGGCAATCGCGGCGATCGACAGCAGGAACGACGCGTTAAGGCGCGTGCCGGATATCAGCATCGGGTAGAGCGCCGACTCGGTGAATTGGCGCGATTGCGGGAAGTTGAAGCCCTGGGGATCGCGCCATGGCCCATGCACGAGGTAGCTCAGGAGGAGCACCGCGACGTAGACAAGCATCAGGCTCGTGAGGATCTCGCTCGTGTTGAAGCGCGTGCGCAGGAACGCCGGAATCGCCGCCCACAGCATGCCGCCGATCGCGCCCGCGACGATCATCAGCGGCAGCACGAGCGGGCTCTCGCTGTTGTAGAAGTAGAGCGCAACGCCGCCGGCGAAGATCGCGCCGAGAGTCAATTGCCCCTCCGCGCCGATGTTCCACACGTTCGCGCGATAGCCGCAGGCAAGGCCGACGGCGATCAGCATCAGCGGGGAAGCCTTCAGCAACAGCTCGGCGACGCCGTTCAGGTCGCGGATCGGGTACACGAAGAACGTGTAGAACGCCTGCACCGGATTGCGCCCGAGCGCCGAGAACAGGATGAAGCCGGCGATGAGCGTCAGCACGGCCGCAAAAAGCGGCGCGAGCCAGCCCATCAATCGCGACGGCTCAGCGCGCGTCTCAAGCTTGAGTTGCATGGTGGGCCTCCTCGTGCGCAGGTGAACGATGCTCGGCGTCGCCCGCATCGGGCCACATGCCGCTCATCCAGACGCCGATCTCCTCGACGTTCGTTTCCTTGATCGGCTTCGCCGGCGACAGCCGGCCCTTTGCGATCACGACCAGGCGATCGCTGATCTCGAACAGCTCGTCGAGCTCCTCGGACACGACGAGGATCGCCACGCCTTCGTTGCGCAGATCGATGATCTTCTGCCGGATGAACGCGGCGGCGCCGACGTCCACGCCCCACGTCGGTTGCGCAACGACGAGCACCTTGGGCTGCTGCAGCATTTCGCGGCCGACGATGAACTTCTGCAGGTTGCCGCCGGAAAGACTCTTGGCCTCGGCTTGCGGTCCGCCGCACTTGACGTTGTAGCCATCGATGCATTGGCGCGCGAAGGCTTCGACGGCGGCAAACCGGACGAGGCCGTTCTTCACATAGCCTTGGCGATGCGCGGTGAGCAGGGCGTTATCGGCGAGCGACATCCGCGGCACCGCGCCGCGCCCGAGCCGCTCCTCGGGAACGAAGCAGAGGCCCAGCGCGCGTCGCGCGCCGGGTTCCATGCGCCCGGCCTCTTCGCCGCAGAGAAGGATCGGGTGCTTCTCGGTGAGCGGTTCCTCACCGGAGATCGCGGCGAGGAGCTCCTGCTGGCCATTGCCCGACACGCCGGCGATGCCGACGATCTCGCCCGCGTGCACGCTCAGGTGCATGTCCTGCAGATCGGTGCCGAACGGATCGGGTGATGCGCGGCTCAATCCGGCGAGCACGAGGCGCGGTTCGCGCACGTTCGGCGCGCCGTGCTGCGGATGCGGGAGGTCCTTGCCGATCATCATGCGCGCCATCGTCTTCGGCGTCTCTTGCCTTGGATCGCAATGACCGGTCACCTGCCCCGCCCGCAATACCGTCGCGCCCGTGCAGAGCTCCTGGATCTCGTCGAGCTTGTGACTGATGTAGAGAATGCTGCAGCCTTCGCTCGCGAGCTGGCGCAGCGTCTCGAAGAGCTTGCGCACCGCTTGCGGCGTCAGCACGGACGTCGGTTCGTCCATGATGAGCAGCTTCGGATTGACGAGCAGGCAGCGGATGATCTCCACGCGCTGGCGCTCGCCGACCGACAGCGAATGCACGAGCCGGCGCGGATCGACCGGGAGCCCGTAGCGCTCGGAGACTTCCGTGATGCGCTGGGCGAGCGGACCGAGTGGAGGCTTGCCCGGGAGCGCGAGCACGACGTTCTCCACGACCGTCAGCGTTTCGAACAGCGAGAAATGCTGGAACACCATGCCGACGCCCAACTCCCGCGCATGCGCGGGATTCGCGACGACGACCGGCTGGCCTTCCCAGCGCATTTCGCCGGCGTCGGGCTTGACAACGCCGTAGACGATCTTCATCAGCGTGCTCTTGCCGGCGCCGTTTTCGCCGAGCACCGCGTGAATCTCGCCCGGCATGACGGACAGCGAAATGTCCTTGTTCGCGACGACGCTTGGATAGATCTTGGTGATGCCGCGCAATTCGATGCGTGGACTCGTGGGCGTTGCCGCCTGCATTGCGGTCGGCATGCGTGTCTCCTGGTGCGGCTGTCTTGATAGACGCGTTTGCGTCAGGCGCGACGCGCGGCGCTGACGCCGTTCGCTGCGACCGCGCGGGCGCGCACCTGCAGTAACTGCGCGGTTACGGCGATCGCGATCGCCGCGGGTTCCTTGCCCGGAATGCCGGCGACTCCGATCGGGCAGGTCATCGTCGCGAAGCGGGTGGCGGGCAGGCCACGCCGTTCGATCCTGCGTTCAAACGCACGGCGCTTCGTGACGGAGCCGATCAGACCGAAGTAGGCATGATCGGCGCGGTGCAGGATCCTCTCGGTGAGCATTTCGTCGAGCGCGTGGCTGTGCGTCATCACGAGGAAGTACGCCCCCGCGGGCGCCGCGTCGACTTCCTCCTCGGGTGCACCGGCGCAGACGACGGTCACGTTGGGCGGGATCTCGCGCGGAAATTCTTCGGCGCGCTCGTCGACCCACGTGACGCGGCATGGCAAGTCGCCGAGTGCGCGCACGAGCGCCCGGCCGACGTGCCCGGCCCCGAACAGTACGATTGCGAAATCGATCGCGCGAACGGGCTCGACGTACAACGCCCGGCCTTCGAGCGAGAGCAATTGCGGCGCGCCGTCACCCGCTAGCAGCGTGCGCGCGAGCTCGCGTGCAGGGCGATCGAGTTGCTCACCGAGCGAGCCAGCGACGGCCTCGCGCGTCACGACGAGCTTGCCGGCGTTCGCGTCACCGTTCGCCGCCGTGACGACGACGGCATCGCGCCCTTCGCGGCGCGCGCCAGCGAGCGCGTCGAGCCATGCCATGTGACCGACGACCGGTTCGAACAGCAGGTTGACGAGACCGCCGCAGCACTGGCCGAGGCTCGCACCGAGCGGGAACCGGTGCAGCGCGCTGCCCTCAGCGTTGCGAACGAGCTGGTCGCGCGCAATCGCGATCGCCTTGTGCTCGAGATGGCCGCCGCCGATCGTGCCGTGGATGCCGTCGGCCGTGACGATCATCTTCGTGCCGGCCTCTCGCGGCGCCGAGCCCTTGGTGGATGCGACGGTGACGACCACCGCGGCCTGCCCAGCGTCACGCAGCTGCACAAGCGTGTCGAGCCAATCGCCCATCTTCGTCTCCATCACGCCGGGACCGCGGCCTTCGCAGCCGCCGTCACTTTCGCGCGCCGTGTGGCAAGTTCGTTGATCGACATGAGGATCGCTTCAGCGGTCGCCGGCGCGTCGAGCTTCGGCGACAGCGCGTAACCGGCGGTCGACGCGATCGCATCGCGGATCGCATGCAGGGTCGAAATCGCCAGCATCAGCGGCGGCTCACCGACCGCCTTCGAGCGAAAGATCGAATCCTCGGCATTGATGCCCGATTCGTAGATGCGGACGTTGAACTGCGGCGGCACGTCGCTCGCGACCGGGATCTTGTACGTCGACGGCGCATGCGTCATCAGCTTGCCCTTGTCGTTCCACCACAGCTCTTCCATCGTGAGCCAGCCCATTCCTTGGACGAAGCCGCCCTCGATCTGCCCCATGTCGATCGCCGGATTGAGCGACTTGCCGACGTCGTGCAGGATGTCGACGCGCAGCAATCGGTTCTCGCCGGTCAGCGTGTCGATCGCCACCTCCGATACGGCGGCGCCGTAGCAGAAGTAATAGAACGGCATGCCGCTCCATGTCTTGCGGTCGTAGCCGATCTTCGGCGTCTTGTAGAAACCGGTGGCCGATAGCGACACGCGTGCGAAGTAGGCGAGCTTCACCAACTCGTTGAATGACACCGTCTGATCGCCCACGTGGATCTGGTTCTTGCGAAACGCGACGGTTTCGGGCGCCATACCGAAATGGGCGGCGGCAAACGCGGTGAGCCGCGCCTTGAGTTCGCGCGCCGCCGCCTGCGCCGCCTTGCCGTTCATATCCGAACCCGACGATGCGGCGGTCGCCGACGCGTTCGGCACCTTGCTGGTATCGGAGGCCGTGATGCGAATCCGCCCGATGTCGACCGAAAGCTCCTCGGCGACGACCTGGGCCACCTTCGTGAACAGGCCTTGTCCCATCTCCGTACCGCCATGGTTCAGCATGATCGAGCCGTCGGTATAGACGTGCAGCAGGCATCCGGCCTGGTTCAGGTGCGTAGCGGTGAACGAGATGCCGAACTTGACCGGCGTCAGCGCGATGCCGCGCTTCACGAACGGGCTCTTCGCATTGAACGCGCGGAGTGCCTCACGGCGTGCGTGGTAATCGGCGCTCTTCTCGAGATCGGCCACGATGTCGTGGATCACGTTGTCGACGATCGTCTGCCGGTAGTGTGTGACGTTGCGCTCGGTGACGCCGTAGAAATTCGCCTTGCGCACGTCGAGCGGGTCTTTGTCGAGGTGGCGCGCGATGTCGTCGATCACCGCCTCGATGCCGATCATGCCCTGCGGGCCGCCGAAGCCACGAAACGCCGTGTTCGAGACGGTGTTGGTCTTGCAGCGGAACGACAGGATGCTGACGTTTTCGAGGTAGTAGCAATTGTCGCTGTGGAGCATCGCGCGGTCGTTGATCGAGCCGGAGAGGTCAGCCGAATAGCCGCAGCGGCCAGCGAGCACGAAATCGACGCCGAGGATGCGGCCGTCGTCATCGAATCCCACTTCGTACTCGGTGACGAAGTCGTGCCGCTTGCCGGTGATCATCATATCGTCGTCACGGTCCGCGCGCAGCTTGACCGGCCGCCGAGTCTTCTGCGCGAGCAGCGCGGCCACGCAGGCGAAGAGTCCTGGCTGGCTCTCCTTGCCGCCGAAGCCGCCGCCCATTCGCCGGCATTCGACGACGATGTCCTTCGCCGGCCGGTCGAGCGCGTGCGCAACCTGGTGTTGCACTTCGCCGGGGTGCTGCGTCGAGCTGTAGACGAGCATCGTCCCGTCTTCCCTGGGAACCACGTACGCGACCATCCCTTCGAGATAGAACTGGTCCTGCCCGCCGATGCGGATCTTGCCGGCGAGCCGATGCGGCGCGGTCGCGATCGCGGCGCGGGGATTGCCGCGCACGAGCCGCTCGGTGGGCAGCACGAACGACTGGTCCTTCAGCGCCGCCTCGGCGGTCAGGTTCGCCTTCAGATCCTCGTATTCGATCACGCCGAGGCGCGCGGCGCGGCGCGCCTCTTCGACGGTCTTCGCGGCGACGGCGAACAACGATTGGCCGTGATACTGAACGAGTGCGGTCGCGAAGATCGGATCGTCGGCGACGACGGGGCCGTAATCGTTCTTGCCGGGAATGTCCTTCGCCGTGATCACCGCGACCACGCCGGGGGCGGCGGCGACCTTCGTGAGGTCGACCGACTTCAAGCGCGCGTGCGCTCGCTCGCTCACGCCGATGGCTGCGTGCAGCGTGCCGCGGATTTCCGGAATGTCGTCGGTGTACAGCGCACCGCCGCTGACGTGGAGATGTCCGCTGTCATGGGGAATCGGGGCGCCCACGCCGCCATTGACGCGTTGGTCCATGATCTCGCTCATATTTCGGCTTGGCCCGCCGTGCTTGTGTGATCCCCCCACGCTTGCGGCCTCAGTGGCCAATGAGGCCGCTGCGCTGCCCCCCAGTGGGCGGAATTCGCGCCTCGGGGCGGCCCTGCAGCGCTCATGCGAAGCTCTCGAGCACGCGGGTCGCCGTGTACTGCCCGGTCGTTTCGACCCAGAACCGGTACAGCAGATTCTTCGTCACCAGCTTGCGGTACGCCGCACTCGCCCGCATGTCGGTCAGCGGCGTGTAGTCGCGATCGAGTGCGGCCATCGCCGCGCGCACCGTGTCCTCGTTCCACGGCTGGTCGACGAGCGCGCGTTCGCATGCTGGTGCCCGCTTCGGAATCGCCGAAACTCCCCCGTAAGCGACGCGCGCCGAGCGCACGACGCCGTCTTCGATCGCGATCCGGTAACCGCCGCATACCGCGGAGATGTCCTGGTCGAAGCGCTTCGAGATCTTATACGAGCGCACGTGCGCCGCAGCGTCCGGCTTCGGAACGCGGATGCGCAGGACGAACTCGCCCGGCTCGAGTGCCGTCTTTTGGTATGCGACGTAGAACTCGTCGAGCGGCAGCTCGCGCGTGCGCGGGCCTTTTTGCAGCACCAGCGTCGTGCCGAGCACGATCAGCGCCGGCATCGAGTCGCCGATCGGCGAGCCGTTCGCGATGTTCCCGCCCAGCGTGCCGGCATTGCGGATAGGCGGCGAGGCGAAGCGGCGGAAGAGCTCGTCGAACTCGGGATAGTCGCCGACGAGCGCGGCGAACGCGTCGGTCAGGCTCGCCGCCGCGCCGATCTCGATGTGCGTGTCCGTCAACGCGATCTGCTTTAGTTCGGCGACATTCCCGACGTAGATCACCTTGTCGAGGTCGCGGTGCTGCTTGGTTACCCAGAGGCCGACGTCGGTGCCGCCCGCGACGATGCGCGCCTCCGGGTGCGCCACGCGAATGTCCGCCAACTCGGCGACGCGCGCCGGCGCGAAGTACAGCCGATTGCCGGTTGTGAGCGCGAGCATGTCGCGGCGCTGGATCGAGCGCAGCCGCTCGATCATGTCGCGCTCGCTGCGCGAAGGCTGGCGGTCGGTAAGCGACGAAAACGAGCAGTTCATCCAGTTCTCGTCTGCCTTGCGCGTGCCGTTGCCGTACTCGTACATCCGTCCGGCGGCCTCGACGATCGGTCGATAGCCGGTGCAGCGGCACAAGTTCCCGGCGATCGCGTCGTTGATATCGGTGCGTGAAGGGCGGCTTGCCGACTTGTAGAGCGCGAACAGGCTCATCACGAACCCGGGCGTACAGAAGCCGCATTGCGAGCCGTGGCAGTCGACCATCGCCTGCTGCACCGGGTGCAGCGCGCCATTGGCGTGCTCGAGGCTCTCGACGGTGATCAGTTCCTTGCCGTCGAGTGTCGGGACGAACTGGATGCAGGCGTTCACCGCGCGAAAGCGCACGGCGGCGCCGTCGAGTTCGCCCAGCACGACCGTGCACGCGCCACAGTCGCCCTCGGCGCAACCTTCCTTCGTGCCAGTGCGCCCGAGGTCTTCGCGCAGGAAGTTCAGAACCGTCCGCGTCGGATCGACGTGGTCGACGGCGACCACTTCGCCGTCGAGCACGAACCGTACGGTCCCGTTCGTCGCCGTTGTCTTGCGCCTGATCGCTGCCATGCCGCCTCCTTGCAACCGATTGATCACCGGTCAGCTGCCCCGGTACGTCGAATAGCTCCACGGCGAGACGAGGAGCGGAACGTGATAGTGCGTGGTCGCGTCGGCGATACCGAAGCGCAGCACGACGTCGCCGACAAAGGGTGGGTTCGGGACCACCGCACCCGTGCGCGCGAAATATTCGCCGACGGCGAACACGATCTCGTAGATGCCGGACGTGAACGCTTCGCCATCGAGCAGCGGGCGGTCGACGCGTCCGTCGGCGTTCGTCATCGCTGCCGCAACCTGGCGGCGCCGCTCGCCTTCGAGGCGCAGTACCGTGAGCGGGATGCCCGCCCCGGGCTTGCCTTGCGCGGTGTCAAGCACGTGGGTGGTAAGCCGCCCCATGGATGCTCCTTCCATCGAAGACTCAATCTTGCACTCGTGGCGCAATCGTGTCAACAGGAATTTTAAAACATGTTAACACTGTTTGGCAAAGCCCCCGCGATCGCTCGCTTCCGCGTCCCTCCGACCGATTACCGGTCATGCGAATCATTTCCCCCGTGAGTTGCTTGCATCTGCGTCGCTAACGTGTTAACAATATGGTCCCTGTTCTGATGACAACTTTACTTTGAGATGAGCGTTCGTAAATCGAAAGCAAACGGCGCTGCGGGCAGTGCGAGGGTGTCCCGCGCCAGCGGCGCGGCCGCGGCCCGACACGGTCCCGCAAACGCCCCGAGCGAGGACGAGATCTTCGCGCGCATCTACGAGGCAGTGCTGGACCATCGGCTGCAGCCGGGCACGAAGCTCAAGGAGGTCGCGTTGGCCGATGCCTTTGGCGTCAACCGCGCCGTCGTGCGCAAGGTGCTCGCACGACTCTCGTACAACCGGCTCGTCGCGCTACGCCCGAATCGCGCGGCCGTCGTCGCCAGCCCGACGATCGACGAGAGTCGCGATCTGTTCGCCGCGCGCCGGGTCGTCGAGGCGGCCATCGTCGAGTGTGTCGCGCGCGCGGCATCGCGCGAGGGGGTGAAGGCGCTCCGCGCGCATGCCCGCCAGGAGCAGGATGCCTACGCTCGAGGCGAGACGCGCCGTGGATTGAAGCTGTCGCTCGCGTTTCATCGGGAGCTCGCGCGGCTCGCGGGAAATGGCGTGCTGGCCGAATTCCTCGATCAGCTCATCGCACGCACGCCACTTGTCGTTCTTGCACACAAGTCGACGAGCGGCGATAGCGCGTGCTCGGACGACGAGCACGCCGGGATCGTCGAGGCGATTGCGCGCGGCGACGCGCACGCAGCGATGACGGCAATGACCGCGCATCTCACGAGCCTCGAGGGTCAGCTCGACCTCACCGGAAAGACGCGGGCGGCACCCGATCTCGCGGCGATGTTCGCCGTGTCGGAAGTTTGATCTGGCGCAGTCGTCACGGCGGCGCGCTGCGCCGCGGCATTCCCGATCTGCCCGGCGAGCGCTATGACGGTGCCGTCGCCAGTTCATCGAGAAGGTTCTGGAAGGCACGCACGCACAACTCGGTGTCGTCGTTGGTGATCGCCTCCAGCGGGTTGTGACTGATACCGGCGTTCAGGCCGCGCATGAAGAGCATGGCCTGCGGCATCACCTCGTGCAGCTGCATTGCATCGTGCCCGGCGCCGCTCGGCATGCGATGCACGGGCACGCCCAGATGCTCCACCGCTCGCTCCCAGCGCGCTTGCCACGCCGGCTCGCCCTGCGCCGCGGCGGCGCGCATCGTCAGATGCCGCGCCGGATAGGCGGCGGCGCCGATGATCTCCGACAGGAATTGCTCCGACCCCTGATCGCCGTGCAGCACGCAACTTTCTCCGCCCTCTTCGTAATTCAGGACGAACTGCACGGCAACGCGCGCATTGCCCGGCCAGTCGGCACGTGGAACGTTTGCGCCGTAGCCGATCAGGTCGCGTGGATAGTCCAAACGGGATACTCCTCATCCATGTGGACGCGAGCGGGAGTATTGTATCCGCGAGGACGATCTTTCATGAAAGCATCGAATCAAGTAATCGCTGCCGCCGATCAACTCGTCCGTGCGCATCGGACGCGCGCGCCGTTGAAGGCGCTTGCCGAAACGGCGCCCACCGGTGTCGACGAAGCGTATGCGATTCAGGACGACGTCGCCACGCTGACTGACGCCGCGGGCCGGGAGTAGTTGCTAGCTCGCGTTGAGCCAATAGTCCGGCTCCGAATATGTTCGCTTCAGGTGCTCGATGAAAAAGCGCACCTTCGCCAGTACGTGCCGCTGCTGCGGATATACGGCCATGATGTCGTAGGACGGCAGCGCGAACTCGTCGAGGACAGTCACGAGTTCGCCGCGCTTCAACTCCCCCTGGATCTCCCACGTCGACCGCCAGGAGAGCCCGAGCCCCTGCGTCGTCCAGCGATGCAGCAGCTCGCCGTCGTTGCAGTCGAGATTGCCTGAAACGCGCACGGTCACGGGCTTGTCGCCAATGCGGAAGTGCCAGCCGCCGAGCTGTCCGCCCTGAATGTTGAACGCCAGGCAGTTATGGCCGGCGAGGTCGTCGAGCGTACGCGGGACGCCGTTATGCTTCAAATAGGGCGGCGTTGCGCATACGACGCGGCGGTTCGTCGCGAGCCTCACCGCAACGAACGTCGGATCGATCGCACCGCCGATGCGCACGCCCATGTCGAAGCCGAGCCGCACCAGATCCACGACCTGATCGTTAAGGTTGAACGACACCTCCACCGCGGGATTCTTTGCGACGAAAGAGGGACCGTGCGGCGCAACGTGCTTACGGCCGAACGCTGCAGGCGCCGATACCACCAGGTGCCCCGCGGCGGTGTGCCGGCCCTCGAAAATCAGGTTGTCGGCATGCTCGAGGTCGGCGAGCAACTTGCGGCAATACTCGAGGTAGACGTTGCCCTGTTCGGTGAGCGCGAGGCGACGCGTCGAGCGAAGCAGCAGGCGCACACCGAGCCGCTTCTCGAGCGCGTCGATCCGCCGCCCGATCATCACGGGCGTGACGTCGGCGACCAGCGCCGCCCGTGCCAGGCTGCCGGTATCCACCGCCCCGACGAACGCCTCGATCTGCTTCAGCTTGTCCACGCGATCCGATACAGCAGGTATTTAATAAGATGCATCCGCGTGCTCTTATCGTGCGTCGGAATCGATTATAGGATGCCGTCATCGAGGAAAGGACTTCACCTTTCCGAATGCTGCAGGAGGATTGCCATGCCCAAGATGAGAGCCATCGACGCCGCCGTGCACGTGCTCGAGCGCGAAGGCGTCACAACCGCGTTCGGCGTGCCCGGCGCCGCGATCAACCCGCTTTACTCTGCGCTAAAGGCCCGCGGAAGCATTACCCACATTCTTGCCCGCCACGTCGAAGGCGCGTCGCACATGGCGGAAGGTTTCACGCGCGCCGCCGCCGGCAACATCGGCGTGTGCATCGGCACCTCGGGTCCCGCCGGCACCGACATGATCACCGGGCTCTATTCCGCCGCCGCCGATTCGATTCCGATCCTCTGCATCACTGGCCAGGCACCCCGCGCGCGGATGCACAAGGAAGATTTCCAAGCGGTCGACATCACCGCGATCGCCAAGCCGGTCGCAAAATGGGCGACGACGGTGCTCGAGCCCGCGCAGGTCCCGCGCGCGTTCCAGCAGGCGTTTCACGTGATGCGCTCCGGCCGCCCCGGCCCGGTGCTGATCGACCTGCCGTTCGATGTGCAGATGGCCGAGATCGAGTTCGATCCGGATACGTACGAACCATTGCCGGTCTACAAGCCGAAGGCGACGCGCAAGCAGGTTGAGAAAGCCCTTTCGATGCTGAACGAGGCCGAGCGGCCGCTGATCGTCGCCGGTGGCGGCATCATCAATGCGGATGCGTCGGACCTTCTGGTGCAGTTCGCGGAAGCGACCGGCGTGCCGGTGATTCCGACGCTGATGGGCTGGGGCACGATCCCCGACGACCACCCGCTGTGGGCCGGCATGTGCGGCCTGCAGACGTCGCATCGCTACGGCAACGCGACGATGCTCGCGTCCGATTTCGTGCTGGGTATCGGCAACCGCTGGGCGAACCGCCACACGGGCTCGGTTGAGGTCTACACGAAGGGCCGCAAGTTCGTGCACGTCGACATCGAGCCCACCCAGATCGGACGCGTATTCGCGCCGGACTTCGGCATTGTGTCGGATGCGAAGGCCGCGCTGGAATTGTTTGTCGAAGTCGCGAAGGAATGGAAAGCGGCCGACCAGCTCAAGGATCGCAGCGAATGGATCGCGCAGTGCGCCGAGCGCAAGCGCACGATGTTGCGCAAGACGAACTTCGAGAACGTGCCGATGAAGCCGCAGCGCGTCTACCAATGCCTGAACCGCGCGTTCGACGATAGCGACACGTGCTACGTGACGACGATCGGACTGTCGCAGATCTCTGCCGCGCAGTTCCTCCACGTTTACAAGCCGCGCAACTGGATCAATTGCGGTCAGGCGGGGCCGCTCGGCTGGACGATTCCCGCCGCGCTTGGCGTGCGCGCGGCGGATCCGACGCGGCGCATCGTCGCGCTATCGGGCGATTACGACTTTCAGTTCATGATCGAAGAATTGGCGGTGGGCGCGCAGTTCAAGCTGCCGTATATCCA
>VBCG01000141.1 GCA_005881895.1 Betaproteobacteria bacterium
GAGGAAGCACTGAAGGCCTTCCAGGCCGGCGAGAAAGAGGGCTGACGGTGTTAGCAGGGCGCCTTGCCACGATAGTCACCGACCGCAGTTTCTGGCGTGGTGTGGCGGCGATCCTCGTGTTCTTGATCCTCTGGGAAATCGGCGCGCGTTCCAAGCAGTGGATGGCGCCGGAGTTCTTCGCGCCGTTCAAGAACATTCTCGGGATGATCGGATTCAAGAAGGATTATCTGCCGTGGGTTGGCGCCATTCCGGCGCCCTCTGCCGTACTCGCATCGTGGATTCAAGTGCTCGGCCAGAAAGGTTATTGGCAAAGCTGGTACATGAGCTTCTTCCGCGTGATGGGCGGCTTCATCGCCGCGATGATCATCGGAATTCCATTCGGTCTGGTGCTTGCCGTGAGTCGGATCACTCGCTGGGTCGCGTTTCCGGTCTTCGAGGTGTTGCGGCCGATTCCGCCGCTCGCATGGGTGCCGGCGTCCATCATCTTCTGGCCGACGCAGGAGCTCGCCATCACCTTCATCACTTTCCTCGGTGCGTTCTACACGATCGTCATTAACGTGCTGGGCGGTGCGCGCTCGATCGACGTGCGCTATTTCCAGGCCGCGCAATCGATGGGCTCGTCGCGCTGGGACATCTTCCGGCGCATCATCCTGCCCGGCACGTTGCCGTCGATCGTCGTCGGCTCCGCGGTCGGCATGGGCATTACCTGGGAAGTCGTCGTGGCCGCCGAGATGATTTCCGGCGGCGGCGCGAGCGGCACCATCGGCTCGGGCGGTGGGCTTGGCTTCTTCATCTGGAATTCGTACGTCGGCGGTTCTTACGAGCAGATCGTCGTCGGCATGATCTCGATCGGCATTGCCGGGTTCGCTTCGAGCGGACTGCTGCGCTGGCTCGGACGCTACGCGACGCCATGGTTGAAGGCGCGATGAGCCATATGGCGGTTTCTCGTCCTGCAATCGTCCCTGGAGAAATCGCGGTCCAGGGAGTCAGCAAATCGTACGGCGCGCTCCACCTGCGCAAGGAGGTTGTGCATGACTGCTCGTTCACGATCGAGCGCGCCAAGCTCACGGTGATGGTGGGACCGTCGGGCTGCGGCAAATCGACGCTCACGCGTCTGCTCGCGGGGTTCGAGCAGCCTACGCGAGGCAAGATTCTGCTCGACGGCGCGCCGATCGCCGGGCCGAACCGCGACCGGCTCGTGCTGTTCCAGGAGACAGCGTTGTTCCCGTGGATGACCACGTGGGAGAACATCCTCTATGGGCCTCGCGCGCGCGGCGAGCTGACGCGCGAAAGCATCGCCTTTGCCGAGTTTCTGCTCGCAAAAGTCGGATTGCACGACTTCCGCGACAAGTATCCCGGCCAGCTCTCCGGCGGAATGCAGCGGCGAGCGGAGCTGGCCCGCGCGATGGTCAACAATCCCAAGGTGATGATCCTGGACGAGCCGTTCCGCGGCTTGGACGCCATGACCCGAGAGCTGATGTGGGAGTACTACGCGCGGCTCTACGAGGAGAATCGGCGCACGAACTTTTTTGTCACGACCGACATCGACGAGGCGGTGTTTCTCGCCGATCGCATGCTCGTCATGTGCAACAGTCCAACGCAGGTGCGCGCGGTGATCGAGGTCGATCTGCCGCGCCCCCGCAAGTTCGCGGACTTGGTCGAGAATGATCGCGCCAACGACATCAAAAAGCAGGCGCTCTCCATCTTGCACGCCGAGGCGATGCGCTCTTTCTCGCGCGGATCAAAAGCCGCTGCGGATTTCGTCGAGGCGTACCTGAAACGCGCCAGTCACCAATAATCTCAAAATGGGGCGAACAACCCGAGTACGCGAAGGCCCGCAGCGAGCCCCGAGATAGTACAAGCCGTACAGCGAGGGGCGAGCGAGGACACGACAAAGTAATCGGGTTGTGCAGCCGATTTTGACCTGAGGAGAGGTCCATGCCGTCGGATATCGAAATCGCACAGGCCGCGAAGCTGCAGCGCATCTCCGCTGTGGCGCGCGAAAAGCTTGGCATTGCCGAGGAGCACCTCGAACCCTACGGCCACTACAAAGCGAAGGTGTCGCTTAAGTACCTCGACTCGCTCGAGCCGAGGAAGGACGCCAAGCTGATTCTCGTCACCGGCATCAGCCCTACGCCTGCCGGCGAAGGCAAGACCACGACGACCGTGGGACTGGGCGATGCGCTGAACCGACTCGGCAAGAAGGCGGTCATTTGCATTCGCGAGCCTTCTCTGGGACCGGTGTTCGGAATGAAGGGCGGCGCGGCCGGCGGCGGCTATGCGCAGGTCGTGCCGATGGAGGACATCAACCTGCATTTCACCGGCGACTTCAACGCGATCGCGCTTGCCAACAATCTGCTCGCCGCCGCGATCGACAACCACATTTACCACAGCAATCAGCTCGCCATCGACATACGCCGTATAGTCTGGCGCCGTGTCGTGGACATGAACGACCGCGCGTTGCGCGAAATCGTCGTGGGCCTTGGCGGCACGGCCAACGGCTATCCGCGGAACGACGGCTTCGATATCGTCGTGGCTTCCGAAGTGATGGCGGTTTTTTGCCTCGCGACCTCGCTCGAGGATCTGAAGAAACGCCTCGGCAATATCGTGTGCGCGTACACGCGGGATGAGAGACCGGTGCACGCGCGCGATCTCGACGTGCACGGCGCGATGACGGTGCTGCTGAAGGACGCGCTCAACCCCAATCTCGTGCAAACGCTCGAGAACAATCCGGCGTTCATCCACGGCGGTCCGTTCGCAAACATCGCGCACGGCTGCAACTCGGTGATCGCCACCAGCGGCGCGATGAAGCTCGTCGATTACGTGGTGACCGAGGCCGGCTTCGGCGCCGATCTGGGCGCCGAGAAATTTGTCGACATCAAATGCCGCAAGAGCGGACTGCGGCCGCATGCCGCGGTGATTGTCGCCACGGTCCGCGCGCTCAAATACCACGGCGGGGCGGACCTCAAGGAGATCAATAAGGAGGACCTCGCTGCGCTGGAAAGAGGCATCGCCAACCTCGAGCGCCACGTCAACAATGTCCGCAATCACTACGGTCTTCCTTGCGTCGTATCGATCAATCAATTCCACTTCGACACCGCCGCGGAGATCGCGCTCTTGAAGAAAAAGATGGCGCATCATGAAGCGCCGGTGATTGTCGCCAGGCACTGGGCCGAGGGCGGCAAGGGCGCAGTCGAACTGGCCCGCACCGTCGCGGATCTGATCGACAAGACGCCGGCCGATTTCAAGTACGTCTACGACGAGAGCCTGTCGCTGTGGGAGAAGATCCGCACGATCGCCACCAACATTTACGGCGCAAGCGATGTCATCGCGGATACCAAGGTGCGCAACCGGATCAAGCAGCTGCAAAACGATGGCTACGGTCATTACCCCGTGTGCGTCGCCAAGACGCAGTACTCCTTCTCGACTGATCCGCTATTGCGCGGGGCGCCTTCAGGGCATGTCATCAACGTGCGTGACGTGCGACTTGCCGCCGGCGCTGAGTTCATCGTCATGATCTGCGGCGATGTGATGACGATGCCAGGATTGCCGAAAGTGCCGGCGGCGACGAAGATCGATCTCGTCGATGGAAAAGTGGTCGGCTTGTTCTGATGGAGGTGCTTCTTTCCAAACCAGCGGTCGTCGCGCTCGCCGTGGTCGGCGCGCTGCTGGCAGTCTGCGCCTCCGTGCTTGGAGCGGCGGGAAAACTAAGCGAAGCGCAGGCGCGGCGGCTCAACTTCGCCGCTTACATTGTCATGGGGGCGAGCATGCTGCTGTTCGCCCTCGTGGGCTTGCGCGGCGCGCCCGCATGACACGTCGCGACGCGGCTCAAAGCGGCGCGGCGCGGGCAAGACGGCGCGAAGCGTCGTAAAACGGAAGTCGCGCCGTGCGGGCGAGGCGGCCATCGTCGAGCCGCACGAGCGATCCGTCGCTCAAGCTCGGCGCGGCGAAGCCGAGTGCGATGCGGCGGCGGAAGATCGGCGAATCGCATTCGCTGGTGACGCGAGCGGGAGGCAGCAGCGATGATGCCGCGCGATCGGCGATCTTTAGGCCGACGAGCCGTTGCGCGGGCTCGAAGCGGCGCAGCCCGACGAATGCCTGCCGGCCGACGAAATCGCGGTCGTCGAGCTCGACCAGGCGCTCGAGTCGAAGCTCGAACGGATTTTCGCGTCCGGTGATTTCTCGATCGAACAACACGTAGCCGGATTCGATGCGGAGACTGTTGGCGGCGTCGAATCCGCACTCGGCGACGCCGAGCTGGAGCAGGGCGCTTCGAAGCGAAGGTGCTTCGGCGGCGGGCACCACGATCTCGTAGCCGAGCTCGCCGCTGTAACCGAGTCGGCCAACGAAGCTGCGGACTCCGTCGAGGCACACTTCGATAAAGCGAAAGTAGCGGAGTTCTCGCACGACTCCTTCGCCAGCGAGCTTAGCAAGCGTACGTCCGCTCGTGGAACCTTGTAGCGCCAGCACCGCGAATTCATCGGAACGCTCGCGAACGCGTACGTCAAACCTCAGCGCGCACCCTTGAATGGTGTCGATGTCGGTGCGCCGTCCCGTGAACAGCCACCAGCGGTCTTCGGCGTGCTTCCACAACGTGGCGTCAATGAAGACGCGTGCATCATCGTGCAGCAGCAGCGTGTACACGATGCGCCCCGACTCCAGCCCCGCAAGCGAGCGCGTTTGCGCGTGGTCGAGAAACGCGCGTGCTGCGATGCCGTCGACCTCGATCAGGCTCATGAACGAAAAGTCGAATAATCCCGCCGCGCGTCGAGTGGCGAGATGCTGCTGGATCGCGTTCACAATGCGCGCATCAGCATGAAGCTTCCGACGGTGATGCACAATGCTCCTGCGACGCGGCGGAGCGCGCTCGGGCTTACGGCGTGCGCAAGGCGAACGCCGGCCGCGACGCCCGCAAGCTCGAATCCCGTGACCCAGGCCGCAAGCACAAAATCAATGCGTCCATCTTGCAGCGCGGCCAGCGATCCGGACACCGAGGCGACGATCTGCAGCACCTGGCTTGCGCCCACCGTTGCGAGCGGCGCGAAGCCGAGGATCACCATCAGCGGCACGGAAAAAAGGGGGCCGCCGGCACCAGAGAGGCCCGAGCCAAATCCGGAAACCGTACCGATGAAGGCCAGGATCACAAGGTCGCCGCGGTGGTGGCCGTCACGCGGAGCGCGCAGTGGACCGCGCGGCGGCACGAAGACGTAAGCGCCGGCGCCGACGATGATCGCTGCGATCGTCACGGCAAGAGCCTGCGGGGCGATGTGCGCCGCGGCCGCGCTTCCGAGGTAACCGAACAACACCGCACCGATGCACACCGGCAGCGTAAGTCGCCAGTCGATCGAGCCTCGACGCTGAAAAAGCCACGTGCCGAACAATCCGGTGAACAGAAACGTGAAGAGCGCCGTCGCGGCTGCAGCATGAATGCCGAGGTCGCCGAGCATTGCGAGAAATGGAATGAGCAGCACACCGCCAACGCCGACTGCGCCGATGAACAGCCCCACGAGTGCCGCGACCACCGCGAGTGTGAAAAAAGTAATCAGCCTGCAGCGAAGCTGGTGAGTTCGCTCGTCAGCAGCACGGTGAGCCGCTTCATCACCGCGTAGCCCAGACTGTGATCGCTCTCCATCAGCGTGTGCAAATCTGCCCCCGCGAGAGCGACGACACTACACGCAGTCAGGCAGTAGGCGGTCGCGATCCGGCGCGAATATCCCTCGACGAGCGCTGCCCAGCCGAACACGTCGCCGCGGCGCATGAACTCTCCGGCCGACGTTTCGCGCTTGCCGAGGCCGAGCGTGAATCGCACCATGCCGTCGGCGAGCACATAAAAATCGTCGACGGGGTCGCCGATCGTGTAGATGCGCGTGTCCTGCGGATACGCGCGCACGTGCCCCAACACCGCGAGCCGCTCGACTTGCGTGTTGCTAAGTCCCGAGAAAAAAGGCGCCTGCGCCAGCAGCTCTCGCTCGGCGCTCGCGACGGCCATTACTTTTTCTTCCAGCCGGTCATTTCTTTGAAGCGTTCGAGCTCTTCAGGCTTCATGAACACCGTGTGCTCAGGACCGGGATAGCGCCGAGCGCGCACATCGTCGCGATAATCGGCGAGCCCCTTCTCGAGAATCGGCACGAGATCGGTATAGACCTTGGAATGGCGTGGCGTATGTTTCTCATAAAGATGGAACAGGTCCGAGCCGATGATGTGCACGCCGTGCGCAGCGTTCCCCGCGCCGAGGCTGATCACCGGAACCGGAAGCGTTTCGGCGAGCATCTGACAAACCTCGGACGTCGTTACCTCGCACATGATCGAGAAACAGCCGGCATCGACCATCGCCCATGCATCGTCGATCAGCGCCTTCGCGCGGTCCGCAGTCTTGCCCTGCGCGAAGAATCCTCCGAGCTGCGGCATGCGCATCGGCGTGATGCCGATATGGCCCTGCACCGGGATCCCGGCCTTGATGATCGCTTCGATGTTCTTGGCGTGGTGCTTGTTGCCTTCGCATTTCATGACTTCTGCGCCGCCTTGCGAGACGTATTTCGCGGCGTTATCCACCGCCTGCATTTCGGAGAGATGAAAGCTCATGTACGGCATATCCACCATGCGTAAGCCGTATTTCGATCCGCGTTTCACCGCCTGCGCCATGAACATCACTTCCTCGAACGAGACGGAAGTCGTGTCCTCGTGCCCGAACAGCACCATGCCGCCGGTGTCCGACACGCACAGGATGTCGATGCCGACGCGGTCCGCGATGATGGCCGTTTCATAGTCGTAAACAGCGAGCTGGACAATGGGCTCGCCCTTCTTCATTTTGTCCATCAAACTGGGGATCGTGACTTTCTTGCGCGCAGGTTGCGCTGCGGCGGGCGGTGACTCGGCCATGTTCTCCTCCGGGCGTGAACAGGCCCTAGATAACAAGACGCGCGCAGGAATGCAAGAGCTCTCGCGCCGTCACTTTCCGCACACCGTTTCGGAACGAAACCCGTTATTTCGCTGGGAAACAAACGTCACGCATTCGAGTTCTGCGTGCGCTTGAGGCCCCATTGCCGGCGTCGTACCCACAACGCTTTGCGGCCGATCCCGAGCATGCGCGCGAGCTCGGTTTCGGTATACGAATCCTGGAAGCGCTCGACGACGGCGCGGATGTATTCTTCGATCGCGAGCGGCCTCGCGCCTCCGGGTAAGGGCCCTGCGGCGCGCACCATCGGCAGCGCGGGTGCCACCTCGGCCAAATCGCGCCCGTTCAGGATGTCGCCTTCCGCGAGGATTACCGCGCGTTCGATCATGTTCGCGAGCTCGCGCACGTTGCCGGGCCAGGCGTACTTTTCGAGAAACGCAGAAAACTCGGCGTCGAATTGAGGCGTGCGCTTCCCCAGCTTGCGCGCACACTGTTCCGCGAAGTACCGCGCAAGCAGCAGCCGGTCGGCGCCGCGCTCACGCAACGGCGGCATCTCGATCGAAATGACGCTCAGGCGGTAGTAGAGGTCTCTGCGGAACTGGCCACGCTCGACAGCGGCCGCGATATCGCGTTGCGTCGCGCCGATGTAACGGACGTCGGCACCTGCCATGCGCTCGTCCGTCCTTTGCTCGAGGACATCGAGCAGCCTCATCTGTACCGCCGGCGCGAGCTCGGTCACTTCGTCCAGGAATAGTGTGCCCCCGTCAGCATCGTGGCCGAAGATCTCGGATTCCTGGGCATCGCGCGGCAGCAAGCCGCAATGAATGGTGACAAACGGCCCTTCGGCGCGCGCGCTTGCATAGTGAATCGCGGCCGCGGCGAGCTCTTTGCCCGTTCCCGATTCGCCCCGGATGAGAACGCTGGCGTCTGCGGGCGCGGTCTTGCGAATCAGCTCCAGCGATTTGCGCATGCCGGGGCTCTCGCCGATCAACGGACGCGCACCGTATGCGCTTTTGAGATTGCGCTTGAGGAGCGCGTTCTCGCGGGTCATGCGGCGCTCGTTCAGCGCGCGCGCGACGCTGTGCAGGAATTCGTCATTGTCGAAAGGCTTGACGATGTAATCCACGGCGCCTGCGCGCAGCGCGCCGATTGCGCTTTCGAGCGACGAGAAGCTCGTGATCATGATGATCGGCAGTTCGGGACGGAGGCGTCGGATCGCGGCGATTGCGTCGAGCCCAGTGCCGTCGGGCAGCCGCAGATCGGTGATCACGAGGTCGATCCGCGTCCGCCGGAGGCGCTCGAGGCCCGCTTTGACGCTGCTCGCACACACCACCGCATAACCCTCGCCCGTGAGCAGCAGCTCGACCACTTCGGATAATCCCGGGTCGTCATCGACAAACAGAATCCGTGCCGTCATGGCTCATTCTCTGATCGAAGGAAGGACAACGTCGAAGCAAGCGCCGCCCCGCGGATGATTCGACGCGCGGATGGTCCCGCCAAGCTCATGGGCGATCTCGTAGCTGATCGCGAGGCCGAGCCCTGTTCCCTCGCCCGGCGTCTTGGTCGTGAAGAATGGTTCAAACACGCGCGGCAGCACATCGTCGGCGATGCCGGGGCCGCCGTCGTGGATCCGAATGCGAACGGCGCGGTCTTCGATACGCGTCTCGGCGTCGATTGCGCCGACGCCGTTCATCGCCTGCGCCGCGTTCTGAACGATATTGAAAAGCACCTGTTGCAGCGTGGCCGGCCGCGCCAGCACTCGCGCGTCGGGCGCTCCGCGATAGGTCACATGCACGTCGGCGCCATGTGAGCTGTGGCGCAACAAGGCGAGCGCCTCTTCCATCGCCGCGTCGACGCAAACCGCAGCAGGCGAATCGGTGCCCACGCGCGAGAAATCGCCCAGCTTCCGAGTAATGGCCAGCACTCGAGCGACATTCGCGCTGATCGAGGCAAGACCCTTTTCCAGCGTCTCGGGCGTGACACCACGTTTCGATTGCAGAATCTGCAGCATTGAGTGAACCGCCGCGAGCGGATTCGACACTTCATGGCAAACACCCGCGACCATGAAGCCGAGCGCGGCGAGGCGCTGAGTCTGCGCGTTGATCGTTTCCCGGTTGTGCGAGTTGTCGCTTGGAGGATCCCCCCACGCTGGCGGCTTCGCCGCTGCGCTGCCCCCCGCGGGGACGGAATTCTCTGCGGCCTCCTTGTTCAAGATCGACATTCGATCTGTCCCCATGTCGGCCGCCGCCCACGCTCGCAGCCGCGCGCTTCGCGCCTCGGCTTCGCCCTGCTCGCATGGACGTCTTGGGGCGGCCCTGCGGATCTCATGCCGGACGTATCGCCAGGCGCTTGATCGCACGCTCGTCGATCGGCACGCACAACGCTGCCGCGATTACCGACAGCGCGATCGACGCGAGCCATACCGGCAGATACGAGCCGGTGAGATCGAAGACCGCACCGCCCATCCAGGCGCCAACGAAGGAGCCAAGCTGATGGCCGAGGAACGCGATTGAGAACAGCGTCGATAAATATTTGACGCCGAAGATCTGCGCGACCAGCGAATTGGTAAGCGGAACCGTTCCAAGCCAGGTCGATCCGACGACCACGGCAAAAACGTACAGGCTTGGCGCGCTCAGGGGCAGCGTGATGAAGGCGGTGATCGCGACGGCGCGAATGACATACATCCACGCCAGCACGAGCTTCTTGCTGTAACGCCCGCCCAGCGCACTCGCCGCATAGGAGCCCACGATATTTGAAAGCCCGATGATCGCGAGCGCCTGCATTCCATCGGCGGCGCTCAGCCCGCGGTCGATAAGGTAGGCCGGCAGGTGCGTCATCATGAAGACGGTTTGGAGCCCGCACACGAAGAAGCTTAAGGTCAGGAACCAGAAGCCGCGATGCGAAGCCGCTTCGGCGAGCGCAGCTGAGATAGGCTGTTCGCTTTCCTCGCTTGCGCGACCGCGACCGGCGAGCGCAGCGCCGAGCGGCACCATGAGAAACGCACCCGCTCCCAGCACGAGAAGCGCATTCATCCAGCCGAAGTGCGTGATCAGCGCTTGTCCCCACGGAAGCATCGCGAACTGACCGAACGACCCGCAGGCGCCGGCGATACCCGCGGCGCGGCTTCTTTTGTGCGCTGGATAGGCGCGAGCAACCACGGACAACACGACGCCGAATCCGGTGCACGAAAGGCCAAGGCCCACGAGCAGCCCAGCCGACAAGTCGAACGCGAGTGCAGTCGTCGAGTAGGGCATCATCCAAAGGCCGACTGCATAGGCGAACCCGCCTGCAATCAGGACTCGCGCAGCGCCGAAGCGATCGGCGATTGCACCGGCGAACGGCATCGCCAGTCCCCATACCAGGTTTTGCAGCGCGATCGCGAAGGAAAATGTCTCCCGGCCCCAGCCGAGATCCAGCGACATCGGCACCAGAAACAGGCCGAAGCTCTGCCGCGTGCCGATGGCGAGCAGAAGGATGAGCCCGCCGCAAACGAGTACGACGGTCGGTATGCGCCATGCGGAACCGTTCAGTGAAAGTTCTCCCGATGCGGTTGCTGGATAAGGTCTAGCCATGGTGGCCGACATTGGACTTCAGGGCAAGCGCGCCCGAGTTGTCTGCCAAGCTCGATGGATTCGATCTACCGTAGACTAGCGCTTGTGAAGATCTGCATTGTCTCGGACAGCCACGATCGCGCCGAGGCCCTCCAGCGCGCGGTAAACGATGCGGCGGCCGAAGGTGCGCAGGTCGTTGTGCATTGCGGTGATGTGATCGGCGCCCAAACGTTGCGGCCGGCGCTGGGCGCGGGACTGCCGATGCACGTGATCCATGGCAACAACATGGGAGATCCCCTTGCACTGCACAGCATGTCGCGAGCAAGCGGCGGGCTGCTCCATTACTACGGCCCCGACGCGCGCCTGACGCTCGCCGGGCGAAAAATCTTCGTGGTTCACTATCCGGAATACGGCCACGCGATGGCCTGCACCGGCAACTGGGACCTCGTGTGCTGCGGACATTCCCACCAAGCGGGCATCGAACGGGTTGCAACCGTGAAGGGCGGCAGCACCTGGCTCGTCAATCCCGGAACCATCGCCGGCCTGGCCGCGCCCGCCACCTGGATGCTCGGCGACCTCGCGGCGATGCACTTCGAACTGCATACACTCTCTCTATAGCCGCATAGCCCTTTTTTTGTGCAGGCAGCCTCGCATCGCCCGTAGAATCGGCGAGGGAGGTAATCAAATGATGTTGACCAGTAATCCATTTGCTGCGCTGGAGGATTTCTGGCCTCCGCTCGTCATGCAGGTCTACATCGTCCTGATGATGGTCGCGGTGGTGTTGGGAACGTTGTTCGACGTGCACCACAAGGGCAGCGCAAAGTTCTTCGCGCGACGCAAAGAAAAATCCGAGGCTGCTGCACAGAGACATCTCAGTGGCGGCGAGACCGTTTCCATGGCGATCGCAACCATCGCGGAGGCGGCAGTCTCGGGCGAGTTCTGTAAATGGCCGAGACGGATCTCTCATCTGCTGATGATGTATGGGTTCCTGCTGTACCTGGTGACGACCGTCGTGATGGTATTTGTTTACGCGGGAGGCGCACACACGCCGGCGATCCTGCCGGCTCTCTGGACAATAGGCGCCTTGCTGATTCTCGTCGGCGGTTTGTGGTTTTTTTTCTTTTTGCGCGTGAACGTGGCCTATGACGGCGCGTCGCCTTTCCACCTCGGGCAGGCCGACCTGTTTATCGGTTCGCTTCTGGCGAGCGTCGCGTTCGCGCTGGTTTGGGGTTACGTGCAAACCGCGCACGCAAATCAAATCGCGACGTGGATATTGTTTGCGCTCTACATCTTCTTCACGACGCTGCTTTTCGTTTCCGTTCCCTGGTCCAAACTGGCCCACATGTTTTTCAAGCCCGCCGTCGCATTCCAGAGAAGGGTAGAGGAGGCAAACGGTTCCTCGGACCTCCCCAGCCCGGCTGCTGAGAAGTACATCGTCAGGAGTTGATCGGCTATGCCCACTTACACCGACATGACCCGATGTGACGGTTGCGGAGACTGCGTCGATATCTGTCCCTCCGACATCATGCACATCGATCCCGTCTACCGCCGGTCTTACAACATCGAGCCCAACTTCTGCTGGGAGTGCTACTCGTGCGTGAAGGCATGCTCGCAGAACGCGATCGACGTTCGAGGCTATGCGGATTTCGCACCGCTGGGGCACAAGGTCAGAGTGCTGAGGGAGCCGGAGAAGGGATCGATCTCCTGGAAGATCAGGTATCGCGACGGGCGGCGAAAAGAATTCACATTCCCGATCAGGACCACGCCGTGGGGTTCGATTAAGGGACCATCGGAGTACGAGGCGCCTGATTTGAGCGGTCTCACGTCGCAGTTGCTCGCACACGAGCCCACGGCGCTGCACATCGACGCGCTGCCGACGCTCAAGAGGGCCTAACGATGGCCAGAGGAACCAAGTTCGTCGATTCGGACATCCTCATCATCGGTGGCGGCTTTGGCGGATGCGGGGCCGCTTACGAATCGAGGTACTGGGGGCGGGATCTCAAGATCGTTCTCGTCGAAAAGGCTAACGTCGAGCGGAGCGGCGCCGTTGCGCAGGGCCTCTCGGCGATCAACTGCTACATGGGCATGCAGTGGGGCGAGAACCAGCCCGAGGACTTCGTGCGCTACGCACGCGGCGACTTGATGGGGCTCGTGCGAGAGGACCTCGTCTACGACATCGCCCGGCACGTCGACTCCACCGTGCACAAATTCGAGGAATGGGGCCTGCCGATCCTCAAGAACCCCCAGACGGGCCGGTACCTGAGAGAAGGCAAGTGGCAGATCATGATCCACGGCGAGAGCTACAAGCCGATCGTCGCGGAGGCCGCGAGGAAGTCCGCCACCGAGATCTACAACCGGATCATGGTGACGCATCTGCTGATGGACAAGGTGCGCGCCAACCGAATTGCCGGCGCTGTCGGCTTCAACGTTCGCACCGGGGATTTCTATGTCTTCAGAGCGAAGGCGGTCATCGTGGGCGCGGGCGGCGGCTCGCATATTTACCGGCCGCGGGCCGTCGGCGAAGGCATGGGAAGAACCTGGTACGCGCCTTGGAGCACGGCATCGGCGTACGGCCTGCTGATACCGACCGGCGCCAAGATGACGCAGATGGAGAACAAGATCGTTCTCACGCGGTTCAAGGATGGCTACGGTCCTGTCGGCGCCTGGTTTCTGCTGTTGAAATCGCAGGCGACGAACGCTGCGGGAGAGTTCTACGAGAAGGATCGCTATCCCGAAATCAAAGAGCGAGTGGGGCATTACGTCGATATCCATCCGATGCCGACCTGCTTGCGCAATCACGCGATGCTCGAGGAGATCAAGGCCGGCAAGGGTCCAATCTACATGCATACGCAGAAAGTTCTCGACACCAGGGAGAAGGAGGAGATCGGCTGGGAAGATTTCCTTGACATGACGATCGGGCAGGCGGTGGTCTGGGCGTCGCAGAACATCGATCCGAAAGAAACGCCGTCCGAGCTCACGACCTCCGAGCCCTACATCATGGGTTCGCACGCGACGTGTTCCGGTGCGTGGGCCAGCGGCCCGGAGGACTGCGCGCCGGCGGAGTACCAGTGGGGCTACAACCGGATGACGACCGTCGAGGGGCTGTTCGGCGCCGGCGACACGATCGGCGGTTCGGCGCACAAATTTTCAGCCGGCTCGTTCACGGAAGGACGCCTGGCCGCGAAGGCCGCAGTCCGGTACATCATCGACCATAAGGCGCAACCGCCCGAGGTCGACGACGAGCATATCAAGCGACTCAAGGAAGCGGTCTTCAAGCCGCTGGAGCACTACCGCGTGGGCAGGAACGAGATCGTCGCCGGGACCGTGGCGCCAAGCTACATCGATCCGCTCCAAGGCCTGCAGCGCCTTGAAAAGATCATGGACGAGTACGTCGGCGGCTACAGCATGTTCTACGTCACCAGCGAGCACCTGCTGAAGCGCGGCCTCGAGCTGCTCAAAATGCTCACCGAGGACTTCGAGAGCATCGGCGCCGAGAATCTGCACCAGCTCCAGCGGGCATGGGAGCTGCAGCATCGCATCGTGACGGGCGAGTCGGTGGCACGACACACGCTGTTCAGGCAGGAGACGCGGTGGCCGGGTTACTACTATCGCGGCGATTATCCGAAGCTCGACGACAGCGAGTGGCACTGCTTCACCGGCTCTCAATACGACGCGAAGTCAGGTGAATGGAACATGTCGAAGCTGCCGGTCCACCGCATCGTCCCGGGTTTCGAGTTGTTGCGAACGTGACGAGTGAACGGTCTCAGGGACAGATTGTGGGAAGCTCTCTTGTGGTTGAATAGCTTATGGCCGATCGTCGCCTGCAGGTCTTCCACGCCGTCGCGAAGCACCTGTCATTCACGAAGGCCGCCGATGCGCTCTTCATGACGCAGCCGGCGGTGACCTTCCAGGTGAAGCAGCTCGAGGAGTACTACAACACGCGCCTGTTCGATCGCGCGCAGGGCCGCATTACGCTCACGCCGGCCGGTGTTCTTGCACTCGATTACGCGGAGCGCATTCTGGGGCTCTCTGCCGAACTCGAGGCACGCCTGAAGGACTTGAGCGGGCAGGTCGGTGGCTCGCTGCAGATCGGCGGCAGCATGACGATCGGCGAGTATCTGCTGCCGCAGTTGATCGGCGAATTCAAGGCGCGCTTTCCCGAAGTGGTGCCGATGTTGTTTGTCGGTAATTCGGAGGCCGTGCAGGATCGCGTTGCGGAGCGCACGCTCGACCTCGGCTTCATCGAGGGCGACACGCATCTCTCCACGCTGCTGAGCGAAGTCTGCTGCGAAGACGAGCTGCGGGTCGTGTGCGCGCCGGCCCACCCGCTGGCGAAGGAATCCTTTGCGCTGCCGGCATCGCTCACCCAGCATCCCTATATCAGCCGCGAGGCAGGGTCGGGCACCCGCGCCGTCATCGACCGCTACCTGCAAAAGGCCGGCGTTCCGCCGGACTCGCTCAACACGGTCGTCGAGCTCGGCAGCCCCGAAGCGCTGAAGGGCCTCGTCGCTACCAGCCTTGGCTTCGCCATCATGTCGCGCGTCATCGTCGCCAAGGAGATTCAGCTCGGGCAACTGGTCCAGATCCCGCTTATGCCGCCGCTGATTCGCAATTTCTCGGTGGTCTATCCCAAGGAAAGATTCCGCTCCAAGCTGGTGGGCACGTTCCTGCAATTCGCGCGGGTCTGGCTCGCCGGCACGCGCGCGCCTCCCTTCGCGCGAAGCGCCAATGATCCGGCCTGAATAATATGGCCGATCTCGTACCGCCGCACGGCGGAAGCCCCCTCAGGGCGCTCATGCTTGACGGCGATGCGCTCGTCGCCGAGCGCGCACGCGCGGCTTCGCTGCGCAAAGTGCCCGTAAGCTCGCGCGAGAAGGGCGACATCATCATGCTCGGCATCGGCGGGTTTTCTCCGCTCGATGGATTCATGAGCTATGCCGACTGGAAAGGCGTCTGCCGGGACTATCGGACGGCGGCGGGCATCTTCTGGCCCATCCCAATCACGCTGTCGGTCGATGCGGATACCGCGGAAGCGATTCGATACGGGGACAGCATCGCGCTGACCGATCCGGAGAGTGGAGAGCCGCTCGCCACGATGAGCGTCGCCGAGAAGTACACGATCGACAAGGCACTCGAGTGCGAGTCGGTGTTTCGCACCACCGATCAAGAGCATCCCGGCGTGCGAATGGTCATGCAGCAAGGCGAGGTGAATCTGGCCGGGCCGATCACCGTGTTGTCCGACGGTGGCTTCAAGGCGAAATACGGCGCGCTTTTCATGACGCCTGCGGAAACGCGCGCCGAATTCGCGCGCCTGGGCTGGTCGCGCGTCGCCGCCTTCCAGACGCGTAACCCGATGCATCGCTCGCACGAGTACTTAGCCAAGGTCGCCATCGAGGTCTGCGACGGCGTGCTGGTCCATTCGCTGCTCGGCAATCTCAAGCCCGGCGACATCCCGGCCGAGGTGCGCACCAAAGCCATCGCGCTGCTGGTCGACAAGTATTTCCGCCAGGGCACGGTGATCCAGGCGGGCTATCCGCTCGACATGCGCTACGCGGGTCCGCGCGAGGCGTTGCTGCACGCGCTTTTCCGGCAGAACTACGGCTGCTCTCACCTGATCGTCGGTCGCGATCATGCCGGCGTCGGCAGCTATTACGGCCCATTCGACGCGCATCACATCTTCGACGAGATTCCGGCGGATGCATTACAGATACGGCCGCTCAAGATCGATTGGACGTTCTGGTGCTACAAGTGCGGCAGCATGGCTTCTGGAAGAACCTGTCCGCACAGCGACGCCGACCGCTTGCTCGTCTCCGGCACGAAGCTCCGCAAATGGCTCTCGGAAGACAGCCCTGTCCCGCCGGAATTCAGCCGGCCGGAGGTGCTCGAGGTCCTGCGCACCTACTACGCGAAGCTCGACGAGCGCGAAAAAGTGGAAGTGAAGCTGGCGGGCCACTCCGCACGCTGACTCTGACTCAGGCGTTGGTCAGCCGGGTTTCTCGAGCGACGGCCAAGCCAGTTATGGGGGCGATCCTCCCTGGACTGGCCCCTTCCGCCCTTTTCGCTGTCAGGTCATAATTTGCGCCGTAAGGCAATCGTCGCTATTGCCTTTCCCCCGCCAAGCATCCTCGGCGCGCGGTTGGTAATCCCTAAAAACGCCAACGGAGGAAAACCGTGGCCATACGGCAACCCAGTCGTACCAAGGAACGTGCAGACGAAATCGCCGATCTGATTTCCGCGGCCGGCGAAAAGCTTGTCGAGCTTTCAATCCAATGGTTCGAGCTGAACGACGAGCGTGGTTTATCGCACGCCCGTCGGATGTTGGCCGCCAAAGAGGTCACGCTGATGGTCTCGGCCCATTTGGAAGGGGGCATGGCGCACATCTCGCTCAATCTGCTCAGAACGGAAATCCCGATGCCGCATCCGTTCTTTGAAATCCAGGCGCCGATGCTGCCGTGGACACTCGACTCGCCCAACATTCCGTTCGGCGCGGAAAAACTCAAAAGTGACGTTGGGTCCATGTGGCCCGAATCGCATCACGGGCGAACGAGATAGCGCACGCCGTCGTCTGCGGGTGTGGCCGCGCGGCTTAGCGTCGCGCTGCCGGGGCGTTAACGCGCTCGTCTCTAGAGGAGGAGCAACCCAATGGAACGAAAAAAAGCGAGCGATTTCCCACCCGAAGTT